>CALMEZ010000163.1 GCA_937864985.1 uncultured Alphaproteobacteria bacterium
GGCTGCCCTGGTGTGAAGAACGTTGCCGCTGGCGTCATCGGTGCCACATCGCAGCAGTATCCGCTGCTCATGGCATCGAAGGGCATTGAAGCCATCGCCGCCTTCGCCAAGGATGGCACCAAGCCAAAGGCTTCTGACGGCCTGACCTTCTTCAACACCGGCGTCAACCTGATCACCGACAAGCCCGCCGACGGCGTGAAGTCGATCGATTCCAAGGAAGGCCTGGCCAAGTGCTGGGGCTAATCGCCTGACACCTACTTGACGACATGGAGGGCGACAGTAATGTCGCCCTTCACATATGTGACGAAGGGCATCCGCCAGAGGCGCCCCGCAGGGGAGGACAGAGACGGCAAATGAGTGACAATTCCGCGCCGACCAAAACCATTTCCGATTTCGAAGCCAAGCTGAACGAGGCCGACAAGACTGTTGCAAGCTTCGAAGACAATAATCTCTCAGCTTTGCAGCGCGCCCGCGGTTATTTGCGCGCCAACCCCACTGCTATTCCAGCCATCATCTTGGTAGTCAGCATTCTTGTCTTCGGTCTGATTGCGAAGAACTTCATGTCGGCTGGTACATTGTCCCTGATCCTGAAGCAGGTGACAGTGACGGGCATCATAGCGATTGCCCAGACAATCATCATTTTGACGGCCGGCATCGACTTGTCAGTGGGTGCCATGCTGGTAATCTGCGCAATGGTAGCCGCACGATGGGCAACGATTGGTGCACCAGGCCTTTCCGCACTTTTCAACTGGCTTGGGATGGAAGGTATGGCAGGTTTTTTTGCTCAGCCATTTCCATTTTATTTTGTGGTTCTGCTGGCGATAGTAATCGGTACTGTTATGGGTACCGTCAACGGATTGCTCGTCACCAAGGCGCGCATCCCACCCTTCATTGCCACCCTCGGCACCTTCTTTGCCTTTAATGCCCTGAAACTCTGGTACACCGGTTCTGAATCTGTTCGCGCTATTGACCTCGAACAGACCGCACCCGGCCTCTTGTGGTTCGGTAATGGCTTCGAAATCCTGGGTGCGAAGTTTATTTACGGTAGCATTGCGCTGCTGCTTCTGGCCGCCCTCGCCTGGTACATGCTGAGCCGCACGCCCTGGGGCCGGCACGTGCATGCTGTTGGTGACGACATGGACGCGGCCATGCTCACTGGCATTCAGACCGAGCGAACATTGGTTTCGGTTTACGCCTTGGCTGGCCTCATCTGCGGCTTCTGCGGCTGGGTGGCCATCGGCCGCGTCGGCTCCATGAGCCCAATTGCCTTTGAAAACATCAATCTGGATTCGATCACCGCCGTGGTGATCGGCGGCACCTCGCTGTTCGGTGGCCGCGCCTCGATTGCAGGCTCGGTTTTGGGCGCCATCATCGTTGGCGTGTTCAACACCGGCCTGTCGCTTGCGGGCGTTGACAGTTACTGGCAGATGTTTGCATCGGGTTGCCTGATCATCGTTGCCGTCGCATTTGATCAATGGTTGAGGAGGGCTTCGCAATGAGCGCGAAGAAAGTGGCAAAGACAGCCAAAAAAGCTGCGCCGAAAAAAGCGGCAGCAAGGAAGCCAGCCGCAAAGGCTGCATCAGAAATACCTGCCATGGTACATTTCGAAGCGGTCAGCAAGGCGCCGGACAATCCCAACCTGGAAAAGCAGCAGCCCATCCTCCGCGCCCGCGGCCTGATGAAGCGCTACGGCCAGGTTGTGGCCATGAATGGCACGGACTTCGATCTTTATCCCGGCGAAATCCTCGGCGTCATCGGCGACAACGGCGCGGGCAAGTCAACATTGATCAAGGCACTCTGCGGTGCCGTCATACCCGACCACGGCGAAATCACGCTGGATGGCACGGCAGTGCATTTCCGCTCGCCGCAGGATGCCAGCAACGCCGGTATTGAAACCGTGTATCAGAACCTCGCTTTGTCGCCGGCACTCTCGATCGCCGACAACATGTTCCTGGGCCGTGAATGGAAGAAACCCGGCATTCTCGGCTCCCTGTTCCGCATGTCGGACCGGGCCCGCATGCAAAAATTCGCCCGCGACAAGCTGTCGGAACTGGGCCTGATGACCATTCAGAATATCGACCAGGCTGTGGAAACCCTGTCCGGTGGCCAGCGCCAGGGCGTGGCCGTGGCGCGTGCTGCGGCCTTCGGATCGAAGGTTGTTATCATGGATGAACCGACGGCAGCACTCGGTGTGAAGGAATCGCGCCGCGTGCTCGAACTGATCAAGGACGTGCGCAAGCGTGGCCTGCCCATCGTGCTGATTTCGCACAACATGCCCCACGTGTTTGAGGTGTGTGACCGCATCCACATCCACCGTCTGGGCAAGAGGCTTTGCGTCATCAATCCGAAGGACTTCTCGATGTCGGACGCTGTGGCCTTCATGACAGGCGCCAAGACGCCGCCGCCCGAATTGGTCATGTAATGGATGTGGCCGAACTTGCCCGGTCTCTGATTGAACGCGCCGGGCGTGCTGAGAGGGTGATGATTGCCGTGGCCGGTCCGCCCGGCTCCGGCAAGTCAACGCTGGCTGCAGAATTGCACAAGGCCTTTTTGGTGCAGGGGCATACCGCTGTCGTCGTGCCAATGGACGGCTATCACTTCGATGACATCGTTCTCAATGCGCGTGGCCACCGCGCGCGCAAAGGCGCCTATTACACCTTTGATGCCACTGGCTTTGCCCATCTCCTGAGGCGCATCAAGTCACGCGAGGCGGACATTGCCATTCCGGTGTTTGACCGGACGATGGAGTTGTCGCGCGCCGCAGCCGATGTGATTGACGGCATGACGCGCTTTATCATCGTTGAGGGCCTTTATCTGCTGCTGAAGCGTGAACCATGGAACACCCTCAAGCCATTGTTTGACGTTTCGATCTATCTGGATGTGCCAAAGCCCGAGCTGGAACGCCGCCTCACCCAGCGCATCCTCAGCCATGGCCATGATGAGGCCTATGCCCGGAACTGGATTGCCTCAAACGACATGCTGAATGCCGACGAGGTGATTGCCAACAGTGCGCCCGCTGACATCACGCTGCGGCCCTGACGGCTCCCATGTCAAAATTATAGACACGGCCAAAACCGGCAACAACGTAAAGCCGTTCCGGCTGCATGTGCCAGAAGGCAAAATCGCCAAAATCGGCATAGAGCTCGGCATAGGGATGGCGTTGGAGATAGCACGCCCGCGCCGCGATATCCGTTGTCTTGGTGAAAGTTCCTGTCACTGTCAGGCGCATGTCCGTCAACGGGTCGCGGTCCGTCGGAAGCTCGCCATGCACCATGATGCTGGCACGCGCATCCTTCAGAAGGCCCTGTGTGTGCCGTGAAAGCGTCGACGTCAGGATAATGGGTCGAAGGTCAGCATCAACAGCGACATTGACCAACGCGCCAAATGGACCACCCGTGTCCGGATCAATGACGGAAAGCGTGGCTGTCCGCGCTGCTGCCAGCATGGCTTTTGCCGCAACCAGAGATTCCCGCTTTGTTTCATCCATGGCCAAACCCTCGCAATTGCAAACCAAACCGCCTATATGTCTGCCACAATTTGTTCCAGTTTCATACCTAAGCGACAGGGGACTTGTAACAGGATGAACAAAAAGATGCCGACCATTGCCTTGGTGGATGACGACCGCAACATCTTGACCTCTGTGGGCATGACCATGGAAGCCGAGGGTTACACCGTCCAGAAATACAACGACGGAGCTGCTGCCTTGCAGGGCCTGCAGGACAACCCACCGGATATGGCCATCTTCGATATCAAGATGCCGCGCATGGACGGCATGGAACTGCTGCGCCGCATCCGCCAGAAGACGGACCTTCCAGTCATTTTCCTGACATCGAAAGATGATGAGATTGATGAGCTCTTCGGCCTCAAGATGGGCGCTGATGATTTCATCAAGAAGCCTTTCTCACAGCGCCTGCTGGTAGAGCGCGTCAAAGCAGTGCTGCGCCGCGCCACCGCGCGTGATGCCGCTGCGGCCCCCGTGGAAGCGGCCCGCGTCATCGAGCGTGGCAAACTGTCGATGGATACGGATCGTCATTCCTGCACATGGGATGGTAAGCCTGTCGTGCTGACAGTGACCGAATTCCTGATTCTGCAATCGCTGGCCCAGCGCCCGGGTATTGTGAAAAGCCGCGATGCCCTGATGGATGCCGCCTATGATGACCAAGTCTATGTTGATGACCGCACCATCGACAGCCACATCAAGCGCCTGCGCAAGAAGTTCAACGAGGTGGACCCGGCCTTTGACGGGATTGAGACGCTCTATGGCGTCGGTTACCGCTTCAAGGAACAGTGAGCAGATCGGCTGCCCCTTGCATCCGTGATGTGCTATTGACCTGAACCTATGCTGGACAGGCCAAAGGACATAGAAACACCTGACCGATCCGACGCTGACGACGCGACAGAGCTGCAAGATGCCCTGACGCGCGCCACGCCGCAGGGCTCGTTCTTTGACCGCTTTGCGCCTGGCAGCCTGACGGCCCGCATCTTCATCATCAACATGCTGGGCATGGCCATGCTGGCCTTCGGCATCATCTATTTCAACCAGTTCCGGCAAAGTCTGATTGACACCAAGGCGCAATCGCTGCGCACCCAGGCGCAGATCATGGCAGCAGCCATCGCCGGCTCTGCCACGGCCGATACCAGTTCAATTGTCATCAATCCGAATTCCCTGCAGGAGCCGCTTGATCCCCTCGCCGATCCTGACGCCCAGGACGTAACGGACTTCCCGATCAATCCGGAATCGGCCGGGCCTGTGTTGAAGCGCTTGATCGCCAATACCGGCAATCGTGCCCAGATCATTGATACCGAGGGCAATCTGCTGGTCGACAGTCGCTTCCTGATGGGCGCGGATGATTTTGTAACCACACCTCCCAACAACACGCCGCAAAACATCCTCGTCCGCAGCTGGAACTGGATTCTGGGCCGCATTTTCACGCTGGATTATCCAGCCCGTGTCGAATACGGCCTCGACAAGAACAAAGACTATCCGGAAGTCGCCGCTGCCCTGAACGGTGCCAGCGTCAGCCAGGTGCGGCTCGATGAAAATCATGAAATCATCGTCGTGGTTGCCGTTCCCGTGCAGCGCTTTCGTGCCGTTCTCGGGGCGCTGGTGCTGAGCAATCCCGGCGGCGAAATTGACAGTGTTCTGCGCGCCGAACACCGTGTCGTGGCGCTGACCTTTGGCCTGGTGACGTTGATGTCTCTGTTGCTGTCCGCCCTGTTGGCCAGTACCATTGCCAATCCCATCCGCAAGCTGTCGGCGGCGACGCGGGCAATCCGCCGCGGCATTTCACGCCGACCCGAGATTCCCGACTTCACCAAGCGCAAGGACGAGATCGGCGATCTCTCCGGCTCGCTCTCCAACATGACCAATGCCCTTTACAAGCGCATTGATGCCATCGAAGCCTTTGCAGCCGATGTGTCCCACGAATTGAAGAATCCATTGACCTCCCTGCGCAGTGCAGTCGAAACACTTTCTCTTGTGAAGAAGGATGAGCAGCGCGAACGGCTTATCGAAATTGTCAAGCAGGATGTGCGCCGCATGGACCGCCTGATCACCGACATTTCCGATGCCTCGAGGCTCGACGCCGAACTGGCACGCAATGAAACGCGCCCTGTCGATCTTGCAAGGCTCATCGCCGCCATCGTTTCCATGACCAATGAAGTGGGCGACAGCAGGAAGCCGGAAATCATCCTCACCGTGCAGCCGCCGCCTGCTGGCGAAGACCAGTCAGAGCGTTACAGGGTGCTGGGACAGGATGGCCGCCTGTCACAGGTCTTCCGCAACCTTATCGACAATGCCGTGTCATTCACGGCGCCCGGCAGCAAGATCCATGTGCGCCTGCGCCGCGCCGCCAAGGTGATCGAAGTGCGCGTCGAGGACAATGGTCCGGGCATCAGGCCCGAAAACCTGGAACGCGTGTTCGAGCGTTTTTACACGGATCGGCCGGAAACCAGCTTCGGCAACAACTCTGGCTTAGGGCTTGCCATTTCTCGCCAGATTGTCGAGGCCCACAGTGGCAAGATCTGGGCGGAAAACCGCATGGGTGCGAAAGGCGCAGATGGTCAGCGCAACGTCGCCGGTGCGCGCTTCACCGTTCAGCTGCCGGCCCTTGAAGAAAGCGGGGGCAAGAAGTGACTGCGGCATCATTGTTGGTTCATGCCACGACAGTAGCAATCGCCGGGAAAGGCGTCATGCTGCGGGGACCTTCAGGCTCTGGAAAATCCGACCTTGCCCTTCGCCTGATTGATCAGCCGGGAACGGGTTTAGGCCGTCACATGATGCGGGCGGACCTTGTCGCTGATGACCAGACAGAGGTTTATGTGCGTGGGCATCGGTTGTGGGTTCGCTGCCCCAGGACAATCAGGGGCAAGCTTGAGGTGCGGGGCCTCGGAATAGTATCCGTGAAGCCCCATGCCGCTTGCCCATTAGTTCTAGTGGTTGATCTGAAGCCTGATACCCGCACTGAGCGCCTGCCGGAACCTGGCGATTTGACTGTTAACCTGCTGGACCATCGGTTGGCCAGAATCTCGCTCGATCCCCTTCGTCCCTCTGCCCCATCGGTCCTGCGGGCGGCCTTCCAGCACCTGACCTGACCCGAAACGATGTCATTGCCCGCCGCCCCGCCACAGCGTAAACAGCACTGCTTTGTGGAATTGGGAATGGCACTGAAATGGTAAAGGCGTTTGGCGGATGATTGGTCTTGTCATTGTAACTCATGGCAGGCTAGCCGAAGAATTCATCCATGCCATGGAACATATTGTCGGAAAGCAGAACCAGGTCCTGGGCGTCTGCATCGGCGCCGATGACAAGATGGACACGCGCCGCAGTGACATCGCTGCCGCCGTCAAGAAGGTGGACACAGGCACAGGCGTGATCATTCTGACCGACATGTTCGGCGGCACGCCATCAAATCTAGCAATCTCACTTCTTGAAGAAGGTCGGGTGGAAGTGGTGGCAGGCCTCAACTTGCCCATGCTGGTGAAGCTGGCCCGCATTCGCGGCGATTGCAACCTGCACAAGGCCGCCTCGGCCGCCCAGGACGCCGGGCGCAAGTACATTAACATCGCAAGTCAGGTCTTGGGTGATTGATGACGCCTCTGATGCGCGAGATGCCAATCCTCAATGAGCGCGGGCTGCACGCCCGTGCGTCAGCAAAATTTGTGAAATGCGCCGAAGGTTTTGATGCTACGGTGACCGTCAGCAAAGATGGCCAGTCTGTGCCGGGAACATCAATCATGGGTCTGATGATGCTTGCTGCCTCCAAGGGCACTTCTGTCACCGTTGAAGTTTCGGGGCCTCAGGCGGCAGAAGCAATGGCAGCGCTAGACGCCCTTGTGTCCACCAAGTTCGACGAAGATTGATGAGGCAGGGCGTCATGTCCAGCCAGCCCGTCATACCCACCTACCAACCGCCACGCCCCGACGGCCGCCAGTCCGAAACCGCGCTCGCCGTGCAACGCGGCGCGGGCCGCTTGCTACGGGCGCATGGCTTGGCGGTTCTTGCCGAATATACCCTGGCATCGGGCCGCCGGGCTGATCTGATTGGCATTAAGCCGGATGGCACGGTCTGGATTGTTGAGATCAAGTCATCCCGCGAGGATTTTCTCGTCGACCAGAAGTGGCCGGAATACCGCGACTATTGCGATCAGCTGTTCTTTGCGATTCCGGTCGGGCTGGATCAATCAATGATGCCGCCAGATGCGGGCCTTATCGTTGCGGACCAGTTCGGTGCGGAAATCCTGCGCGAAGCCCCCGCGCATCCGCTTGTCGCAGCGAGGCGCAAGGCCTTGACGCTGTCATTCGCCCGTCACGCGGCCCAGCGCCTGCATAGTCTTTGGGATCCGTGATCCGTTTACTTTGGTGCCCGCTTGGCGAGAATGCGTTGCAAGGTGCGGCGGTGCATATTGAGGCGGCGCGCCGTCTCTGAGACATTGCGATTGCACAATTCGAACACACGCTGGATGTGCTCCCAGCGCACCCGGTCTGCTGACATCGGGTTTTCCGGCAGTGCATTGCGTGCCACCGCCTCTGACATCAGCGCGCTGTAGACGGCATCCGCATCAGCCGGTTTGGCAAGATAATCTATGGCGCCAAGTTTCACAGCCGTTACGGCGGTGGCAATATTGCCATAGCCCGTCAGCACCACGACGCGCGCATCGGGTCGTGCTGCGTGCAAGGCTTCGATCACATCAAGGCCATTGCCATCCGCCAGCCGCAAATCAACCACAGCATAACCCGGCGCCGATCTGCCGACTTCGGCAATGCCTTCAGCAACTGTGTCTGCCATGCGCACGACAAAACCACGCGCTTCCATGGCGCGGCCCAACCGTGTCAGGAACGGTTTGTCGTCGTCAACCAGCAGCAATGTCTTATCCAGTGGCAGGACCGCATTATTCACCATGATGGCCTCTCAATGAAGCTGAGAGGGCGAGGGGTCAAGCTTTTTTGCGGGCTGCAAGCCAAGGTCGATGGCTTGCCTGTGCCAGGTCAACGTGACCACTGCGCCATGGGCGGGTGGCACTGCATTGCCCAAAGACACTGTGGCGCCTGATCGTTCCAGAAGGGTCTTGGCAATGAAAAGGCCTAACCCCATGCCTTCATGCCGTCCGTTTTCATTGGGTTCAGGCGTGCCATCGTAACCGGGGCGTGTGGTCACGTAAGGGTCGCCCAGCCGGTCAATGATGGATTGGTCAAAGCCTGGGCCGTCATCACGCACTTGCAAAGTAATGGATGAATGGGTCCAACGCGCCTCGACCACCACAAGCACCTTTGCGAAATCAATGGCGTTGGCAAGAATATTCGACAGCCCATAGGCAAGGCCGGGGTTGCGCTTCAGCACGGGCTCTGAAGCGTCCCCGCTGTCCTGACAGTGGATTTCAATCTGCACATCAGAACCGCGCAAAGGTGCAACCAGGTCTTCCAGAAGCGCTTCAAGCTTCACATGGCCAAAGATTTCGTCATCAGCTTTTTCACGGTCTGAAAGCTGTGTCAGGATTTCCCGGCAGCGCGCCGTCTGGCTGATCAAAAGGTCAATGTCATCGGCATGGGAGAAATTCTTAGGCATTTCTCGCTTCAGTTCCTTGGCAACCAGCGCAATGGTCGCCAGCGGCGTGCCAAGCTCATGGGCGGCAGCGGCAGCGAGGCCATCAAGCGCCGACAGGCGCTGTTCGCGCGCCAGCACCAGCTCTGTGGCAGCAAGCGCATTTGACATGATGCGCGATTCCTCGGCCATGCGCCGCGCATAGATGACCGAAAAGCCGATGCCGCAGATGACCGCGATCCACATGCCCGCCGTATAGGTGAGAGGCAGCTTGAAATCGTCCTGCTCTTTCCAGGGCAGGGGCATATGGAAATTGGCCAGCAGTGTCACAAGTACAAAGGCCATCGCCGTAAGTCCGATGGTCCAACGCCCGTTGAGCGAGGTTGCTGAAACGGTGACCGGAACGAGAAACAGGAAGGCAAACGGGTTTTCGATGCCGCCCGTTAGGAATAGCAGCAGCGCCAGTTGCGCAATGTCATAGGCGAGGAGAATGCCTGCCGTGCGCACCGACATCATTTGCCCGGCGCGCCAGCGCAATGACAGGAACACATTGACCCAGGCGCTCAGCGCAATCACCGCAAGGCAGGCCTGCAGCGGCATCTTGAAGCCAAGCCCAAGGGAGACGAACACGACGGCCAGCGCCTGGCCGAACACTGCAACCCAGCGCAGCCGTACCAGCGTCCGCAGGCGAATTGGGCTTTGTGCGCCGGCAAATGGCGGCTCGGTTTCGGGAATGGCGCGGTCAGTCATTATCGATGTGATAGCAGGCTCCAACCCGCCGCTGCGCAAATGTGTTTTCCGTTTTCATGAGCATCATACTAGTGTAGCCACAAGCATCATGCAAAACTTCAAGCCCAGTTTTTTGCCGTCGCCGCGGCGCGTGTTTTTCGCCATCACCATCATGATCGTTGCGGCGATTGTCGGCGTCATCGCCTGGATTGAAGCGCCCAACCTGCCGCGCGGGTCCGGCGTCGCGCTGGTCGGCGGTCACTTTGAAATGCTCAACCAGGACGGAGTCAAAGTCACCGAGAAAGACTTTGCCGGAAAGCCCATGCTGATGTTTTTCGGCTACACCTATTGTCCGGATGTTTGCCCGACGGAACTGCAGGTCATGGCCGCTGCGTTGGACCAGCTGGGTGATGTGGCCAAGGACGTGCAGCCCGTGTTCATATCGATCGATCCGGAGCGCGACACACCAGAGGTTCTCAAGTCCTATGTTGCGAGCTTCGGGCCGCGCTGGACAGGCCTCACGGGAACCCCGGAACAGCTGGCCGTCATGGCCAAGGAATGGCACGTTTACTATGAAAAGCGTGAAAACAAGGATTCACCAAAGGACTATTTGATGGATCACTCCTCTTTTGTCTTCCTGATGGGGCCAGATGGCCGATTCATGAAGCATTTCAACTACACAACCGATCCCAAGGCCTTTGCCGATGCCCTGTCTGCCGCCCTGAAGGAGGGTTGAAAGCAGGTTGAATCAGTCACTTAAGGGGTTGTTAAGGTCTGGAGCTGAGTCTATCTTGCACTGCAAAATGAGTGCGAGGGGCAATGCTGTATCACCTCTATGAAATGCAACACGCCGCCATGGCGCCATTCCGCATGGCCGCCAAAGCCCAGTCTGCCTTCTGGCTGAACGAAGCCAATCCGCTGGCAGCGACTGACATGGGTAAGCGCGCCAAGGCCGGCCTAACCATGTTCGAGCGCCTGACGCGCCGTTATGCCAAGCCGAATTTCGACATCGATACAACAGTTGTTGATGGTGCCACGGTCGACGTGATTGAAGAAGTTGTCTGGCAGCGCCCCTTCTGCAACCTCCTGCATTTCCGCAAGGCTGAAGCGCCGAAGACGCCGCAGAAGAAGATCCTGATGGTGGCGCCCATGTCGGGTCATTTCGCGACCCTTCTCAAGTCGACCGTTGAGGCCATGTTGCCGAAATTCGATGTCTACGTGACAGACTGGCAGGACGCCCGCGATGTTCCTGCAGCTGCTGGCAAGTTCGGCCTGGACGACTACACAGACTATGTGATCGACGCCCTGCATTTCCTTGGTGAGCGCGTGCATACCATGGCTGTGTGCCAGCCTTCTGTGCCGGTCCTCGTGGCAACCTCATTGATGGCGTCGCGCAAGGATGACCTGCGTCCGCTCAGCATGGTCCTTATGGGCGGCCCCATCGACACCCGTTGCAGTCCCACCGTCGTCAACAAGCTGGCACGAGACAAGGGCGTGGACTGGTTTGAAAAGAACGTCATCATGGAAGTGCCCGCCACCCACCAGGGCGCCGGCCGCAAGGTCTATCCGGGCTTCCTGCAACTGGCGGGCTTCATTGCCATGAACCCGGAACGCCATCTCAAGGCGCACCGCAATCTCTATCTTGACCTTGTTGAGGGCCATGTGCGCGCCGCAAGCAAGGTCGAGGAATTCTACGATGAATATATGTCAGTCATGGATCTCGCGGCAGAATTCTACCTGGAAACGGTCGAGCGCGTGTTCGTGCATCAGCGCCTTCCTCATGGCACCTATCATTACCGTGGCGAGCTCATCAATCCGGGCCTCATCACCGACACTGCCTTGCTGACCATCGAGGGCGAGCGTGATGATATTTCCGGCCTCGGCCAGACCCGCGCCACCCATGACTTGTGCACCGGTCTTCCCGATACCATGAAGATGCATCACCTGCAGCTTGGCGTGGGACACTACGGCGTGTTTTCCGGCTCGCGCTTCGAACACGATATTGCCCCCCGCATTGCATCCTTCATGGACGCACACGCAGGCTAGGCAGCATGTTCTTTGGCCGCAAGACTGCCGCCAGCGAAACGCCTTCTCCATTTGAGTTTGAACTTGATGGCAAGCCTGTGATCATCACCCCGCGCCGTCATGCATCTGCGCGACGCATGGTGCTGCGCGCCGCGCGCGACGGCGAAGGCTTCGCCCTCACCTTGCCGCGTCGTCACAGCCAGCGCGCCATCACGGAATTTCTGCACGCGTCCTCTGACTGGATGCGCAATCAGCTCGCCCGCCTTCCAGCCAAATCAGTCATTGCTGACGGGGCGACGATCATGTTGCGTGGCGTTGAGGTGAAGATCCGCACCACGGGCAAGCACCGTGGCATCATCTCTTATGATGCGGCATCTGCCACGCTACTCTTGCCGGGCTCTGAAGCACACCTGCAGCGGCGCCTTACGGAATGGCTAAAGCAGCAGGCCCTTGAGGACTTGCGTCATGCCACCAGCACTTATGCGGCTGCGATGGGTGTCACCTACAGAAAGATCTCGGTGCGCGACCAGAAAAGCCGCTGGGGTTCTTGCACCACCGATGGTGTGTTGAGTTACTCTTGGCGTTTGATCCTCGCGCCACCCTTTGTGTTGGATTATGTGGCGGCCCACGAAGTGGCGCACCTGCGCGAAATGAACCACGGGCCACGCTTCTGGCGGCTGGTTCTTACCCATTGCAAGGACACGCGCCGCGCCAAGACCTGGCTCAAGCAGAACAGCAATCTCTTGCACCGAGCCGTATGATCAGTTTCCGCCCTGCTCCTGGCGAAGTTCCCAGGGCCGCTTCTTGCGTGGCGCATCGCCGCTGTCGCCGATCCCGAAAATGCGCGCAAACAAGCCGCGCTTCTTCGCTGCCCGTGGCAAAGGTTGCGTCACTGCATCCTGCTGTGCCGGATCAACCACTTGCGGATCAGGTTCAGCCATTGGGTTGCTGGCATCCGCCGTCTGTGGCTCCGGCTGTGCCGCCACGGCAATCGTTCCGGGCAGGATGCGCGCCTCAAGGCCTTGGTGTGCCGCCATCATCACATCATGCCAGACCAACGCCGGCAAGGAACCACCTGTAACCTTGTTGGTGGGCGAATTGTCGTCATTCCCCATCCAGACAGCCGTTGTGTAATAAGGTGTATAGCCCACGAACCAGGCGTCGCGGTAATCCTGGCTGGTGCCGGTCTTGCCACCCATGTCCATGTCGGTGAATTTTGCCTTGGTGGCCGTTCCGCTGTTGATGACCTCGCGCATCATGGCGTTCATCTCGCCAAGAATGTTGTCATCGATCACCTGGGCCAGGCCATCACCCGCGCGTTCGTAAATCACCTTGCCGTCACGCGTCAGCACCCGCTTGACGATGTAGGGTTCGATGGATTGGCCGCCGTTTGCGAAGGGCGTAAAGGCTGTGGCCATCTCCAGCACCGAAACGCCAGACGTGCCAAGTGCGATCGACGCATCCTTGCCCAGCGGCGAGGTGATGCCCATGCGTTTGGCCGCATCAATGACCGTGACGGGAGACAGCGCTGACGTCAGTTTGACGGCAACCGTATTGAGGGATTGTGCATAGGCCTGCTGCAGGCTGACCGGCCCTAGATACTTGTGCTTGTAGTTTTCCGGCGACCAGCCACCGACGGTGATCGGTTCATCGACTTCCATGGACTGCGGCTGATAGCCGTTCTCCATCGCCGCCAGATAGACAAAGGCCTTGAAGGCCGAACCCGGCTGACGCTTGGCCACGGTGGCGCGGTTGAACTGGCTCTTCTGGTAAGAGCGACCACCCACCAGCGCCCGGATTGCGCCATTACGATCCAGCGTCACAACAGCGCCCTGCTCCACTTTCAACTTCTTGCCATTGGCCGCAAGCACACGGCGCAGCGCGGCTTCGGCGTTGTCCTGGATAGTGGGATCAAGTGTTGTTTCGATGATGAGAGATTGCGAGCGGTCCTTGACGAACAGGGGCAACTGGCTGTTGACCCAATCGACGGCATATTGCGTAGCACCCACAGCGGATGGTGCCGCCGCCGTGCTCTTGGAATTGAGCGCCTCCTTCTCGTCATCGGAAGAGACATAACCCTGTTCCACCATGGCATCGAGCACCAGCTTGGCGCGGCCACGTGCCTCTTCAGGGTTCTTTGCGGGATTATAAGTGGTCGGTGCCTTCAGCAATCCGGCCAGCGTGGCCGCCTCCATCAGTGACAGCTCATAGGCAGACTTGCCGTAGAAGGCGCGCGCCGCCTTGTCGATGCCTTCGGCTCCGCCACCAAAATACACCCGGTTCACATAGAGCTGCAGGATCTCGTCCTTGCTGAAATGTGTCTCAAGCCAGATCGCAAACACCGCTTCCTGCGCCTTGCGCGCCAGCGTGCGGTCTTGCGTCAGAAACAGGTTTTTGGCCAGCTGCTGCGTCAGCGTCGAACCGCCTTCACGCAAATGGCCCGACAAGACATTGCGGGCCATGGCACGCCCGAGGCCAATCGGATCAATGCCGAAGTGGCTGTAGAAGCGCCGGTCTTCGATGGCGATGATGGCATTGGGCACATAATCTGGCAGTTCCTTGATATCGACAGCATCACCAAAGAACGTGCCCTGTTCGGCAATCTCGCTGCCATCATCAGCCAAAACCATGATGCCGGGTTCGCGTGCAGGAATCTTGAACTGCCCACCCTGCTGCAGGGAGAACCACAAGACGCCAAAGGCCAGCACAGCGGCCATGGCTCCCCAGAACGTCAGCGCCAAGAACAGCGAGAACAGCCATCGAAAGAAGCCGCGGCGCTTGCGAATGGGCTTGCCCCGGCGAGATGGAGCCTTCAGGTCGTCTTCGTCATCTTTGTAAAGGCGGGGCTCACGGCGCGGGGCAGTTTTGCCCTTGCCTTTGGCCTTTTTGCCACCGCCCAATAACCCCATCGTCAAACTCCACTGCCCGCCACGCTTCTAGAGCAGCAATCCTTGCTTCAGAGTTTATAGCAGGGCTTCTGGGGCCTTCATCTGGCGGCCAATCATGGTGCAAAAATGGCGTAGGGGACCTGCGATTCACATCACCGCGCCGATGTACCAGGGCACATATTCGTTTTCGCCGTAACCCAGTTCTTCAGACTTGGTCTTCTGTCCGGACGCCGTCTTGAGCATCAGGTCAAAAATCTGCTGGCCCTTGGCCTGCAGGGAAACACCCTCAATCACATCACCGCAATTGATGTCCATGTCCTCAATCATCTGGTTGTAAATGGGCGTATTGGTGGCAAGCTTAATGGAGGGGCAGGGCTTGTTGCCATAGGCTGAACCACGGCCCGTGGTGAAGCACATGAGATTGGCCCCGCCCGCCACCTGGCCCGTGGCACCCACCGGATCATAACCGGGCGTGTCCATGAACACGAAGCCCTTGGCCGTCACCGGTTCGGCATAGTTGTAAACGGCCTGCAGTGTCGTCGTGCCGCCCTTGGCGGCGGCTCCCAGCGATTTTTCAAGAATGGTGGTGAGACCACCGAGCTTGTTGCCCGGCGAAGGGTTGTTGTTCATTTCCATGTTGTTGCGCCGGGTATAGTCTTCCCACCATTTGATGATGCCCACGAGTTTCTCGCCAACTTCCTTCGTGGCAGCACGGCGCGTCAGCAGATGTTCGGCCCCATAGATCTCGGGCGTTTCCGAGAGAATGCCCGTGCCGCCATGCTTCACCAGAATGTCGACGGCAGCCCCCAGCGCCGGGTTGGCCGTGATGCCGGAATAGCCGTCAGAACCACCACATTGCAGCGCCACCACCAGCTCGGAAGCCGGGCAAGTCTCGCGCTTCACGTTGTTCACCGCAGCCAGCATCTCTTTCACATATTCGACGCCCCTTTCTACTGTCTTGCGCGTGCCGCCTGTTTCCTGAATTGTCATTGTACGGAACAATTCATTCTCTTCCACCTTGTAGGCTTCCTTGAAGCGCGGAATCTGGAAACCCTCGCAGCCCAGTCCAACCATCATGACACCACCCATGTTGGGGTTGGTGGCATAGCCCCAGGCTGTGCGCTTGAAGGTGTCGAAGATCACGCCGCGATAGTCGATGACGCAGCCATTGTCCTGTGTCAGCGCAATGACTCCATCGATATTGGGGTAGTCATTGAGCAGCCCCTGCTTCTCAACCTCGCGTGCAATGTGGGCCGCAACGGTTGCTGAGCAATTCACCGATGTCATGATGCCGATGTAGTTGCGTGTACCAACCTTGCCGTTTTTGCGGCGGTAGCCCTGGAACGTGGCGCGCTCATGTTCCGGCAACAAGGCTTCTTTCTTTGCGGCTTGCGCGAAGGCATAGTCATGGGCCAGTTCGCCCATGACAACATTATGCTCATGCACCCAGTCGCCGGCCCCAATATCGCTCTTGGCAAAGCCGATGATCTGGCCAAACTTGCGCACCGGTTGCCCCTGGGCAATCTTCACAGACGCCATCTTGTGGCCGCGCATGATCTTGGCCGTGGTTACAATGCCCTCAGGCGCCGTCTCGCCCTTCTCGACAATGCGTGTCGTCACCAGCACATTGTCTGTGTCATGCAGGCGGATCATGGAGGGCAGGGTCATTGGTCTAAACTCTCAGGGTGACAGGTCGTTTGAAACTGATATAACAGTTTTACGGAAACACACCTAAGAAATTCCGCCACAGGGAGACAGTTTTTGACCATGAAAAAGCGGCACTTCAAGGCGCCTTCCGGCGCACAGATCTCCTTTACCGAACTGGGGTTTGGCTCAGCGCCCATCGGTAGCCTTTTCAAGCCCGTGAGCAATGCCGAAGCCGCCGCCACCTTGGATGCGGCCTGGGACCATGGCCTGCGTTATTTCGATACTGCACCATTATATGGGCTTGGCATGTCCGAAACCCGGCTTGGACATTTTCTGAAAGGCAAGAAACGCAAGGATTATGTGATCTCCACCAAGGTTGGCCGCCTGATGGACGTCTGTGCGCCAGGTGAACGCACCGCCATCGGCAAGTTTTTCGACACGCCATCACGCAAGGAACGCTTTGACTACAGCTATGACGGCTTTATGCGTTCCGTGGAATTTTCGCTGGAAAGGCTCGGCCTCGACAACATCGATATTCTCCTGGTCCACGACTGCGATATCTTCACCCATGGCTCCAAGGCTGCCAGCGACCAGCATATCAAAACGGTGCTCTCCTCCGGCCTCAAGGCCCTGCAAAAAATGCGCGACGAAAAGGTCATCAAGGCATTCGGCGCTGGCATCAATGAATGGGAGGTCGCGCAGACCCTGGCCGAAGGGGGAGACTTTGATCTTTTCCTGTTGGCTGGGCGCTACACGCTGCTGGAGCAGGAAGGCTCACTCAACACGTTCCTACCGCTGTGTGAAAAGCGCGGCATCGGCATCATTCTGGGCGGGCCTTACAATTCGGGCATTCTCGCCACGGGTGCTGTGAAGGGTGCCAAATACAACTATGACAATGCACCCCGGCACATTATGGATCGGGTCAAAAAAATTGAAGCGGTATGCAAGTCGCACAAGGTCAAGCTGGCAGAAGCCGCATTGCGGTTTCCAATGACGCATCCTTCCGTTGTCTCAGTGATCCCGGGTGCCGTCAGCCCAAAACAGGTTGCGCTCAATGTCAAAACCATGTCAGCAAAAATTCCAAAGTCCCTGTGGCGTGACCTGAAGGCACAGGGGCTCATTGATGCAAGGGCGCCGACACCATGAAAATCGATTCGCACCAGCATTTCTGGAATCCGGCCCGCGGCGACTATGGCTGGATGATGAGCGAAGGGGCCAAGCCCCTGCGCAAGCTTATCATGCCCAAGGACATGGTGCCCCATCTCAAGGCCTGCGGCATTGACCGCACCGTGCTGGTTCAAGCCGCGCCCACCGTTGTTGAAACAGAATATATGCTGGGCATTGCCGACAGCACGGATTTCATCGCCAAGGTGGTCGGCTGGGTGGACTTTGAAAATCGCGATGATCTGAAGCAGTTGGAACGTCTGGCAAAGCATCCCAAACTTGCCGGTGTACGGCCCATGATCCAGGACCTGCCGGATGCTGAATGGATGCACCGCAAGGATGTACAGTGGGCTTTCGATGCGTTGATTGATCTGGATCTCACCTTTGATGCCCTTGGTTATCCCATCCATCTTGATCCGTTCCAGCGCCTTTTCGACAAACGCCCGAAGATGCGTACGGTGATTGATCACTGCATGAAGCCAGTGATCCGTGAAGCCAGGTTTGATGACTGGGCCAAACGCATGGCCCAAATTGCCCGTACCACGCCGGTGTTTTGCAAACTGTCAGGGCTGGCCACGGAGGCGAAGCCCGGCTGGCAACAGGACACGCTGAAACCCTATGCCCGCCACGTTGTCGAAAGTTTCGGTGCCGATCGTGTCATGTGGGGCTCGGACTGGCCGGTGCTGGATCTCAATGGCACCTACAAAAGCTGGCATGACGCCGCCCAAGCCTATGTCGGCAGTGACAAGGCCGTAAGTGACGCCATCTTTGGCGGCACGGCCGCAAAATTTTACCGGATCAAGTGATGTATGTTAATCAATCAAAAAATGATTATCGATACCATCAACTACTGATGTAAATACCTCTTTACATCAATCAATTAATCCTTCACACAGGCTGTATCACTGCCTGCTGGAGGACCGTCATGACCATGATCGAAGACCGGATTGTCGCCGACAACTCCACCGAGCGCGCCACACGTGAATCGGAAATACGCGCCCAACTGGCCAAGCTTGGTCTGCGCTGGGCCAATTGCATTTCCTGGAACGATGGCGAAGCTGCGCTCTACCAGGACGCCATTGAGCGCGGCGAAGCCACGATGACGGCAACCGGCGGCCTTGCCGTGACGACCGGCGCCCACACGGGCCGCAGCCCCAAGGACAAGTTCGTGGTGCGCAATGCCGCCAGCGAACGCACTGTCTGGTGGGACAATACTGCGGCCATGACCCAGGCCCATTTTGACCAACTGAAATCCGACATGCTGGCGCACGCCCGCCTGAAGTCGCTCTTCGTGCAGGACCTGCGCGCCGGCGCTGACCAGGCCCACACCATGGCAACCCGCGTCATCACCGAGTTCGCCTGGCAGGCACTGTTCATCCGCCATTTGCTGATCAAGACGGACCGCAACGAAGCCTTCGCACCGCAACTCACGATTCTCTGCCTGCCATCCTTCCGCGCCTGCCCGTCAAGCCATGGCACGCGTTCAGAAACCGTCATCGCACTCGATCTCAAGGCGGGCCTCGTATTGATCGCCGGCACCCACTATGCCGGTGAAATCAAGAAGGCCGTCTTCACTGTTCTCAATCACCTGTTGCCGGAAAAAGCCGTGCTGCCCATGCACTGCTCGGCCAATGTTGGCAAAGCCGGAGACACCGCCATTTTTTTCGGCCTGTCCGGGACGGGCAAAACAACACTTTCCACTGACCCGGACCGGATGTTGATCGGTGATGATGAACATGGCTGGTCGGATCAGGGCGTCTTCAACTTCGAAGGTGGCTGCTATGCCAAGGCCATCAATCTGTCAGCAGCAGCAGAGCCTGAAATTTTCGGCGCCGCCTGCCAATGGGGCACAGTCCTTGAAAATGTCGTCGTCGACCCCGACACGCGCCTGCCGGACTTTGCCAACGCCAGCCTCACGGAGAATACGCGCCTTGCCTATCCGCTGAGCGCCATCCGCAATGCCAGCCGCGATGGCATGGCAGCAACGCCGAAAGCCATCATCATGCTCTCGGCGGATGCCTTCGGCGTCCTGCCGCCCATTGCGCGCCTGTCACCGGAACAGGCCATGGAATATTTCCTCTCAGGCTATACGGCCAAAGTGGCAGGCACCGAGCGCGGCCTGAAGGAGCCCACGGCCACTTTCTCGGCTTGCTTCGGCGCGCCTTTCCTCACGCGTCACCCCACTGAATATGGCGACATGCTGCGCCAGCGCATGTTGAAAACCAATGTGCCGTGTTATCTCGTCAACACCGGCTGGTCTGGTGGTGCCTATGGGGTGGGTAAGCGCTTCCCGATTGCTGTCACGCGCCGCCTGGTCAACGCCGCCCTGTCGGGCGAACTGAACAAGGGCCAGTGGCGCAAGGATGAGGTCTTCGGCTTCGAAGTCCCGGTGACCGTCGAAGGTGTTGAAGCCAAGCTGCTCGATCCGCGCCAGTGCTGGCAGGACGCAACGGCCTATGACACGGCCGCGAAAAACCTGCGCACACTCTTCACCGAAAACGCCGAGAAATTTGCCGAAGCACCGGCGCGGCGCATCGCGGCGGAATAGCTGGGTTCACCCAATATCCCTCATCCGGCCGTCGCCACCTGCTCCCATTTTTCCTCCACATATGGGAGAAGGTGCCCGACGAGCGGATGAGGGATATATGACGGCGTACGCTGGCAATAAAGGGAAGCGTCACCCTTACCTTCCCGACTGCTCACTCAGCGGCAAAAATTCTACACTTTGGAAAGCCACCCCGCCGGGCAGCTTCCTTTGCACAAGCCTTTAATGCATGGGAGATTGCGAATGCCTTTGTTGGTTGAGTATCCGTTGACCAGCAGTTCATATTGTCAGAAACTCTATTGACACCTGCGGGAGCATTGAATGCAAACGCCTTGTGGGATGGTCCTGGCAAGTAGCGATGATTGTAGAGGTATACGCAGCTCTTCGAATATCGTGGCTTTGTCAAAGTTTGGGCATAAGCAAAATCGCTCATCAGCAAAATGCCTATAAACACGGCTTTAAAATTCAATCGGACAATAAGCATTTTATCCTCGATATAAGGGGGTCTTTGCAGTTTCGGCACTTGGATCGGGCTAGACGTCGATAGCCCCATCGAAGGCCCGCTACTTCCTGCGTCTCGAAGTTCATTTCTAATCAGTGAAATTTGTTCGGCAAGTACAAATTCTGCCTTGCTGAAATTCAGGTGGCTCGAACCAGCACTCACAAAAAAGCGGAACCTTTCAGCCCCGCCTTCTTCAATTCAAACGCGAAGCTGAGTGTCTCAGCCCTTGCCCTTCGGGTTCAGGATCATGATGATCTGACGTCCTTCGGGCTTCGGTTCCAGTTCCACTTTTGAAATCTCGGCCATGTCGGCTTTCACACGCAGCAGCAACTTGTAGCCCAGGTCCTGGTGGTCCATTTCGCGGCCGCGGAAGCGCAGCGTGAATTTCACCTTGTCGCCTTCTTCGAAGAAGCGCTTGGCCGCCTTCATCTTCACGTCGAAGTCATGATCATCGATCATGGGGCGAAGTTTGATTTCCTTGATCTCGATGACCTTCTGCTTCTTGCGGGCTTCGGCCTGGCGCTTCTGCTCCTGGAAGCGGAACTTGCCATAGTCCAGAATCTTGGCCACGGGCGGCTTGGCATCGGGCGAAATTTCAACGAGGTCGAGGCCGGCTTCTTCTGCCATGATCAGGGCCTGGCGGGTTGGCACCACGCCGACATTCTGGCCGTCAGCGCCAATCAGGCGCACTTCGCGAGAGTCGATTCTGTTGTTGATCTTGTGCCCCTCTTCCTTGGTGGGAGCGGGCGGCGTGCGGGTCACGGACGGGCGGCGTGGGGGTATGCTCAAGCGGTCTAAATCTCCAATTGTTAAGCGCCGGAAAGGCGATTGAATGCTTCATTTGCGAATCCGGCCCGCAACCGTTAGCAAGGTTCCCGTATGAATTCCACGCGAAAATGAAGGGTTTTCGGACCACCCATGCCCGCCACGCAATATGACGACAATCTAAAAACCGCATCAATCGCCTATCTGAAGGACGGTCCTAACGACGACCTGGGCCCTTGCGGCATCTTCTGGCTGGGTGGCTTCATGTCCGACATGAACGGCTCGAAGGCAGAAAGTCTGGCAGACCTTGCCCGCTCCACGCGGCGCACCTGCCTGCGCTTTGATTATTCCGGCCATGGCCAATCCTCTGGCCTTTTTGCCGATGGCACCATCAGCCAGTGGCTAGAAGAAGCCACGCACATGTTCCTTGCCCATACGCGGAACAAACGCATCATCGTCGGTTCATCCATGGGTGGCTGGCTGGCCCAGCTTCTGGCAAGTCGTCTGAAAGCAGAAGATCCGTCTGCTTTTCGGCGCATCGCCGGCATGGTACTGCTGGCGCCCGCCACCGACATGACACTGGACCTGATGTGGGATCGCTTCAGCAAGGACCAGAAGCAGGAGATGGCTGAAAACGGTTTCATCCGCCAGCCCTCGCAATATGGCGAAGCCTACACCATCACCCTGAAACTGATCGAAGACGGTGCCACCCACCGCATGCTCGACAAGGGCCTGGACCTGCCGTTCCCCGTGCGCATCCTGCAAGGCACCGAGGACGTGGAAGTGCCGCCGGCCCATGCCGCCAAGACCTTTGACGCGCTGCGCGGGCCGGACATCACGTTGAGTTACATCAAGGGCGGTGATCATCGCCTGTCCACGCCCCTGCACCTGCGTCTGTTGCGCGAAACCGTTCTGCAACTGGCTGAACGGGCGGACGGGACAGGTGTGTGATGGCTGGGCTTCAAGTGATTGGCCTCGATGCCGACGATACGCTTTGGCACCACGAACGCCATTATCAGGCCACGCAATCTCTGTTTTCAGATCTGCTGAAGGATCATGTTGACCCGCATCATGTGGAAGAGCGATTGCTGGCCGCCGAACGCCGCAACCTCGCGGCCTATGGCTTTGGCATCAAGGGCTTCACGCTGTCGATGCTTGAAACAGCCATCGAGGTGACCAGCGGCAAGGTTGCAACGGCGACACTGAAGAAAATTCTCGATGCCGGTCGCGACATGCTGTTCCATCCGATGGAACTGCTTCCAGGCGTTGAACAGGCCTTGGTGGCATTGCACCCGCATTACCGTCTGGTGCTGATCACCAAGGGCGATCTCATGGACCAGGAAGGCAAGCTGGCGCGCTCGGGCCTCGGCGATTGGTTCCACGGCGTGGAAGTGGTGAGTGACAAGACGCCGGAGATTTACACCAAGGTGTTCTTGCGGCACGGCGCGGTACCCGACCATGCCGTGATGGTTGGCAATTCCATCAAATCCGATATCCTGCCGGCACTGGCCGCAGGTGCCTATGCCGTCCACGTTCCCCATGAGCTGAGCTGGATCTTAGATCGGGCCGAAGCGCCTGCCAAATCCGAACGTTTCTTCACCATCAAAACCTTGGCGGAATTGCCTTCGATATTGCAAGGCCTGTGAGTGCAGCCTTCAGTCTGCTGCTGCAACCAGCGCGATGGAAATCTTCATGCCTTTCGGTCTGATGGGCAGCTTTGCGCCTTGGCGCGCCGGTGGGTCCTTCGGGAACCACTTCAACCATTCCTCGTTCATGCCGGGGAAGTCATTTTCTTCCGCGATGATCACTGTGGCAGAAACAGCTTTTTCAAGTGAACTGCCGGCGGCTTTCAGGATTTCTGCAATGTTGGTGAGGCACTGTGCTGTCTGCTCCTGGATGGTGATGCCAACCACCTCACCCGTTTTCGGATCAAATGGGCCTTGACCGGAGACGAACACAAGCCCGGCAGATTTGACCGCCTGACTGTAGGCCGGCGACTTCGGTGCCTGATCAGTGTTGATGACAGTTCGGGTCATGTGGTGGTCTCCTTGCTTTGAGGCCAGTCTTTGAACATGAGGCCTCACCCTGTTCAATGCCAATGGAAGCAGCACAAATCTGTGTTCCATATTTGTTCTTTACACAACCTTGAATCATGGTTAACGTCCCGTTACCAGCAAGGGGACGGGGACAATGACGTCGCGTGTGTCAACAATCGCCTTTCAGGGCATCGAAGGGGTTCTGGTGGATTGCCAGGCCCAGTTCGTGAGCGGGCAGACGGTTTTCAACGTCGTCGGCCTGCCGGACAAGGCTGTCGGCGAAAGCCGTGAGCGGGTGCGGGCCGCGCTTTATGCCATTGGCCTTGCCCTTCCCGGCAAGCGGCTGGTGGTCAATCTGTCGCCCGCCGACCTGCCCAAGGAAGGCAGCCATTTTGACTTACCGATCGCACTGGCCGTACTTTCGGCACTCGGCGTCATACCACCGGATTTCCTCGACCGTTACGCGGTCATTGGTGAGCTTTCGCTGGATGGTGGCCTTCTCGCCGTGTCCGGCGCCCTGCCCGCCGCCATGGCCGCCCATGCCCATGGTCTCGGCCTGATTTGCCCCAAGGCATCCGGCGCTGAAGCTGTCTGGGCCGGTGAGGCCGTGGACATACTGGCCCCGCAATCCCTGATCCAACTCATCAACCATGTGAAGGGCACGCAGGTCCTGTCGCGGCCCAAGCCTGTGATGCAGGAAGAGAATGCAAACCTGCCGGACCTCGCGGACATCAAAGGCCAGGAAACTGCCAAGCGGGCGCTTGAGGTGGCTGCCGCAGGTGGCCATCACCTGCTCATGGTAGGGCCACCCGGTGCCGGCAAGTCCATGCTGGCGCAGCGCCTGCCCTCCATCCTGCCTCCGATGGAAGCCCGCGAAATGCTTGAAGTCTCGATCATTTCCTCGATCGGCGGGGAATTGAAGAATGGCCAGCTGACGCGCGCCCGGCCCTTCCGCAGCCCCCATCACTCTGCCTCCATGCCGGCTCTTGTTGGCGGTGGCTTACGCGCCAAGCCCGGTGAAATGGCACTGGCACATCACGGTGTCTTGTTTCTTGATGAGTTGCCGGAATTCCAGCCGCGCGTCCTGGAAGCCTTGCGCCAGCCCATGGAGACGGGCGAGACCGCCATTGCCCGCG
Source organism: uncultured Alphaproteobacteria bacterium (assembly GCA_937864985.1). Taxonomy (GTDB): domain Bacteria; phylum Pseudomonadota; class Alphaproteobacteria; order Rhizobiales; family Aestuariivirgaceae; genus Aestuariivirga. Next base: position 24,478 of record CALMEZ010000163.1, read on the forward strand.
CCAACTATCACGTCACCTACCCTGCCCGCTTTCAACTCGTCGCTGCCATGAACCCCTGCAAATGCGGCCATGCCGGTGAACCCGGCCATACCTGCCGCCAGGGACCGCGCTGTGCGGCGGAATACCAGGCGCGCATCTCGGGCCCGCTGCTTGATCGCATGGACATTCAAATGGAATTGCAGGCGGTGAAGGCGTCTGACCTCGCGCTGCCCGCGCCGAAAGAAAGAAGTGCTGATGTTGCACGGCGCGTGGCCCGTGCGCGAGACATTCAAAAGCAGCGCTACTTTGACCTTGGATTGCCGAACATCAGAACCAATGCCGAAGCCGATGGCACAGTGCTTGAAGAGGTGGCCCTACTGGATGCAGCAGGCCAAAGCCTGATCACCGATGCCGCCGACGCCATGAACCTTTCGGCGCGCGGTTACCACCGTGTGTTGCGCGTGGCCCGCACCATTGCAGATCTCGACGGCAAGGATCAGATTTCGCGCCTGCATCTGGCCGAAGCCTTGAGCTATCGCCAGAAGCCGGCATCACTGCGCGCTGCCGCCTGAGACTCGCAAAAATTGAATCATAAAGTCACTGCAATCGCTTCATCAAGCATTGACCACGTTCGCAGCCGCTAAGCCTGCAGAAACCCTGAACGGTTAAAATGCAGACTCAATTTTGAGAAACCGGATGTGCAATGGCCAAGGGTCACTTCACTTATGTTCCACCTGCGCCAGAGACAAACCCCGGCGAGCCGCCTTACACCTCCATGGGTCAGGACCAGAATTTCACGCTACCCACCATGGTGCTCGCCGGCACATTGCTGCTGAGTGGCGTGGCCGGCAATGCCAAGCTGCTGGCCGAAAGTGAAAGCTACAATTCAGCAGGCCTGTTGCTTGTCGCGGCGTCGATCCTCGTCGCCGTCATGCTCGCCTGGAATTACATCACCACGTTGCGTAGCACGCTCCGCCAGATCACGCGCGACAAAGACAGCCTCAAGCGACAGCTCGCAGAGATTCAAGCAACCCAGGAAGGTGACCGCCGCTTTGCCACCATGAGCCATGAACTGCGCACGCCTCTCAACGGCGTCATTGGCATGCTGGGGCTGTTGCAGGAAACCGAACTGACCGCCGAACAGAAAAACTACGCAGGCATTGCCCAGACCTCCAGCCGCAATCTGCTGTCGCTGATTGACGAACTGCTTGATCGCGCCCGCGCCGAGGCCACGGATATTACCGGCGGCGGCGGTGCAGAGCCCGGCGCAATCATTGAGAATGTCACCGAGCTCCTGGCGCCGCGGGCCCACGGCAAGGACATTGTCATCTCCTCCTATATCTCGCGCAAAGTGCCGCAGCGTCTTCCGATCCGCGATCTTCATTTGCGCCAGCTCCTGTTCAACGTTGCAGGCAACGCCATCAAGTTCACCGAAAGCGGCTCGGTTGCCATCGAGGCTGACGTCGATGACGGCAAAACGCTGGTGCTGCGTATCAGCGATACGGGCATTGGCATGTCACAGGATGAACTCCACCGGGTCTTCCAGCCCTTCACCCAAGCCAATGACCAGACGCAGCGGCGTTACGGTGGAACGGGTCTCGGCCTTGCGATTTCAAAAAAGCTTGTGGCTGATATGCATGGCACATTGGCCGTCGCCAGTGAGCAGGGCCGCGGCACCCATTTTACAATCACCTTGCCGCTGCACCAGGCCGGCACCCCCGTTGCTCAGGCCACCCAGCAACCTTTGGCGGGCCGCAGCTATGCGCTCATCATGGCCGATAGTGCCGCTCTGGATCACCTTGCCAAGAACCTGGAAGACGCAGGCGCCTTCGCCAGCCGGTTGCAAAGCAAAGGCAAGCCGCTGAGCAAGGCCCTGCAATCGGGTAGCAGCGTCACCGGCATCATTTGTGATTGCGCCGCTGCGAAGATTGTCATTCGTCATTTGCGCCTATTGCAGAAGACGCGAAAACCTGTACCGCAGCTTTGGATCATGATGACGCCGGAAGAGCGCCGCCAGAATCAAAACCTGCTGAAATCCCCTGCAACCGGCTATCTGGTACGTCCGTTGCGCCGAGCCACTTTGGTCAACCAGCTGACATCGCGTGATGCTGAAAGCCTGTCACGTGCCTCGGCCCGCTTGCGCAAGCTCGTGACAACCGCCGCCAAACCGCAGAAATGGGCGCCACTGCGCATTCTCCTTGTCGATGACACCCCCGTCAACACCATGGTGGCGACTGCAATGCTGGGCAAGGCCGGGCATGCGCTTGTCAGTGCATCAAGTGGAGCAAAGGCGTTGCAAATCCTGGAAACGGACCGTGCCTTCGATCTTGTGCTGCTCGATATCGAAATGCCTGAACTGGATGGCTATGCCACGGCCCGGGCCATCCGCGGGGCAGAGGCAGCCCAGAACCTGTCGCCATTGCCCATTGTTGCGCTTACAGCCAACGCACGGGCAGAGGATGAGGCGCAGTGTCTGGCAGCGGGCATGGATGGCCATCTGACCAAACCTCTCGAGCGCCAGGATCTTGAAGAGGTATTGCAGCAAGTGGTGAAGCGAAAGGTTGCTGGCCGCGCCGCTTGATCCTGTTATTATACTGTCACCTTGAAATTGGAAAAGGCCCGCATGGGTCATTGGGACGGCATGCTCGCATTTCAACGGAACGGCCTGGCACTGCGCATGGCGGCAAGTGCGGCAGATCTGCACGCCGCCCAACGACTGCGTTACCAAGTGTTCTACGAAGAATGTGGTGCGAAGCCGTGTGAAATGAACGCCAGCCTTCGCCGCGACCAGGACTGCTTTGACGACTCCTGCGACCACCTGCTGGTCATCGAGCAGGGCAGGGAGGTTGATGACGGCACGGCGTTGGCAGACGGCCGGGTCATCGGCACCTATCGCTTGTTGCGCCAGGAGGTAGCCGTGAGCAATGACGGCTTCTACTCCCATTCCGAATTTGACATTGCTCCACTTCTAGCCCGCCACTCCGAACTTCGCTTTCTCGAACTTGGCCGCTCCTGCGTGGCGCAGGGGTTCCGTGGCAAGCCCGTGATGGAGCTTCTCTGGCAGGGCATCTGGAACTACGTTCGCATACACCGAATGGACGTGATGTTTGGTTGCGCCAGTCTGGAAGGGACAAATCCTGAATCCCTGTCTAATGAACTGGCCTTCATCGCCGCGTCCCGGCCAACGCCGGCAGAATGGCGGGTGGCAGCTTTGCCAGACAATCGGGTGGCAATGGGCATGCTGCCGCTTTCGACCCGCGACCAGCGGGAGGTTTTGCGGGGCCTGCCAACGCTGGTCAAGGCCTACATGCGCCTCGGCTGTTACTTTGGTGATGGTGCGGTGATTGACCGCCAGTTTAACACCACTGACATCCTGATTGTGTTGCCGGTTTCAGAAATCAACCCGCGTTATTTCAGTCATTATGGTGCGCCAGTCTCCTGACACTCTGTCTTGTCTAATAGGCAAAATCCCGGAACACACGCGAGATGTCACCGTTCCAGGTGCTGTTATAAAGCGCCAGCAACTGGTCGGCCGCCGTCTTGCCGGAAGCGACCGTCTCATCCAGCACATCAAGGAACGTGGTTTCAATCTTGCCCTTGCACCCCGTGAGATTCCGCGCCTCAAGGCCTGAACGCGCCAGCTTCAGGACATCCCGTGCCACATCGCGAACCGTCCGTCCACGGATCATTGCATCGAGTGCCTTGGCCGGCACGTCATTGCGCAAGCTCTGCCGTTCCTCGGCTGTCCAGCTTTTGACCAACTCCCACGCCGCATCAAGCGATGGCTGGTGATAGAGCAGGCCCACCCACAAGGCCGGCAAGGCGCAAAGCCTGCGCCACGGACCGGAGTCGGCCCCGCGCATTTCAAGATAGCGCTTCAGGCGCACCTCAGGAAAAATGGTGGTGAGATGGTCAGCCCAATCCTTCAACACAGGCTTTTCGCCCGGTAATTGCGGCAGCTTTCCATCCAGGAATTTGCGGAAGCTTTCGCCCGCGCAATTGATGAAGGTGCCATTGCGCAACACGAAATACATCGGCACATCGAGCGCGTATTCGGTGTAGCGCTCGTAGCCCATGCCCGCTTCGAATGCGAAAGGCAGCATGCCGGCGCGTGCATTATCCGTATCCGTCCAGACATGGCTGCGAAACGACTTGAAGCCATTGGGCTTGCCCTCCAGGAAGGGCGAATTGGCAAACAGCGCTGTGGCTATGGGTTGCAGGGCGAGTGAAACGCGGAGTTTCTGCACCATGTCCTGTTCGCTGGCGAAATCCAGATTCACCTGAACCGTGCAGGTGCGGAACATCATGTCCCGGCCCAGCGATCCCACTCTGTCCATATAGGGGGCCATGATGCCATAGCGGCCTTTGGGCATGACGGGCGTTTCGGCCCTGGTCCACGCGGGCGAAGCGCCAAGGCCGAGGAAGCCGATGCCCAGTTCGCTGCCGATCTCGTGCACCTGCTGCAAGTGGTCGTTCACCTCCGTGCAGGTGTCGTGCACGGTGGCCAGCGGCGAGCCCG
>CALMEZ010000164.1 GCA_937864985.1 uncultured Alphaproteobacteria bacterium
CCGCTTCAAGGCCATCCGCCGCAACAATGACAGCCACCAGATCGAAGCTGTGGGTGCGAAGCTTCGTGAAATGATGCCGTGGATCGCCAAGAACAAGCTGGTCGACAGGGCGCGAAACTAGTCTTTACATTGCCGCACGCTGCGGCACACGGTAACATCTTCGGGCATTGCGCCATGCGCAGTGCCCGTTTTTGTTTGGGGGATCAGATGCCAATGAGAATGAACCGCTGGACGCGGCGCGGTGTGCTTGCAACCGGTGCTGCTGCTTTGATCGGGGCAACAACGGGAAGTGCTCAAGCGGCTGGCCGCACTGTTGTTGTCATCGGTGCAGGCCTTGCTGGCCTTTCAGCTGCAAGAGGCCTCCGGTCTATGGGGACAAAGGTCATTGTGCTTGAGGCGCGAGATCGCATTGGCGGGCGGATATGGACGTCGCGGGCCTGGCCGGATTTGCCGATGGACCTTGGCGCAAGCTGGATCCATGGCGTGAAGGGAAATCCGATGACGGCACTTGCGGATGCTGCCGGGGCCAAACGCCTGTCCACCAGCTATAATGCATCGCTCACACTTGATCAGGGCGGCAAGGAAATCCAGTCTGACGATTGGCTTGATGACGCAGAAGAACTGGTGAAAAGAGCCCGCAGGGCGGCTGACAAGCGGGAAGATGATCAATCCCTCGCGGCTGCCATCGAAGGCTCGCCTGATTGGCAATCCGCCGATGATAACCTGCGTCGGCAGGTACGTTTCTTCATCAACAGCACGGTCGAGCAGGAATATGGTGGCGATTGGCGTGATGAATCCGCCCAATACTTCGACGACAGCGAGGAGTTTTCAGGCGGCGATACGCTGTTTCCTGACGGCTATGATCAGATCACAGGCCACCTTGCAACGGGCCTTGATATCCGTCTCAAGACGGTTGTGACAGAAATCACGCCGCAAGGCAGGGGCATTTTGGTGCGCCTTGCAGACGGCGACAGCCTGCAAGCCGATCATGTTGTTGTGACCGTTCCAATTGGTGTTCTGCGCGCGGGAACCATGCGTTTTGGCGCGCCATTGGCCGAGGCGCGGCAGAAGGCCATCGACACCTTGCGCATGGGACTTTTGAACAAGTGCTGGCTGCGCTTCAACACGATTGCCTGGCCCGATGATGTTGACTGGATCGAATGGGTGGGGCCGAAGGATGGGATTTGGGCCGAATGGGTCAGCCTGGCGCGGGCGGCGCGCGCACCCGTGCTGCTCGGATTTCATGCTGGCGCACAGGCGCTGGAAATGGAGAAACTTGATGACCGGGCCATGATGGCTTCTGCTCATGAGGCGTTGAAGGCGATGTTCGGAACGGATTTTCCGGCTCCTGTGGCGGCGCAGGTCACGCGTTGGTCACAGGACCCCTTTGCGCGCGGTTCATATTCCTTCAATGCCGTTGGAGTGACGTCGAACACACGCAAGGCGCTGGCAGGCATGGATTGGGGTGACAAGCTCGTCGTTGCGGGAGAGGCGACATCGCTACATCATTTCGGTACGGCGCATGGGGCCGTCATGTCTGGGCAGGCGGCGGCAAAATTGCTGCGCTAACTACTTGCCACTCATGATGTCTCGTGCCGCATTCTCGATGATGGTGCGGATGCGGTCCTGTTCTTCGCGGGTTGTTCCTGCGCGCGACATGATGGCGCTGCGCAAGGTGTGAATGGCATGCATGATGGCGGGTGAGGGTGGTCCGCCGCTGCCGCCCTCCGCCAAGATGTCGATGCGGCGCATCAGTGCCATTACGGCTTCTGCGTGCTCCTTCAGGAACGCCAAACCCTTTTCCGTGCTGCGGTAGGACTTCTTGCTGCCGCCGTCATTTGTAGCCTCGATCAGCTCCTGCTCTTCCAGAAGAGTGAGTGTTGGATAGATGGTTCCGGCACTCGGTGCATAGGCCCCGTTGAAGCGTGCCTCAATTGTGCGGATCAGGTCATAGCCATGGGATGGCTTGTCGGCGATGAGGGCCAGCAGCAGCAGGCGCAGGTCGCCTTGGCCGAACATGCGGGGGCCGCGCGGCCCACCGGGGCCGCCGAAGCCCATGAATCGTGCCCAGGGTGGGCCGCCCCAACCGGGCATGCCGTCACTTTTTGCGCCGTGGCGTCTGGCCCAGCCCCAGCGCGGGCCGCAGCCTGATTGATCTTTGTTTTTCATGTCGTCGTTCACGTGTGAATCCCCGCGCCGGATGTCCGGCGCAGGGTAGAGGTTTTAAGGGAGTTAAACCAGTGTGGCTTATTGAGGCTTCTGGCTTTCATCTGGTTTGGCCTGCGCGGCGCGGAAGGCTTCAAAGGCTTCCTGATCGCGCTTGCGGCGCTGCTCGGCACGGAAGGTCCAGAAGGCTTCGCGCTCGGCCCTCAGCTTGTCGATGGCTTCGGCCTGATATTCATCAAAGGCGGCGTTGCCCGTCCAGCGGCGAGGGCCACGACCATGACGGCCCATGGGGCCGCCACAGCCCATCCGGCCCGCCCATCGGCCGCGCGGACCACCGTCAGGGGTGCCGAACGGACCTGCGGCATAGGCGCGGCGGCTCTTCCAGATGAAGTAGAGCAGGGCAGCGGCCCCCACCGGCGGGAAGATGGCAAAGCCAGCGACCACGGCTGCAGCCTTCACGGGGTTGAAACCGGGTGTCTTGGCCCAAGCGAAATAATCGTTTCCGTACGTATGGTTAGGTCCGTTTGTCCAAGTGCTTTGTGAGGAATCTGAGTTGTTTGAAGTGTTCATTGTGTCTACCTTTCTTTCTAAGACATAGCATAAGATATATCGTAAGATATGACTTTCAAGAGGTGACCCCGAAAATTTTTCCGGCTGGGTGGCAAAAAAACCGCCCCCGGTTTCCCGAGGGCGGTTCTGAACTTTGGTGATCAGGTGTTGGTTTAGTTGCCGGCGGCTTCTTCGGCCTGGCGTTCAGCTTCTGCTTCTTCAAACAGGGCTTCGGCGGCGGCGCGGACTTCGGCACGGTCAGAGGCCGGGCCAACCAGCACTTCGCCACGGGCCTGGGCAGCGGCTTCATCAGCAGAGCGGGCAACGTTTACCGTGACCTTGACGGTCACTTCCGGATGCAGCGACACATCAACCTGATAGAGGCCGATGGTCTTGATCGGCGTGTTCAGTTCGACATGGTTGCGGTGAACGGAAACGCCGGTTTCGGCGGCGGCTGCCTCAGCGATGTCACGCGGGGACACAGAACCATAGAGCTGGCCCGATTCACCGGCCTGACGAATGATGACAAAGGTTTTACCATCAAGCTTCTTGGCTTCGGCTTCGGAACCCTTGCGGTTTTCCGCGTTGCGGGCTTCCAGCGTGGCACGCTGCGCTTCAAACTTGGCCTTGTTGGCTTCGTTGGCGCGCAGCGCCTTGCCCTGCGGCAGCAGGAAGTTGCGCGCGAAGCCGTCCTTGACCTTGACGGTGTCGCCCATCTGGCCGAGGCGGGAAATGCGTTCGAGAAGAATGACTTCCATGAGTCTGTTCCTTGCAGGTTGGGCCAAAAGGCCGGATTCGTGGAACGGGCTGGAAGCTCTGCGGCGCGCCTGGCGCCTTCCGTCGCTGTCCTGCCCGTCAGGCAGTTAGGGCGACCGGCTCCAG
>CALMEZ010000165.1 GCA_937864985.1 uncultured Alphaproteobacteria bacterium
AAAGTGGTTCAGGAAGAGCGCCGCCAGCGCACAGAAAGTGACCCCGCCGCATTGCTGGCTGAACAGATGGATGCAGCCCTCTACAAGGTTCACCCCTATGGCCGGCCGGTCGTTGGCCTGCCGGATGACGTGGCCAAGTTGACGCGCGCCGATGCCGAGGCATTCTACCGCGCCCATTACGCACCGAAAAACGCCATCGTGCTCGTGGTTGGCGATGTGAAGCCGGATGATGTGAAAGTCATGGCCGAAAAATATTATGGCCCCTTGACCAATGACGCCCAACTCGCCGACCCGCCGCATGCCATGGAACCGCCTGGCATGGAGGCCCGCAATGTCTCCTATTCGGACGCGCGCGTCTCAAACCCTGCCTGGATCCGCAAATACCTGGCACCATCATTTGGTGCCGCCAGCGAGAAGCAGGCCGCAGCACTTGATTTGCTGGGTGTCATTCTGGGCGGCACCAGCCAAAGCCGCCTATCGCAAGCCATGGTGTTTGGCGACAAAACCGCCACATCTGCTGCCGCAGGCTATAACGGTGACCAGCGGGATTCCGGTTACTTTCAGATTTTCGCCCAGCCATCGCCCACCGCTGACATGGAACAGATTGGCAAGAGGATTGACCAGATTATCGCTGACTTGGCCACCAATGGTCCGACGCAGGACGAATTGGATGAGGCGCGCCAGCAGGCCGTCGCCGATTACATCTACGCACTTGACCAGCCTGTCTCCTTCGGACGCATGGTTGGCATTGGTCTGGCCGATGGTGTTCCGAAAGATCGTATCCTTAACCGCGACAAGTCTTATGCCACAGTCACCATCGATGACATCAAGCAGGCCGCAAAAGACATCCTAAATCTCCAAAACAGCGTCACTGGCACGCTCCTCCCCGCAAAGGCCCAATAGCAAATGACGCGCATGCCGGTCCCTACACTCCTTCGCCTATTTGCATTCTGGTCGCTGATGATTGCGGCGGCGAATGCCAGCCTGGCCTTCGACATCCAGGAAGTCACGAGCCCCGGTGGCATCAAGGCCTATCTGGTGGAAAGTCACAGCGTCCCTCTGATCTCCATGGAGTTCGCCTTTGATGGCGGGGCAGCGCTCGATCCCGAAGGCCGCGAAGGCACTGCACAATTCCTGACCGGCCTCATGGATGAAGGTGCCGACGACCTCACGGGCGAGCAATTCCGCCGGGCACGCGACCATATCTCAATGAAGCTGCAGTTCGATGTGAGTTCAGACAATTTCTATGGCAGTTTCTCCACACTGACCCCGAGCGCGGATGAAGCATTCAACCTGCTGCGGAAATCCATCACGCATCCGCGTCTGGAATCCGAACCCATTGAACGCATGCGCGCCTATTTCATGCAGAATGCCGAGGCCGCTGACCATGACCAGAACTCCATCGCCGGTGAGGCCTGGATGTCGCTTGCCTTTCCGAAACATGCCTACAGCCGCAGGGTTGGCGGCACGCAGCAAAGCCTGGCAGCCATCACGCGCGAGGACATTGCCAAGTTCCACGACACAGCTTTCAGCCGGAACAACCTGAAAATCGCCGTGACAGGTGATATTGATGCCAAAACCTTGGGGGAAGCTCTGGACAAGGTTTTCATGGGCCTCCCGGATACGCCCGTGCCATCCCCCACCAACGCAGTCAGCCTGCCTGATGGGCCAGCTACCAAACTCATCGACTACGACGCACCGCAGACGATTTTCATTTTCGGTGGCAAGGGCACCCGCGACAGCGACCCCGATGATTTCGCAAACTATGTGCTGTGCCAGATCCTTGGCGGCCAGGCGAGCTTTGCTCTTCTTTCCCAGGAAGTGCGCGAAAAGCGCGGCCTGACCTATGGCATCAGTTACACATCTGCCAGCCTGAAATTGACCGGCATGAATTATGGCGGTTTCTCCACGGCCAATGCCAGTGCTGGCGAAGCCCTGAAACTGGTTCGGGAAACGCTCCGTAGCATGGCAAAGGACGGCCCGACGGACGATGAGCTGCGCCTCGCCAAGTCTTACCTCACGGGCAGCTATGCCCTGCGCTTCGACAGCAACAGCGCCATCGCCAACTATCTGTTGGCGCTCCAGCTGCGCGGCTTGCCGAAGGATTTCGCGAATACCCGCAATGACAAGATCAATGCCGTCACCCGCGAACAGGTCAAGGCGGCAGCCGCCAAATACCTCCAGCCTGATAAGATGATCCTGGTGGCCGTCGGCAAGCCGCAGGGCCTGGAGTGAACCGTCCGTGACAAGAATTTAATCTGTCGCACCAACCAGAGGCTGGTTATGTGTCAAATTTCGCCTATGATGGCGTCAGGCGGGGTTGAAATCTGCGGGCAAAGCGGCGGCAAGCAGTGACTGCCAAGGGGCACACGTTGCAAAAGACGTGTGGCCAAACGCCTTGATGCAAGCAGGTTTTCGAAAAGGCCACACCATGAAAAGTTCAATTCTCGCGGCAGCTCTTCTCACAGCACTGACAATCACTGCGCAGGCCGCGACGGCCACACCGCCTGATCCCTCAGCCCCCGCCAAGGTCACCACAGCAACTGCCAAGAAAAAGCTGAAGCCAAGCGTCATCTGCGCCAAACCCTTGAAGCTGGTGAACGGCAAATGCGTGACTGTGCCGAACAAGCCTGATGCAGCAGCCACCCAGAAGCCGGGCGACGCGACGACAGCTACACCACCTGCCACGGATCAGTCCCAGCCGGCCGATGCTGCGGCACCTGCAGACACGTCGAAAACCAAGCCCGTTGTGAAAAAAGCGACCAAGAAGGCCAAGCCGGCCGCAACCGCGCCAGCGACAACTGCAGGTGATGCGGCAGCGCCCGCTGATGCGGCAACCCCTGCCACGACTGAGAAAAAGGTTGTGAAGAAGAAGGCCGCTGCGGTGACACCCGAAACGCCAGCTGCTCCCGAGGCCACCACAAAGAAAATGGTCAAGGTGACCTGCGCGGAAGGCTATACACTCGTGAAAAACAAGTGCGTCGAGTCTGATATTGCGCCGAAAGTGGACGCGCCGTCAGACACCGCCACGCCAGCCGCCAAGCCAGTCAAGAAAAAAGTCGCGGCCAAGCCTGCCGAGGCCACACAGCCGGCAGATGCTGTGATGGCCCCCGCCGACGCCACCAAAAAGGTGACCAAGGCCAAAAAACCGGTGAAGAAGGCCGCAACTGCGCCAGCCGATGCAACGAAACCTGCCGATGCCGCAACAACTAAGCCAGATGACGCCACGGCACCCGCCGATGCGTCAGCGGACAAGACAACTGCTGCCACGAAAAAGGTGGCCAAGGTGAAGAAGCCGGTTACCAAAAAGCCGGTGACCGTCACCTGCGCCAAGGGCATGGTCCTGACCAAGGGCAAGTGCGTTCCGGAAACAGACCCGGCCGCAACCACAACCGCCCAGTGACGAGAACCGGGATGCCGCTGCTGCATCCCGGATGACTTCACGCCGCTTCGGCCCGTGCGTTCTCTACAACCAGGTCGGCTGCGCGGCCCGTCAATTCGGTTAGATGGTCAAACCGCATGTCGAATGTGCCCACCCCAGCCGTGGCCGACCGGATTTCGACGATGAGTGAAGCCACTTCAGCCTCCGGCATGTGCGCTTTCACTGTATCCCAACCCGGCCAGCCGTCGCGCCCGTCAAAGCCCAGAATCTGACCACGATGGCCGGAGATGATCTGGTTGACGCGCGCCGTTGCCTCGCTGGGCACATGCACATCAACCGCCAGGATCGGCTCAAGCAACACCGGCGAACATTGCGGCATGCCCTCGGTCATGGCGAGGCGGGCCGCCATCTTGAACGCCATTTCTGATGAGTCCACGTCGTGATACGAACCGTCTGACAGGTTCACGGTGAAATCAACAACCGGGAAGCCCAGAATGCCGCGATGCATCCACTCGCGGATGCCTGCTTCCACCGCCGGGATATAGCCCTTCGGCACCACGCCACCGGTGATCGTGTCGGTGAAAGTGAAGCCCGCGCCCCGCGGATTGGGTTTGATCTCCACAACCACATCCCCATACTGGCCATGGCCGCCAGATTGCTTCTTGTGGCGGCCCCGGATGCTCACCGACTTGCGGATCGTCTCCTTGTAGGCGATGCGGCGCGGCTTCACCTTGGCTTGCACGCCATAGCGGTTGGTGAGCTTTTCAAGCGCCACACGAAGATGCATTTCGCCCTGCCCCCAGATCACCATGTCACCCGTGTCATGGTCATGGACCAGCGACAGGGAGGGGTCTTCATCGATGCAACGCGTGACAGCACTGGCCAGCTTCACTTCATCCTTGCGGTCGGCAACCGACACGGCAAAGCCATAAACCGGCTGCACCGGATCGAGCTTTATGAGCTGCTTGCAATTGCCCTTGGCCGTTGAAAGTGTGGCGCCTGTGTGGAAGCTTTCAAGCCGCCCGAGGGCTGCCACCTGCCCTGCAGTGGCCTTGGCGGCCTTGGCCGGGGTGACGCCATTGAACAAGGACAGCCCAGCCACACGGCCATCCCGCCCTTCACCATCATGCAGCACCGCGCCATCGGCCAAATCACCCGCCAATACACGGGCGATGGAAATCTTGCCGCCTTGTGCCGTGTGTTGCGTCTTGAGGATCTGCACCACGGTGCCACCATTGGGCGTGAAGCCCAGCCGCGTACATGTATCAGCCACCCCTGCCACGTCGTGGCGCAGCGTTTTCAGCAAGCGGCCCACGCCATTGCCATGTTCGGCCGAGCCAAACAGCACCGGCGTAACGTTGCCTTCGCGGATATCGCGCCGCAGGTCTTCGAAGATGCGGTCGCGCGCCGGTTCCATGTCAGCGAGCAGCTGCTCCATCAATTCGTCATCGTGGTCTGCAAGCTTTTCCAGCAGGCTGAAACGCTCAGCCTTTTCTAGATCTTTGATGTCAGCCGGCATCTCCACCACGCGGCTTTCCGAAAGTTCCTGATAAATATGAGCGCGCTCAAGGGCGAGATCGACGTAGCCCGCCACCACATTGTTTTTCCAGATCGGGATTTGGCGCAACAGCAGCGGCGCTTTGCTGGCCGGCTGCATCCAGGCCAGCACATCCTGTGGGGCGGTATCGGCCTTGTCGACCTTGTTGAGGAAAATGAGGTGCGGCAGGTTGATCTGTTCCAGCTGGCGCAGGATCAGATGCAGCGCCGGGGCCTTTTTTGAGTCGGCATCGCAGACCACAATAGCCGCATCACAGAACGGCAGGACGGCGCGCGCCTCTTCCTTGAATTCGATGGAACCGGGGCAATCGATGAAGGTGAAGCTGTCGCCCAGGTAATTGATGGTGGCCGTGTTGACCTCAACGCCCATGCCATGGTTGCGGGCTTCTGCCGTGGCGTCGCCTGCCAGGGACTTGTCAGCAGCCTTGCCCTGCCGGGTGGTTGCGCCGCTTCGGAACAGCAGCGCTTCCAGTAAAGTGGTCTTGCCGCTTTGATAGGGTCCGACGATGGCAATCAACCGTGGACCCGTTTCTCGTCTGCCGTTTGCGGCACCGTTGGCAACATTCATGGGGAACCCTCCTCGCTCGTTCACTCGCTGTGAGGGGCTGCCCTGGAGTAACCAAACTGCAGGCCAGCTCCAACGTCGAGACTGACTCCGTTCGCGGAAGCTGGCAAGGGAATTCGTATTTCGCGGATGCTGCGCCGCGTGGCTCTCAGATATTCTCGCTCATGTAAATGCTCGGCGCCAAGAGCATCGGCGGATAGTGTGGCAGTTCAGCTGCTATCGACGCCTTGATCATCATGTCCACAAGCCGCCGGGACAGCAGTTCTGTCGGCGTGGCCAGCGCCACATCGATGACCTCGTCCATCAAGGCCTGGCGCGTGGCGGAGGTGAGTTCGTTGCACACGGCGATGGGTCGCGTGGCACCTTTGTGTTCACGCAGCGCGCGGATCAGACCTTCCTGTCCGCCCCCTGCGACATAGATGCCAACCAGGTCTTCGTTGCTTCGCATCATCTCGGTGACCGAGTCATAGGCAATGACTTCATCATCAAAATTGATGATGGGTTCGAGAAACTGGAACTCCGCCCCATGTTCGCGCATGTAGGTGCGGAACGCGATTTCAGACATTTCCTGGTGCAGATAGCCATGGCTGCCCACCAAGATGCCAATCTTGCCAAGGCGGCCCGCCATGCGCCGGATGGCCCAGCCGGCGATGCGGCCACACTTGCGGCCATCGAGCCCGATATGGCCGGTGCTGCCGCCCGATGACAGGGCCCCAAGCATGGTGAACACCGGATGGCCTTCGGCAATCATGTCGGCAACCGCCTGATTCACCAACGGATGATCCAGCGCCACCACAGCCGTGCCATGGTATTTCGGCGCAACCTCGCGGATGCGCTGGGCAATGATGGCGGGCACCAACTGGTCGATGAACTCCACATGCGCCTTGCCGTCAATGTCCCGCGAAGTCTTGGTGGCCTGCGTCAGGTCCTTGCCCAAGGTCTGGTAGAAGGCGTCCGGCTTTTGCAGCAGAAAGGCAAATTTGCGCGGCATCACCTCGGTGAGCCTGCGTTTGAGCAAGCTGGTGGCGTGATAGCCAATGGCCTCCGCCGCCTTAACCACCAGCAGCGTGGTATCCTCGCGTACAGGCAGCCGGCGATTGAGGACCCGGTCAACTGTCGCAACGCTGACGCCAGCGGCCTTTGCCAGATCCTCAATGGTAGGCCGTTTGACCATGCCTTCCACCCCTGCAACAAAATGATGAAATCTGATGGATTACATCACGGGGCAATTGAGCGTGCAACACATAAATTCTATTTTGAAAAATTGTGGAATGGTTGTTCCCGCCGACAATTCAAGCTACTACGAACAAACCAGACTGGATTTGAGGATGACATGACGAACTGGATTGAAGCTTGCACCATTGACGCCGTGCCCAATGAAGACGTGATCCGCTTCGACCATAGCGGCAAAACCTACGCCATCTACCGCTCGCCTGACGACAAATATTACGCCACGGACGGCCTGTGCACCCACGAGAAGATCCACCTCGCTGATGGGCTGGTGATGGACAACATCATCGAATGCCCCAAGCACAATGGCCGCTTTGACTACACAACGGGTGCCGCCAAAGGTGCGCCCGTCTGCGTCAACCTCAAGACCTATCCTGTGAAGGTTGAAGACGGCAAAGTCTTCATCAACATCGGCTGACGGTGACCACCAGCATGCCCGGCATTGTCATCATCGGTGGCGGCATGGCCGCTTCGCGCACCTGCATCAATCTCCGCGGCAATGCCTATGAGGGGCCGATCACGCTGATCGCCGGCGAAAACCTTTTGCCCTATGATCGGCCGCCGCTGTCCAAGTCGTCGATCACTGATGACGCCGAGCCACAGCCGATCTGGCTGATGGATCACGATATTGCTGCTTCGCTGAAGCTCGATGTGCGGCTTGGTGTTGCGGCGACCGCCATTGATCGCGCCGACCATACCGTGTCGCTGAGTGACGGCACCACCCTGCCCTACACCAAGCTACTGCTGGCCACCGGCGCCAACCCGCGCAAGCTGCCCATGGTGGGCGGCGAAAATGCACTTCTCTTACGCACCCACGCTGATGCCGTGGCGCTGCGCCATCGCTTTCAGGCCGGGAAAAACATCGTCGTCATCGGCGGCGGCTTCATCGGCCTTGAGCTGGCGTCATCTGCCATCAAGCGCGGTTGCAACGTGACACTCATCGAGGCGCAACCACGCATTCTCATGCGCGGCGTGCCGGAAACAATTGCAAAAATTGTCCACGACCGCCATGTCGCGGCCGGTGTCACCGTGATCACCGGCACGGGCATTGCAACGCTGTCGAAGGATGCCGTCACGCTGACGGACGGACGCTCCTTCCCAGCCGATACGGTCATTGCCGGCATTGGCGCGTCACCCGAAATCGCACTCGCCGAAAAGGCAGGTCTCGCCATCGAAAACGGCATTGCCTGCGATGCCCGTATGCAAACCTCGGACCCGGATATCTTTGCTGCCGGTGATTGTGCCTCCTTCATCAATGAACGCTTCGCCGGCCGCCGCATCCGCCTTGAAGCCTGGCGCAGCGCCCAGGAACAGGCCGCCACCGCCGCCGACAACATGCTGGGCGCTGGCAAGGTGCACGTTTCGGTGCCGTGGTTCTGGTCTG
>CALMEZ010000166.1 GCA_937864985.1 uncultured Alphaproteobacteria bacterium
TCAACGTAAATCTTGCCGTCATCGCCATACCACGCCGGAATCTGATGACCCCACCACAGCTGGCGCGACACGCACCACGGCTGAATGTTGCGCATCCATTCGAAATAAGTCTTGTCCCAATTGGCGGGCACAAACTTCGTTTTGCCCTGCTCCACGGCAGCAATGGCAGGCTTGGCGAGTTCACCCGCATTCACATACCACTGCTCGGTCAGCATCGGCTCGATGACAACGCCGGAGCGATCGCCAAACGGCTGGGCAATCACCTTGTCTTCCTTGCCGCGATAAAAGCCAAGCTCCTCGATCTCGGCCAGCACCATCTTGCGCGCTTCATAGCGGTCCTTGCCATGATAGCGTTCCGGAACATTGTTCTCAGACGTCGAGATCATCCGCGCCTTCTTGTCCATCAAAACAATCAGCGGAATGTTGTTGCGCTTCGCCACATGGAAGTCATTCTCGTCATGGGCGCCGGTGATCTTCACCGCACCTGTGCCAAATTCCGGATCGGGATATTCATCAGCGATGATCGGGATGTGGCGCTCGGCAATCGGCAGGCGCACCAGCTTGCCGATGAGATTTTTGTAGCGCTCATCCGACGGATGCACGGCAACGGCCCCGTCGCCCAGCATGGTTTCAGGGCGCGTTGTTGAAATCACGATTTCCGAAATGCCGTCGACCGGCCCATCCACCAGCGGATAGGCGAAGGACCACATGGAACCTTTGGTCTCGCGCGTTTCCACTTCAAGGTCGGAGATGGCCGTTTCCAGCACCGGGTCCCAGTTGACCAGCCGGCTGTCCTTATAGATCAGCCCTTCCTTGTAAAGCTGTACAAACACCTTCACCACGGCCTTGGACAGGCCTTCATCCATGGTGAAGCGCTCGCGCGACCAATCACAGGATGCGCCCAGCCGCTTCAACTGCTTGACGATGGTGCCGCCCGATTCCGCCTTCCATTCCCACACGCGCTTGAGGAAGGCCTCGCGGCCCATGTCGCGGCGATTGGTCTTGTTCTCCTTGGCCAGCAAACGCTCCACCACCATTTGCGTGGCGATGCCCGCGTGGTCAGTACCCGGCTGCCACAGCACGTCGCGGCCGCGCATGCGCTCGAACCGGCACAGCACGTCCTGAATGGTGTTGTTGAGCGCATGGCCCATGTGCAGCGAACCCGTCACATTGGGCGGCGGAATGACGATTGTGTAGGGCGTGCCCGTGTTGCGGCCCGGCTTGAAATAGCCACCCCCCTCCCACGCCTCATAGAGACGGGCTTCCATTTCAGCGGGGTCAAAAGTCTTCTCAAGCGCCATGGCAGATTCACTCAAATCGTGGATGTGCGGCGCTTAAAGCAGGCTATGGCTGAAAGGGCAACTGGCCGCCCTTCATCAATGGTCGCGCTCAGCGGCCCTTGCGGGCCACGCGTTCGATTTCCTCGCGCACCAGTTCTTCAACCAGCTGCGGCAGGTTGGCATCGAGCCACTGCTTGATCATGCCGCGCAGCATCTCGCGCGTCATGTCTTCCAGGCCACGGTCACCGGTGGCGCGGGCCAGCAGAGAGTCCGACAGGTGCCGGAAGGCGGCTTCTGTTGCAGCTTCGGCATGACCGGAAAGCAATGGTGGCTGCGGCACAACAGGATAGTTCTGGGCACCCATTTCAGCCGCACGGTCGTGATAGTGCTGCGACGGTGCAGGCTCATAGGCCTGCTCTTGGTAACCGTCTTGATAGCCCTGTTCTTCCTCAAACCACCGGCGCGCTTGTGGCGCGTGATAGCTTCCGCCGAAGTGATCATCCTCGGCGATGGTCGGCCGCAGCACCGGTGAAGGCTGGGGCCGATGCAGCGGCTGCTCGAACTGCG
>CALMEZ010000167.1 GCA_937864985.1 uncultured Alphaproteobacteria bacterium
GTCTCAGACTTCATCAAGTGGGCCAAGGCGCAAAACATTCCGGTGGGGCCGGGCCGTGGTTCGGGTGCAGGCTCGCTTGTCGCCTACAGCCTGATGATCACCGACCTCGATCCCTTGCGCTTCAACCTGCTGTTCGAGCGCTTCCTCAACCCGGACCGCGTGTCCATGCCCGACTTCGACGTGGACTTCTGCCAGGACCGCCGCGACGAGGTGATCAGCTACGTGCAGCAGCGCTACGGCAAGGACAACGTGGCGCAGATCATCACCTTCGGCAAACTGCAGGCCCGCATGGTGACGCGCGACGTGGGCCGCGTGCTGCAGATGCCCTACGGGCAGGTGGACCGCCTCTCCAAGATGATCCCCAACAATCCGGCGAACCCGATCACGCTGGGGAAGGCGATCGAACTGGAGCCGCGCCTGCAGGAGGAGCGCGACAAGGACCCGCTGGTCTCGCAGCTCTTCGACATCGCGCTCAAGCTGGAAGGGCTTTACCGCAACGCCTCCACGCACGCCGCCGGCGTAGTGATCGGCGACCGGCCGCTGGAACAACTGGTGGCGCTCTACCGCGATCCGCGTTCGGGCCTTCCGGCGACACAGTTCAACATGAAGTATGTCGAGAAGGCCGGACTGGTGAAGTTCGACTTCCTCGGCCTGAAGACGCTCACCGTCATCGACAAGGCGCAGAAGCTCATCCGCAAGCGCCTGCCGGACTTCGACATCAGCAAGATCCCGCTCGACGACAAGGCCACCTACGAGATGCTGGCGCAGGGCGAAACGGTGGGTGTGTTCCAGCTGGAAAGTGCGGGCATGCGCGATGCCGTGCGCGCCATGCGGGCCGACCGCTTCGAGGACCTGATCGCGCTCGTCGCCTTGTATCGCCCGGGTCCGATGGCCAACATCCCGACCTACTGCGCCCGCAAGCTGGGCAAGGAGCCGGTCGAATACATGCACCCGGTGCTGGAGCCGATCCTGAAGGAAACCTTCGGCATCATCACCTATCAGGAGCAGGTGCAGCAGGTGGCGCGCGACATGGCGGGCTACAGCCTGGCCCAGGCCGACCTTCTGCGCCGCGCCATGGGCAAGAAGATCAAGTCCGAGATGGATGCCCAGCGTGAGACGTTCATCAAGGGTGCCACGGCGCGCGGCATCGACAAGGATCTCGCCAACACGGTGTTTGATGCTTGCGCCAAGTTTGCCGAATACGGTTTCAACAAGTCGCATTCGGCACCCTATGCCTACATCAGCTATCAGACGGCGTACTTGAAGGCCAATCACCCGGTGGAATTCTTGGCGGCCTCCATGACACTCGACATGGGCAACACCGACAAGCTGATGCAATTCCGCCAGGAAGCTCAGCGCCTGGGAATTGCTGTGGTATCTCCGTCCGTCAACGCCAGCGGCGTTGATTTTGCGGTGAAGGATGGGACCATCCTTTATTCGCTCGCCGCGCTTCGAAATGTTGGCACGGGGGCAGTGGCAGCCCTTGTGGCGACGCGCCAAGAGGGCGGGCCATTCCTTTCGCTTGCCGATTTTGCCAAGCGCGTCGACCACAAGACGATGAATCGCCGCGCCCTGGAAAGCATGATCAAGGCCGGGGCTTTTGACAGGCTGCACGCCAACCGCGCGCAGGTCTTCTCAGCCATCGATGCAATGATCGGCATGGCCCAGAGCGCACAATCGGCGGCGGCTGCGGGGCAGGGCCAATTGTTTGGCGGCGGCTCCAGCAAGGCGGAAGAATTGCCCATGCCGGCCCGCGACAACTGGCTGCCCATGGAACGGCTGGGTTTTGAATTCGAAGCGGTGGGCTTTTATCTCTCAGGCCATCCTCTTGATGAATATGGCAAGGCCTTGCGCCGCCTCAATGTCGAGAAGAGCGCCGACTTCATCACCAAGGCGCGCGCCAAGGGCGCAACGGCCGGAAAACTTGCGGCGACCGTGACGCAGAAGCAGGAGCGGCGTTCAAAAGCCGGCAACCGCTTTGCCTTTGTGGCCTTCTCCGATCCGTCCGGCCAGTTTGAAACCGTTTGCTTCTCTGACACGCTGATGGCGGCGCGTGATCTTCTTGAGCCCGGAACATCGGTGATCATCCGTGTTGAAGCCGATGTGGATGGGGAAGATGTCAAGCTGCGCCTGCAAGGCGTTGAGGCGCTGGACAAGGCCGTCGCAGGCATTGTGCAGGGTGTGCAGATTTTCATCCGCGATGAAAAGCCGCTGGAGTCCATTTCCAAGCGCCTGCAGAAGGGCGGCAAGGCACCGGTGCTGCTGACGCTGCTCGGCAACAATGGCCATGAGATTGATATTTCACTGGGCCAGACATTCGTCATGTCACCACAGATCAGGGCCGCGCTGAAGGCGACCCATGGTGTTGTGGACGTGCTGGAACTTTAGGAGATCTGCGAACTCAACTGGCCGCGGTCGAGCTGCTTCACGAACTCGATGGCCACGCCGTTTTCAAGATAGCGCACCACGCGGCCGCGCATCTTGCCGACCATGAGATAGGTGCCGATCGACGGCATGACATCGGTCTTGATGGCCGCACCGGAAACAGAAATGTCGATGACTTCGCACTGATAGGAGCGGCCATCGGGCAGCATGATGCTGGAATGCTTGTCGCGCGGTTCAAAGCGTGGATGGCGGCGCTGGTCTGGCGAGCCCTGGGCGCGTTCACGCACCCAATCAATGCGCTGTTGCAGGCGCTCAAGGCGCGCGCCGGAATAGGCATAGACGACCTTGAATCCACCTTGCACCACTTCGCTGGATGTCACTTCAACGCGGCCCAGGTCTTCGAGATAGGCGACAATCGCCATGTTCATCGGCGGCACATCGTTGGTCAGGAATGTTGCGCCATTCTTGTCGAGATCAACAACCTGGCAGGCATGTTCAGACATGTCGGGCAGCATGAAACGCCCAAATACAACGCCTGGAACTTTGGCGGCGCTGGCAGAAGTGTCATAGGCAAGTGCGTTCACGGGCGACCTCTGAATTCCGTCCCTTATTCTCCCCAAGGGCGTATGCGCAAAGTGAATGGCGCATATCCCAATCCTTAATTACGGGACGTAAATGTCAAGTTAACCCACTCGCTCAACCTGAAAGTTTATTGCGAGAATGATATAAT
>CALMEZ010000168.1 GCA_937864985.1 uncultured Alphaproteobacteria bacterium
TCACCGTCAGCCCAAGCGCTGCTAGCAAAGAGGGTCGCGCCAAGCAAAGTCAAAGCGAAAAGTTTCATGTTTTCTATCCGATCTATCGTTTTCATCAAAGAGCTGCCTGCAGAATTTAGGTTGGCGGGCCCTATGGTAAAATGTGACACATGGTCCGCGCGGCGTATTTGATGTAAATCAAATGCGGCATTTAATTTTTGCGGGACGAATCCCCGCCCCGGAGTAACTCATGCGTCTGACAACCTATACCGACTATGCCCTGCGGGTTTTGATATATACTGCGATCAAGCCAGATGAATTTGTGACAATTGGCGATATTTCAAAGGCTTATGGCATTTCCAAGAACCATCTCATGAAGATCGCCAATGACTTGTCCCAGGCCGGTTACATCAAGACGGTTCGTGGGCGCAATGGCGGGCTCTGCCTGGCCAAGCCGGCTTCGGACATCAACATTGGCAAGGTCATCCGCCTTACGGAATCTGGATCAGTCCTCGTTGAATGCGGGGACCCCAAGGCCAACCAGTGTGTGATCACCCGTGCCTGCAAGCTGAAGTACGTTTTGTATGATGCACTCGAAGCGTTTTACAAACAGCTGGAGCGGACCACTTTGGCCGATCTGGTTGGTGAGCCAAAGAAAATCTTGTCACTCCTGCCGGATGTGGCCGCCTAAACTGCTTGGCGTTTCGCCCATGACGCAATAATTGGGTTGGGCAGGAATGCCAAGCGATGACAACTCAAACTGACTCCATTGACTACGCACTGACGGAGGCGATCCAGCACTTTGTTGCGCGCCATCCTAACGCCGAGGCCATGCAGAAACGCGCCGCGCAGGTGATGCCGGGCGGAAATACGCGCAGTGTGCTGTTCACCAAGCCGTTTCCGATCCGTGTCGAGCGGGCCGAAGGATGCATGCTCCACGATATTGATGGGCACAGCTATGTCGATCTTGTGGGTGAGTTCTCGGCCGGTATCTATGGGCATTCAAACCCGGTCATTGTGGCAGAGGTGCAACGGGCCATGGAGCAGGGGCTCAACATGGGCGCGCATCACACGCGCGAGGTGGAGTTTGCGGAAGCTGTGGCCGGGCGGTTCATGCTTGAGCGGCTGCGCTTCACCAATTCCGGCACGGAAGCCAACATGATGGCAATTGCTGCAGCGCGCGCCTTCACCGGGCGGCCCGCCATCATGGCGATGCGCGGCGGCTATCATGGCGGCACGCTGTCTTTCGCCCAAGGTCCGGCAGCCGTCAACGCGCCTTTCGAATGTGTGATGGCGCATTACAACGATGTTGAAGGCACATGCGAGTTGATCAAGGCAAATGCCGGCAAACTTGCCGCCGTCATCCTTGAGCCGGTGGTCGGTGGCGGCGGCTGCATTCCCGCCACGCAGGAATTCCTTGGCATGCTGCGTGAGGAAACGCAGCGCCGTGGCATTGTTTTGATATTTGATGAGGTGATGACTTCGCGGCTGCATCCCAACGGCTACGCGGCGCGCGTTAGCATATCGCCTGATCTCAAAACACTGGGCAAGTACATCGGCGGTGGCATGAGCTTTGGCTGTTTCGGCGGGCGCGCCGACATCATCGATCTGTTTGATCCGTCCCGCGCCAATGCCCTGGCCCATGCCGGCACCTTCAACAACAACACACTGACCATGTCGGCAGGTTTGATCGGGCTGACCAAAATCTACACGGCCGACGCTTGCACTGCCTTGAATGCCCGCGGCGAAGCCCTGAAGGCGCGGATCAACGCCATGATCATGAGCTATCAGGCACCGATGCAAATGACTGGCATTGGTTCGCTCCTTTGCCTGCATCCTCTGTCTGGAAAGATTGCAAGCCCGGAGGACGCGGCAAGAGCTGACGTGCGCCTGAAGCGCCTGCTGTTTTTCCATCTACTTGAAGATGGCGTGTATTTGGCGGAGCGTGGATACATGGCCCTTTCGCTGCTGATCGGCGATGCTGAGGAAGCCATGCTGGAGAAGAGCCTGATGCGCTTTATCGAGCGCTATCGCGCATTGCTGCACTGAGCGCTTTTGCAAAATTTCCGCCGCGCGCCACTTTCACTTTTCCAAGCCCCAGCCAGTCTGACATCAGGCAAAGCTCTGCCGCGATGGCAGGAGCAATCTCAGCCGCATTTTTTCCAGCTTCAATGTGCGCGCGATTGACAAGCAGCGTGCCTGATTGCCGGTCTGACTTCAGGCAGAGGCGGCCGGCCAAATTTTCTCCAGCCAGAAATGGCAGAACGTAATATCCGAATTTCCGTTTTTCTTCAGGGGTATAAAGTTCAATCCTGTAGTGGAAGTTGAACAGGCGCTTAGCCCGGTCTCGGTTCCAGACGATCGGGTCGAAAGGGGAAAGCAGGGCCGTTGCACCGGCCTTTTGCGGCAGCTTCGCCGCCTTGTGCAAATAGCCGGTCTTGTTCCAACCTTCGACTGCGACAGGCACGAGCGTGCCCGCTTCGACGTTTTCTACCACGGCTTTGCGCGCTTCTGCGACGGGCAGGCGGAAATAGTCCCTTAGGTCGATTTCGGTGGCAATGCCCAAGGCCTCGGCGGACATGGCGATGAGCGTTCGAAAGACGTCTGGTTCCGGCGGTGTCGGCTTACTCAGAATTTCGCTGGGGATAACGCGTTCTGGCAGATCGTAGACGCGCTCAAAGCCCTGCCGCGTGGCGGCGGTCACAAGGCCATGATCGAACAGGGTTTCAAGCGCCAGTTTGCCTTTGCTCCAGCCCCACCAGCCGCCATCGGCCTTGCCACCGCCTGGCACTTCGCTAGCGCGGATCGGGCCGTTGTTGCGAATGTGTTCCAGCGTCTCTTTCAGGAAGGATTTTTCGTCACGGGCAAAATTGTCCATGGACGAGTAGATGCCGTCACCGGCCTGGGCGCGGTGCATGCGCCAGCGCATGAGCGGATGCAGTTCAAGTGGCACAAGGCTTGCCTCGTGTGCCCAACACTCGAAGAAGTGGCGCTTTGCGGGCTTGAAACTTCGCGCATCAAGGGCGGCCATGTCGTAGGCACCGAGGCGAGCATAAAGCGGCAGGTAATGCGAGCGCACCAGAACATTGACGCTGTCAATCTGCAGGAGGTGCAGTTGCTGCACCACGGCCTTCATGTGGGTCCATGTGACTTTTCCGGTGCGAGACTGGCCTGTGAAACCCTGGGACTGCAGCGCAACACGCCGCGCCTCAGCAAGGGAAATCGAGTTGGATGTCACGCCACGGATTCGTGCCATGCCGCTTCGGCAGGCTTTGATTCATCACCCGCGAGCTTGCCGTTGAAACGGTAAAGCGTCGAGCAGTAGGGGCAAATGGTTTCCGAGGCGGCACCCATGTCGATGAAGACGTGAGGGTGATCCAGCGGCGGCAACGCGCCGATGCACATGAATTCCTTGGCACCAATTTCGATGGTGTTCACACCCATGGAATTCTGGAAATGGGGTGTTGCGCCTGATGCCATGTGACTGTTCCCGAAAAAGACTGTTTCGCCGGAAGCGGATAGCATATCTTCGCGCCCATGCAAAAATTCAATTCTGACGGTGTTGAGATCGCCTTTTCCGACCAGGGGGAAGGGCCGCCCATTCTGCTGATCCATGGCTTTGCCTCAAATTCTCGGGTGAACTGGGAGGCGACAGGCTGGTTCAAGACGCTGGTTGGTGCTGGGTACAGGGCCATTGCCATTGATAACCGCGGCCATGGCGCCAGCGAGAAGCTTTATGATCCGCAGCTTTATTCTGCGCCGATCATGGCTGATGACGCGGCAAGGTTGGTCAAGCACCTTGGCCTGACGCAGGTAGCGGTGATGGGCTATTCCATGGGCGCGCGCATTTCAGCCTTCCTGACGATGAATCACCCGTCGCTTGTGTCCCGTGTTGTGTTTGCAGGGTTGGCGGAGCGTATGGTGACGGGCGTGCCGGGATCGGAAGCCATTGCCGAAGCCCTGGAATCGCCCCGTCGCGATTCGATTGCTGACGCTGGCGCTTTGGCCTTCCGCGTCTTTGCGGACCAGACCAAGAGTGACCGGCGGGCGCTAGCGGCCTGCATCCGGTCTTCCCGTGTCAAGATCAAACCCGAAGGCCTGGCGCAAATCAGGTGTCCGGTGCTGGTGGTGGCAGGCGATTTGGACGACGTGGCCGGGCCTGTGCAGCCCTTGGTTGATCTCATTCCGGGGGCGCAGGGCGTGGTGCTGCCAGGCCGAAACCACATGAATGCCGTGGGCGACAAAGGCTTTAAGAATGCGGCATTGGGGTTCCTTGCGGAAGGAATGCAAGCCGCCTAGAACGATTGCAGTTACAATACAGGAACAGATTCTGGCGTTGATTGCCGAGGCTGGGAAAGCGGGAACCAAATGACAAAGACATTCTTGAAGACATGCTGCGCCGGCGTTGCACTGTGGGCTAGCATTGGCGTGGCGATGGCGGCTGACGTGCCATCGCAAACGCCACAGACTGTGAAGGTTGAGCCGGTGCAGCCGGCGCCGGCCTCAGGCTCCACATGCGCAACCGTCGACGAGCCGAAGTGCAGCGTGGACCTGACCACGGGCATTCACATGGCTTATGTGGAAGTTGGCCCGGCAGATGGCACGCCAGTGATCCTGTTGCATGGCTTGACGGACACGGCCCGCTCATGGGCGCCTGCGATGGCCACCTTACATGCGGCTGACCCGAAGCTTCACATCTTCGCGCTGGACCAGCGCGGCCATGGCGGCAGTTCCATGCCTCAGGGCGATGCCTGCATGGCTAATCCGAAAGCCTGTTTTGTGCCGCCGCTGTTTGCCGCCGACGTTGTTTCCTTCATGAATGCCAAGGGCATCAGCAAGGCCGTGATCGCCGGTCATTCGATGGGCTCCATCGTGGCGCAGGAAGTGGCGCTGATCCGGCCTGAGCGTGTCGAGAAAGTCGTTTTGGTGGCCACCACAAATTCGTCGAAGGACAATCCGGTGGTGCGTGATTATGTGCTGAAGGAGCCGGTGATGGGGGCCTGGAAAAAGGCTCTCGACAGCAAGGGCATCACCACGCCGCAAGCTGTGTGGACGGCAACGCCGCGCGATGCCGACCCAGCCGCCGACGACTGGATTGCCAAGAACTGGGACGTGGACCCGGCTGCAGATCCTGCCTTGGTCAAGGCCATTGTGCCTGAAACGGCCGTGACCAAAATGGGCACATGGATTGGCGCAACATCGGCACTTCTGGAGTTCGACAATACGGACGCCCTCAAGAACCTCACGGTGCCGACGCTGGTACTGTGGGGGTCGCAAGATGCGATCTTTTATTTCCAACCGGACCAGACGGGCATGCTTTCGGCCTTGCGCAGCAGCAAGGCTCCCTTCTTCTGGAAGCAATATGGCAAGGCGATCCTGCCCAAGTCGGGTTATCAGGAAAGCGACATTGGACATAATGTCCAATGGGATGCGCCCTCACAGGTTGCTTCTGACATCGACAGCTTCATCAATACTGGCAAACCACAGGAGGACGCCTACAGCGCCGACCTGAAGGCCCAGCCGGTGAAGATCAATGTCGATGCGGGGAAGGCCACGATCATCAGCGGCAACCAGCCCTGACCTTCTAAGCCGTTCACCATTCTCTGGTCGGGGGCCTTCACAATGCTGTGGGGGCCTCCCCATATGACGTCTCTTGCGGTATAGTGGATCAAAGCGGAGACGAAGCCATGGCAACAGGCAATATTAAGCCGGTCGAAAAGATTGATGCGGTATGGACGCGGATCAGGGGCGAGGCAGAGGCCATCACCCGCTCGGAGCCTGCGCTTGGCGCGTTCATTTTCACGTCGATTCTGGCGCATGACTCGTTTGAGGCAGCGCTCATCCACCGGCTGGCGCAGCGCCTTGGCAATGCCGACCTTGGGGCTGATGCCGTTGTGAAGTCGTTCCAGGATGCGTTGGATGCAGAGCCAGATATTGGCCACGCGGCGCGGGCCGACATCATCGCCACCTTTGACCGTGACCCCGCCTGCCACCGCTACATTGATCCGCTGCTCTATTTCAAAGGCTATCAGGCGCTGCAGACGCACCGCATGGGGCACCGGTTGTGGCAGATGGGGCGCAAGGATTTTGCCTATTACCTGCAGAGCCGCACATCGATCATTGCCAGCCTCGACATTCATCCAGCGGCGCGCATTGGCCGCGGTATCATGATCGACCATGGCCATGACATTGTGATTGGTGAAACGACAATCATCGAAGACAATGTGTCCCTGATGCAGGGTGTGACACTGGGCGGCACAGGCAAAGAGGCGGGCGACCGTCATCCGAAGATCCGTCATGGTGTGTTGATCGGGGCGGGCGCAAAGATTCTGGGCAACATCGAAATTGGCCATTGCTCGCGCGTCGCTGCCTGCTCGGTGGTTTTGCATGACGTGCCTGCCAACCGCACGGTGGCTGGCGTTCCGGCCAAGATCGTGGGTTATGCAGGCTGTGCCGAACCGGCCCGCAGCATGGACCACGATGTCGAGAAGGACATGACCGAAGACAAAGTGGAATAGGGCTCAGGCCTAGAGCTTGAAGGCATCGGCAACCCTGTCATTCACCACTGCGACGCAGCCGGCAATTTCGGGGCTGATCGGCAGTTCCTTGAAGCTGCCAATGGCACCTTCGGCGGCGAGCTTTCCGGCATTGCCATCCACCACCCAAATGAAGCCGAAGGCCGTTTGCCGGATGGGCCTTGCACCGGACCGCGTGATGGCGCTGAAGGCTGCATCAGACGGCGTCGAGGGCTGGAAGACGACGAGCATTGTGCCAGTCGCGGTTGCGGGCAGGGTGGCTTGCCGCATGACAATGGACATAACAGCAAGCCATACGATGATGACGCTGGCAAAGAGCCCGAGAGCAAAGCGGTGGCCGGGATAGGCCATGATGTCAGGCGGCAGCGAAAGTGGCTGCCCGCTTTTCCCGGATGGGCAAATTGACGATGGCCGCGAAGACGCCGAGCGCAACACTCATCCACCAGACGATGTCATAGTTGCCATAGAGGTCATACAACCTGCCGCCCAGCCAGACACCGAGGAATGAACCGATCTGGTGTGACAAGAAGACGAAGCCATAGAGCGTTGCCATGTAGCGCGTGCCGAACATTACCGTCACAAGGCCCATGGTCAGGGGCACGGTGGACAGCCACAGGAAGCCCATGGTGGCTGTGAAGATGACGGTTGTTGTTTGTGTGATGGGCAGTAGCACAAAGCCTGCGATGGCTGCGGCGCGCAGCAGGTATATGATGCTCAGCGGCACGCGCTTTTCGCCACGTCCCCCGATGATGCCCGAAAGGTATGAGCCAGCGACGTTGAACAGCCCGATGGCACCCATGGCGAGGCCGGCAAATTCCTTGGAAATGCCATGCTCAGCAAGATAGGGCGGCAGGTGGACCGTGATGAACGCGAGTTGAAATCCACACACAAAGAAGCCCGCCACAAGCAGCAAATAGGATGAGTGGCCAAAGGCCTTGGAAATGGCTTCGGACATGGAAAGGCTTGTTTCACCCGCCGTCTGTTTCGAAGCCGTGGTGTTTTGAACGAGTAGAGGCAGGGCGAAGGCGATGATGATCAGGCTTGAAGCGGCAAGCACCAGCAAGGTGTTGGGCCAGCCATAAGCGGGGATCAATGCGCCCACCAGGGGCGAGAAGATGAATTGCCCTAATGAACCTGATGCGGTTGCAAGGCCAAAAGCCCAGGAGCGCTTTTCCGGCGGCACGATGCGGCCCAATGCGGCCATAACGATGCTGAAAGATGACAGAGCAATTCCAGTGCCCACCAAAATGCCGCCGCCAAAGTGCAGCATCAGCGGAGAAGACGAGAATGTCATGACGACAATGCCGATGGCATAAAGGAAGGCGCCTGCCATCAGCACGCGGGCCGAGCCATAGCGGTCTGCCAGGGCACCAGCAATCGGCGTGGCAATGCCCCACAACAGGTTTTTCAGGGCCATGG
>CALMEZ010000169.1 GCA_937864985.1 uncultured Alphaproteobacteria bacterium
CCGCGCCAATAGGCACCAGCCACCTTCATAAGCTTGAAGGCGTTGCCGACCTTGCCCGTCGAATTCATGTGTGGGCCGCGGCACAAATCAACCCAGCCACCCTGGTCATAAAACTTGATGTCCTCGTTGCCGGGGATCGCGTCCACAAGTTCAACCTTGAAATTTTCGCCCTTTGCGCGGAAAAAAGCCTTGGCCTCATCACGCGTCTTGGTTGATCGTGTGAACGGCTTGTCGCGGCCGATGATCTCGCGCATCTTCTTTTCAATGGCCGGAAAATCTTCCGGCGTGAAAGGCTGGTTGCGGTGAAAATCGTAGTAGAAGCCGTTTTCGATGACAGGCCCGATGGTCACTTGCGTGCCGGGGAAAAGCTCCTGCACAGCTTCGGCCAGCACATGCGCACAATCATGCCGGATCAATTCCAGCGCGCGCGGGTCATCGCGCGTGATGAGTTCCAGCTTTGCATCACCGTTCAAAGCTTCCGACAAATCAGCCAGCCTGCCGTCAATCACGGCTGCAGCAGCTTTTTTTTCCAGCGATTTTGAAATGGAAGCCGCGATTTGCGCTGGCGTTGTGCCCTTTTCGTAAGACCGGGAAGCACCATCCGGGAATGTCACTGCAATCATTTTACCCTCCTGCCCACTCCCGCCAACACATGCGGGTAGGCCAAATCATTGAACCAATTCGGGAGGATTTGCCCCGATCAGCAGCCATCGTCAAGCGCATCGAAAAGCCCCGATTTGCGGCCGCCACAATTTCTTCAAACGGCTTTACCCAGCATTAACCTTAACAGTTCATGTTCTGAACCACTTCGTAGCGTTAACTGTATCGGGTACCAAAACATGCACAAACTCTTCCTTCGCCTTGCTCTCGCAACCGTAGCCTTCGTTCCGGCTGCATCAGCTCTGGCCGCTGACCTTGATGTCATGCCGCCTCCCCCTCCGACCGAAGAGCTCCGCCCGGCCACCTATGACTGGACAGGCGCCTATGCGGGCGGCTGGCTCGGCGGCACCTGCATCGACAGCACGCTGTTTGACAATTCAGTGGGCGGCGGCACCTACACAATGGCCGGCTGCGGCTTCAAAGGTGGCGTCCTCGCCGGTTATAACTACCAGTTCAACGAGCATTTCGTGACCGGCCTCGAAGCGGACTGGGGCATGTCCAACAAGATCGTCGAGAACGTTGATCCGACCGCCGACTTCGCCTTCAAAATGAACCACATCGCCACCCTGCGCGGCCGCGCCGGCTATGCCATGGACGACACCTTGTTGTTCCTGACCGCTGGTGGCGCCTGGGCCCAGGGCGACCTGGACGGCATCGTCTCGGCAGATCCGAACCACATCAAAAACGGCCATTGGGGCTGGTCGATCGGCGCTGGCATCGAGCATGCCCTCACCGACCAACTGCGCATCCGCGGCGACTATCTTTACACCCGCTTCAAAGGCCACAAGTACTATAGCACCTCTTGCGCCGTCACCTGCGACATTGACGTTCATGATTTCGGTGACCATGAATTCCGCGTCGGCCTTGCCTGGGCATTCTGATACCACCGCATAAAACTAAAAAGGCCGGGCTTCGTCCCGGCCTTTTTATTTTGGGTGTCGCGGCGGCACGGGATCATAACCCTCGCCGCCCCAAGGGTGACAGCGGCAGATCCGCTTGACGGCCAGAACACTGCCTGCACCTGCGCCATGAATCTCAATCGCCTGACGCGCATAGTCTGAACATGTCGGTAAGAAGCGGCACTGCCGCCCCATGACAGACGATAGTGTCAGCTGATAGAACCTGATCAGGAACAGCAGGACCGTTTTCATGGCCACCAAGATAAGCGGCACACCGCGCAATCCCAACATTCTTTTTGTCATGGCCGACCAGCTCGCGGCCTCCGCCCTGCCCTTTCACAGCCACCCGCTGACACGAACGCCCAATCTGTCACGCCTGGCGGCCGAGGGCGTAGTGTTCGAAAATGCCTATTCCAACAGCCCGCTCTGCTCGCCTGCCCGCGCCACAGTCATGAATGGCCTGCTTTCCGGCCGCACGGGAGTCTATGACAACGCAGCAGAATTCCCCTCCGCCATTCCCACCTGGGCCCACTACCTGCGCCAGCAGGGATACAAGACCTGCCTGTCCGGCAAGATGCATTTCGTCGGACCAGACCAGTTGCACGGACTCGAAGAACGCCTGACCACCGATATTTACCCCGCCGATTTCGGCTGGACGCCGGATTGGCGCTTGCGGCAGGAACGCATCGACTGGTGGTACCACAACATGACGTCCGTGCTGCAGCCTGGCATCGCTGAGATCACCAACCAGCTGGAATTCGACGACGACGTGGCGTTCCAGGCGGTGCGTAAAATCTATGACCACGCGCGTTTTGATGCTGAGAAGCCCTTGGCGTTGATGGCCTCTTTCACCCATCCCCATGACCCCTATGCCGCGCGCAAGAAGTACTGGGACCTCTACGACGACGCAAAAATCGATTTGCCCAAAGTGCCAGCCATGAAGCGGGCCGACCTCGATCCCCACAGCCAACGCCTTTATGATGTGTCGGCCATGGACGACTATGTGGTGACCGAAGCAGACTTGCGCGCCGCGCGTCATGGCTATTACGCCAACATCAGCTATGTCGATGATCTGTTGGGGCAATTGATCAGCGCACTCGAAGCCGCCTCAATGCTCGACAACACCATCATCGTCTTCACGTCAGACCATGGTGATTTTCTCGGCGAACGCGGTCTCTGGTACAAGATGTCGTTCCTCGAACCGTCGGCCCATGTGCCCATGCTGGTCTGGTCGCCGTCACGCTACAAGCCGCGCCGCATCAAGGAACCTGTTTCCCTTGCCGACCTCTTGCCCACGCTCGCCGAGATGGGCGGCACTGCCGAACTGGCGCGCAAGGTTGATGGACGTTCACTTGTGCCGCTATTGAAAGGCGCATCCGAAAACGCTGATGCCACGGCCTGGGGCGAATACCTGGCGGAAGGCGCCATCGCGCCCATGTACATGCTGCGCCGGGGCAATTGGAAATTCATTCACTCGCCGCCGGATCCGGATCAATTGTTCAACTTGGCAGATGATCCGAATGAACTCAGGAACCTGGCCACAAGCCATCCCTTGGCGCGCATTTTCCGCTCCGAAGTGGAGGCCAAGTTTGACATCCCGCGCACCCACGCCGCCGTCATGGAAAGCCAGCAGACGCGACTGATGCTTTTTGAAGCCATGAAAAACGGGGCAAACTTCCCGTGGGACTTCCAGCCGCTGCGCAAGGCGTCTGAACAATATACGCGCAACCACATGAGCGTTACGGATCGTGACCTCAAATCACGCATGCCGCCTGCCCCCGACATTGAAGCAAAGCGCGCGAAAAAGTGAAACGAATACCAATCGTTTGTCGTCTGCGCAGAAGACGAGCGATAAGCACTTGTGTTATTGCGCACCCTGAATCGGAATCCAGAGTGGCGCCACGTCATTTCTGAGAAACGCGTTCAAGATGAGTCGACCTGCCGGGCTTCCAAACTCAACGCATAATGCGCCAGATCATGGCATTCCCTGAGCACATGATCGATGTCAAAGCGCGGTCGCTGGCGAATTCCGGGCGGCGGGCCGGGCCTCAGGGGTGACAGGAATTTCGGTTTGTCCATTGCCGCTCGACGCAAACGCCACCGGGCCAGACGCCTGGCCTGTTGCGGCAGCGTGTCCAGCGCATGTTTGAGGGCCGCAAAGCGGCGGCACAATATAGCAGAATCAAAACTTGTTTGCACCACTGGTGCGACTGACCGCGACTGCAGGAAACTTTCAATGCTGTGGATGTGCGGCCCCCATTGTGGCGGAGCTTCGAACGGCGCCTGCTCTTCGAATGAGAAATGCTTGCGGGAATCGAACAGGCGAAACGACGGTGTGCGATTACTCTGTGTACGGATGATTTTCATCCCCTGCGGCATGGGCCGTTTTGGCCCAAGTGCCACCTGCACGCCTCGCGCTGCAATAACAATCAGGCGGCGCAAAGCCGACTCTGCGGGCCGCAACAGCCCTTCCGCAGCAAGATAGACATCGCGCGGCAGACGCGATACCGACCCCTCCAGCGCCACGACCAGCAAAGCAAAAATCTCGGCAACCACGCGCCTCAGCGCGTCCCGGTTTTTCGCAATGGCGCCATTCCAGTCCATGCAAATATGATGAAACAAATAAAGAACATTTTCAAGTGCAAGTGTGGCAATATTCTCCTTGTGAAGGTCATCGCTCCTACCGCCTGGTGCAGAACGAATTTGCACTGAACAACAAGCACGCCGTCATCCCCGCGAAGGCGGCACCCCGCTACTCGGCATCACGATCCCCATCGGGCGGTCCTCATTCATTGACCAAACGCCCGATCATCTTGCGGAAATGGAATGGTTCCCAACCTTTGAGTTTGTGAATTCCAACGAGCATCCACATTCTCTCAGCTATTAAAAAAATAGAAGCCCACACCGGCGGACAAAAATAGATGACAACTGGTGAGAGGAAAAGCATAGTTGGGAAGACAGTCAGATTTGGCGGGATGAGGGTCGTTGTTAAAAAGAACCAGTTTATTGCGACATGCAATGCTACAACGAGTCCGACACAACCCAGCAGCCAGACCATCGCAGCAAGAACTCCGAATTTGTCATAATGCGCAAGAAGTTTTCGAACGAGCTTCTTCATAAGAATAAGCGCCTTATGACGATGACTTTGAGATAATCACCCCAACCACTTCCCCACCGCTGCCAGCCAGCCATTGACCAGCGAGATATAGAAGACTGCAAACACAATGCTTGTGACCACCGTCGTCAACCCCGCCTTCCATTTGAGGCCATGGGCAATGGGCGCGCCCGGCTCATTGCCTTCCTCAACGGCAACACCCTCTTCTGCCGCATTGCGCACGCCCAGCGGCAGGATGGTGAACAGGATGAGCCACCACATGATGAAGTAGATGGCGATGGCGCTTTGGATTTTCATGCTTGCTCAAGCTCGATCAGGGTTCCATTGAAATCCTTGGGATGCAAGAACAAGACCGGCTTGCCATGAGCCCCAATCTTTGGCTTGCCATCACCAAGCACCCGCGCGCCCTGCGCCGCAAGCTGTGCCGTCGCTTCCGTGATGTCTGCCACTTCGTAGCAAATGTGATGGATGCCACCGCCTGCATTCTTTTCCAGAAATCCGGCAATCGGCGAAGCATCCCCTAGTTTGGCAAGCAGCTCGATCTTGGTGTTCGGCAACTCCACAAACACCACTGTCACGCCATGCTCCGGCAATTCCTGTGGCGCCGATACCTTGGCGCCCAGCACGTCACGATACATGGCGGCACCGCGCGCCAGATCGGGCACGGCAATCGCCACATGGTTCAACCGGCCAATCTTCATGCGGCCATCAACTGCATCAGGGCGCGCTGCATCATGCTGCGCGCCTGCGGCATTTCCATGTTGCGCGGGCCCAGCACGTGCCGCTCCAGAAAATGCCCCGTGAGTTTCAGTCCCGCCATCACGTCCTGCACGGGCGCACCACTTTCACCGCGCAGGAATCCCGGCAAGCCGAACAGCCGCTCATGATAGGGCCGCCCGGCCTCGCTGCTCACGGCCCGGCCCGTGCGGGGCGATACATAGACAAGATCATCGCCCCGGCCCGTCGCCGCACAGGCGCTGAGATCAAGCCCAAAACCCAGTTCATCCAGAAGCCCCAATTCCCATCGGACCAGCAGCGCCGGCCAGATGTCATCATGGTCAATGGTTTCCAGCACCACCCGCATGGCCTCATAAAGCTTGGGGTGAGGCTCCCGTTCAGGCAACACCTGTGCCAGCGATGTGAGGGACGAAAGCCCGGAAAGCCGTAAAGCGTTCTCGATGATCAAGCCTG
>CALMEZ010000170.1 GCA_937864985.1 uncultured Alphaproteobacteria bacterium
CCTCGTAAGATGCAACCTGGAAACGGGCCGCACCCACCAGATCCGCGTGCACATGGCGCATATCGGCCATCCGGTTTTGGGGGACGCAACCTACGGTGCAGGGTTCAAATCCGCTGCAGCGCGCCTGTCGGAAACCGCAAAAACAGCTCTTAAGGGATTGAATCAACAGGCTTTACACGCTGAAACCCTGGGCTTTTCTCACCCCCGCACCCAGCGGAAAATGGCCTTTTCAGCCTTTCCACCAAATCCGTTTCAACAGCTTTTGCGCGAGTTGAGAAAGCAATCCAAAAACCCAATTAAACCGTAACAAATCACATAACTGTTACCTGCCGACGGACTTTAAATCGCCAAAAGTCTCCCTATATATCGGTCCGATAGGGAATTCCTGGCCAGAAAAACCAAGCCAGGGGAAGGGAATATAAGCAATGGCCAAACAGGTCTATCTGCCTGCTGTAGCTTCCGGGGAAGGAAGCCTCAACCGTTATCTCCAGGAGATCCGGCAGTTTCCCATGTTGACGCCGGAAGAAGAATACATGCTCGGCAAGCGCTGGAAAGAGCATGGTGACACCGAGGCTGCACACCGCCTCATCACCAGCCACCTGCGTCTTGTCGCCAAGATTTCCATGGGCTACCGCGGCTACGGCTTGCCAATCGGAGAAGTCATTTCGGAAGGCAACATCGGCCTGATGCAGGCTGTGAAGAAGTTTGAGCCCGATAAGGGCTTCAAGCTTGCGACTTATGCCATGTGGTGGATCAAGGCTGCGATCCAGGAATTCGTCCTGCGTTCGTGGTCACTCGTCAAAATTGGCACAACCGCAAACCAGAAGAAGCTGTTCTTCAACCTGCGCCGCGTCAAAAGCCAGATCCAGGCGCTGGACGAAGGCGACTTGAAGCCAGACCAGGTGAAACTCATCGCCAAGAAACTTGGAGTCGAAGAAAGCGAAGTCGTGTCGATGAACCGCCGCATGGGTGGTGATACATCGCTGAACGCGCCGCTGAAATCGGAAGCCGAAAGCGAATGGCAGGATTTCCTTGTCGACGAAAGCGACAATCAGGAAGCGGTGCTCGTGAACAACGAGGAGTCCGCCCAGCGCAATGGCTTCTTGCGCGCCGCTTTGGAAAAACTCACCGACCGCGAGCGCCGCGTCATCGAAGCCCGCAAGCTGCGTGACGAACCAGCGACATTGGATGATCTGTCAAAGGAATTCGATGTCTCCCGCGAACGCATTCGCCAGATTGAGGTGCGGGCGTTTGAGAAGCTGCAAAAGGCCGTGCGCAATGCTGCTCAGGCTGCCCTTGCTCCGAAACAGCGACCTGCTCTCACCGCCCGCGCTTGACACATTTGAAGCCTTTCAACCTGCCGCCTACTGCGGCAGGTTGACATTTGTGTGCGTCACAGGTCCCACAAAAATCTGGACCGCATAGGTGCTGCCTCCGCGCCGCGCCACGCCAGTCGCCACATAGAGATAGTCCCGCGAAACGAGTGCATGGCGATGCGGCGGGCTCTTGATCCACTGCTGCATGATATAGCTGGCGGTCTCCATGTCATTCAGTCCACGCCGGGTTGATCGCGCCGCATTCTCCCCCATCGATGGCAAGTTCATAATGCCGGGCCGCAATGCACGCATGCGCGATTCGAAATTGTAGCCATCACCAGATACGTGCCCGACCTTGCCTTGAAGCAACAAATCCATGGCCTGGGCACGGGCTGCCATCTGAACATCCGCTGGCGCTGGCTTCAGTGGCAGATAGCCTTGTGACCGGCGATAAGCGTTTGCCGCAGAAAGAATGGCGGCCTCCAATTCCGGGCTGAACACCGCGCCATCAGGCGGCGAAGCAACCAGGCGATTCGCATGCTGCACATAAGTTTCACGGGCGGATGCCGATTGCGTTTGAGGAAATGCGCATATTGCAAACAAAACCAAAATTGCACTCAACCAAAGGTAATGGCTACGCGCGAAAAAATGCATATTTCTCAAATCAATCCCACAAATTTATCACTTGTTTACGGTCACTATACCAAAACTGTCGCAATCCAGACATTTGTAACCAAAGCACACCTGACTTGCCACACCCTCTCCCAGTCCTGCCTGACGACCTGGACAGCTTGCGCAATCAAAATGCCAAGTTGATGGCGGATATTGAAAGGCTCCTCAGCACCGATCAATTGACAGGGCTTTTGCATCGTCAAGCCTTCATCAACAAGGTCGATGCCCACCTGGTGTCTGAAGCGGGGCGCACAAAACAATCTGCACTGATTGAATTCGGCATCCGCGGACTGCCACGCATCACAGGATCGCTGGGGCGGCATGTCGGTGACTATCTTGTTGCGGCTCTGGCCGCGCGTCTTCTGGCAATTGTGGCGCCAGGAACACTATGTTGCCGCATCGATTACCGCAGTTTCGCCGTCTTCATTCCTGCAGTATCCGATCCACTCGAAGCCTTGACCACGGCCAAGGCGCTGATGACCAAGCTGATGGAACCCGTGGATTGGGTCGACCGCAAATTGAGCGTGCTGATGGGCGCCGGCGTCGCCCTAAGCCACTCAACTGATCAAGACGCCACAACGCTCTTGCAAAATGCTGATCAGGCCCATCGCGCCGCCACAACAAAGGGCGGACCCGGCTATGCCTTCTACAATCCGGCACTCGCTCAAGCCTCACGCCGCCGAACCGAAATCATTCTTGCGCTTCAAGAATGCATCGAAACACACACGTTGAACCTGCATTATCAGCCATTTTTTGCGGCAAGCAATGGCGAGTTAATGGGATTTGAGGCTTTGCTCCGTCTCAACCATCCGAAGCTCGGTCCCGTATCACCTATGGAGTTCATCGCCGTCGCTGAAGAAATCGGCATGATTGACAAGTTGGGGGCGTGGGCATTGGCAGAAGCTTGCCGGACAGCTTCCAACTGGCCGCAACATCTGACCGTGGCCGTCAACGTATCTCCGGAGCAATTCCAGAGTGGCACGCTTCTTACAGACGTCCACAATGCACTTGAGCTTTCAAGCTTCCCTGCCTACCGCCTGGAGGTGGAAATCACCGAAAGCACCATGATGCATGATCTGGAGCTCGTCTCTTCACAGATCAATGCCTTGAAGGAACTGGGCTGCGGCATCGTACTTGATGACTTTGGAACGGGCTTCTCGAGCCTTAGCTACCTTTGGAAATACCCATTTTCAAAGATCAAGATCGACCGTTCCTTCATTTCAGCCATCAACCAGCAGCCTCGGGTGCGCGGAATGCTGGGATCGATCATGCAGCTGGGAAAGAACCTCGGCCTTAAGGTTACGGCAGAAGGCATTGAAACAACCGAGCAGGCGCGCCTGATGCAAGACTTCAAATGCGATTTCCTCCAAGGCTATCTGTGCGGAAGGCCCGCGCCCTCCGAAGATTTGGCGGCTATCGTCCTCGCCCGTTTTGCCAAGTCCCTGCAGACAGAGGCAGGCGCACCACCTTCAATCTTGAAAGTCACGCCCTCACTCAAACTGGGGAACTGACCTCAGTCCTCAAATGGATCGCGCATCAGGATGGTATCGGCGCGCTCCGGCGAGGTTGACAGTAAGGCGACCGGGCATTCGATCAGCTCTTCCAGGAAGCGCACATATTTGACAGCCTGCCCCGGCAGTTGCGACCAAGAACGCGCCCCAGCCGTTGTGCCGGACCAACCATCAAAGCTCTCATAGATCGGCTCAACGCGCTTCTGCGCCTCTTCCGCCGCCGGGAAGCGCTCAATGCGCTTTCCATCCAGCATATACCCCACGCCAACCTTGATTTCTTTCAGCCCATCGAGAACATCAAGCTTGGTCAGCGCAATGCCTTGGATGCCGGAGGTCTTGATCGCCTGGCGCACCAGCACGGCATCAAACCAGCCACAACGACGCTTGCGGCCCGTCACCGTGCCAAATTCGCGGCCACGCTGCCCAATCCATTCGCCAATATCATTGGCCTGTTCCGTCGGGAATGGGCCCGAACCCACACGTGTCGTATAAGCCTTGGCGATGCCAAGCACATAGCTCACCGCACTGGGTCCCATGCCCGAACCCGCCGCCGCCTGTCCTGCCACCGTGTTGGAGGATGTGACGAACGGATAGGTGCCGTGGTCTATATCGAGCAGAATGCCCTGCGCCCCTTCAAACAGGATACGCTCGCCACTCTTGCGTTTGTCTGCAAGCAGATCCCAGACGGCATCCGCATAAGGCAGTATTTTTGGAGCAATCGCTGCCAGGTCGTCCATCACAGATGTCTTGGCAATTTCGGCAACGCCAAGTCCGCGGCGCAATGCATTGTGATGGGTCAGCAGGCGATCAACCTTGACTCCGATCGTCGAGAGATCATGCAAGTCGTTGACGCGAATGGCGCGGCGGCCAACCTTGTCTTCATAGGCCGGTCCAATGCCGCGCCCAGTTGTGCCAATCTTGCCATCACCCGCAGCGACTTCGCGCAATTGGTCGAGTTCACGATGCAACGGCAGGATCAGCGTGGCGTTTCCGGCAACGCGCAGGTTATCGCGCGAAATGGCAACGCCCATGCCCTTCAGCTTCTCGATTTCATCAGACAGCGCCCAAGGGTCAATCACCACGCCATTGCCGATCACCGACAGTTTGCCGGGCCGCAGGATGCCGGATGGCAAGAGTGACAGCTTGTAGGTCTTGCCATCGATAACCAGTGTGTGGCCGGCATTGTGCCCACCCTGGAAGCGCACCACAACGTCAGCCCGTTCCGACAGCCAGTCGACAATCTTGCCTTTGCCTTCATCGCCCCACTGGGCGCCCACAACTGCAACATTTGCCATCGGCGAGAACCTTCATTTGCTCATGAAAAACGGCCCCGAGGCGATCTTCCCGCCGGGGCCGTTGATTGCCTTTACAGCTTTTTCCCGTTCATGCAACAGCCCGTCTCCGGGTCGCCAGCATGTGGATAATTCAGTCCACCAAACCGATCTGCACACCATCCGGCCAGCTGATTTTATAGCCGGTTTTAACGGTTTTCTCGGACTGCGCCTCCATGTCGAGAACCCAGGCCATCACGCCCCGCTTCTTGTCCACATTCCGCATCGTCGGCTCGGTCATGCCGGGCAACTCTGTGATGGTCACATCCTTGATGGCAGTGAACGGCACACGGTCCATTACGGTCACGGGCAGGGCAAAATCGTGTATATTCCTGACCGTGACATCCCAAGCCCGCTCATCCACATGGCTGGACGAGATAATGCCTTCATCGCCCGTCAGCCGCTTCACTTCGGCCCGCGTCACCTTCACCATATCATCTGCACCAAAGCCAAGCTTGGCAGTTTCCTTGGGTGCGAGTTGCGGCAGGAAACCCTGCCCCACATAGACGCCATCACGGTAGAGATTGACCTGTCCTGGCAGCTGTGGGCCCTCGGCATCAGAGGCAAATTCCACCGTCAAGTAAGCTGCAAGATCAAAGCGTGGAGACACCACCGCCGAAAGCTTGGCATCTTGCGCACTCGAAGCAATCTTCACCTTCTTGGATTGGCCCGAGTTATCAACGCTCACCCGGCCCGCAATCACATAATTGGCTTGAAAGCCAGCTTGGACAATATCAGCCTGGACTTGGTGGATTGAAATCTCATCTTTTTTCAGATCGGAATTGGAGCGTTGCAGCCTGTCTTTTACCTTCGGTTCCGCGTCGGCTGGCGCATCTGCCAAACTCTCCTCGCTGGGAGCGACAGGTGCCGCGGCACCCAAAGTCATTGGCGGCTGCAGCAAACCAATTCCCTGCTCGCCCACATCCGGTGCCGCCGTCGTCCCGTTTGGCTGCGCCGTGGACAACACCAGCGCCACATCCTGCCAGGTCTCGTCAGTGGATTGGGTCACGACGGCGCGGCGGTCAATGGCCAGCTTTGTGGGATCTCCGGCTTTGCCGATGGCCAGTCGCGCATCATAATAGGGCTGCCAGCCCGCCTGACCCACCCGATAGCTCACATGCAGGGTCAGAGCCGAAGCCGCCTCCGCCTCCACATTGATGGCGACATCCGTCTGGTGCCGGTCATTTCCGTGCAATTGTTCCAGCTTCTGTGAGAAATCGTTAACCTGTTCGTCAATTTCGCGCTGCCGGGCCTGCGATGTCTGGATTTTCTCAGCCAGCAGGGCAAGTTTTTGCCCAACAAGGTCCAGCAGGCTGCCCAGTTCCAAAGCATTGATGGCTTTAGTGGCATCCGTCGTGGATTGAGGCGTCAGCTGTTTATCAGCGAGGTTGAGCAAGAATGTCCGCTGATGATTGGAATCTGCGATAGTCATATCCAAAAGCGCCCGCTCGTCGGTGAGCGTGGTGATCTGCTTCTGAATGGCCAGTTGCTCGCTGTCGGCCGCCGCCGCCCCGACATAGCTGTCTCGCGCGTCAACCGAAGCAATTTCCACTTTGCCCGTACCTTCTCCCTCGACGCGGATCGACTGCGGATCGATATTGGCAGGAAGCCCCGCCAGCAAAATGCGATGCGCCCCCTGCGGCAGTTCAACGGTGGCCAGTCGTGTCACGTCGGCACCCTGCGGGTAGACGGTCACAGCATCAATTTTCGAAGTGGCACTGAAATCCTGGCTCCAGGCCGTGGAACCCAAAAGGCCAGCAG
This sequence comes from uncultured Alphaproteobacteria bacterium, assembly GCA_937864985.1. Lineage (GTDB taxonomy): Bacteria > Pseudomonadota > Alphaproteobacteria > Rhizobiales > Aestuariivirgaceae > Aestuariivirga. The sequence continues at coordinate 6,592 of CALMEZ010000170.1, forward strand.
AAAAGGCCGCCAAAACAACTATCTTCATATTTCTTCCTCCGTGTTCCCTGATTCCCCGCGCGCATTGAAAGCGCCAGGCCACGGCGGATGTTCGGCTGATCTGTGGCGGCATTGCGAACGATCACAAAATTCTGCGGGCGTGCAGAAGACAGAAATCGGCATATCAACCCACCACATCTCGAGGAGTAACCATGTTTGATTCAAAATTCCTGAACCGCCGCGCCGCCCTGCTCTTGTTGGCCGGCAGCACAACACTGGCACTGACACCCCTTGCCCTCCAGGTAACCGCAGCTCGCGCTGATAAGGGCGGCGATGGCGGAGAGGGTGGAGGCGAAGGCGGCGAGGGTGGCAACTCTGGCTCTGGTGATAATTCCGGCTCTGGCGGTAACAGCGGGTCGGACGACGACAATGATGATGACAGCAGCGACGACAGTTCGTCGGATGACGCCTCTGATGATTCATCCGGTGATTCTGACGCAGACACCTGCCCTGCCGGCACCAACTGCAATAAGGATTGACGTTTTTTGCCCACTCTGGTCTGTTGTCGCCGGGGGCAACAGACCAGAGTGAGCACACATGAAGTCATTTCATATCGCCGCTGCCGCCCTCCTCCTGGCGACAGTTTCCAGCGCTGCCTCAGCCGCCACGGCTGAAGACGCCGCAGCCGTCCAGAAAAGCCTGCAAGCCTATCTCGGGTCAGAACCCGGCGTGGTGACGGTTGCCCCGGCCGGCGATGACCTGCAGATTACCCTTGACGTCAATCCCTTCCTTGCCAAGGCCAAGCAGCCAGATGCGTCCGCGTCTGTGTCGCCGATTGTCATCACCGCCCACGCCAATGGCGATGGCACATGGGAAACAAAATCCGCCTCCCCGCTGCTGGTCACACTGAATTCGCCGGCATTGGTGCTCGACGTGAAAATGGACAACTTCACTTGGACCGGCACCTTTGATGAGCAGCTGCGTGGCTTCACCAAGTCACATGGCGATCTTGCCAATGCATCGATCAAGGAAACCGTCCTTGATCCCGCCAATGGCGTGAAAACCAACATCGCCTACACCATCGGCAAATATTCGAGTGATACGACAGCCACCAAGCGAGACGCTGGTGTGGCGGATATCACGGCAGCTGTCACGGCTGAAAACATCCAGGGCACCTGGTCACTTGAAGGCGGCTCACCTGGGGCGGGCGGCGGAAGCTTTACACTCGCCAAGGTCGGCTATCAGGCCGGAGGCACTGGTGTGCGTCAAGGTGCCATAATGGACCTGATCGCCTGGCTGGTCGCTCACCCCAATAAGGACGCAATTATCAAGGACCAGGCCAACCTCAAGCAATTGCTGACGGCGGCTATGCCCATATTTGAATCCGTTACAGGCAGCGAAACATTTGAGAATGCGGTTGTTCAAACACCGATTGGCAACGTCACGGCCCAGGCCGTCAAGATTGGCGTTGACATGGGTGGTTTTGTAAAGGCAGGCCGCTTCGGCGAGAACATTGGATTGACAGGCATCGGAACGCCCCCGGGCATTGCCCCTCCCTGGTCTATGGATCTCATTCCTGCAAGTGTGCAATTCGGTTTCATGGCATCGGGCTTTGATGCCGAAGCACCTGCCAAAATGGTCATAGACAAGTTCGACCTTTCCAAGGATCCGCCATTGGCACCAGACATTAGTGCCGCTCTGGCGGCAGCGGTGATGCCCAATGGCACCATCAATATCGCCCTGCCAGCAACCTCAATCACCGCCCCTGCTTATACGATCACCATGGCAGGCGACGTGAACATGACACCGATGGGCCCCAAGGGCGGTAAACTGGATATCAAGATGAAAGGCCTAGATGCCGTCATGGCCAAGCTTCAAGAGGCAGCTCAAACAGACCCACAAGCCGCACAAGCCATTTCTATGGTCGTCGCTGCCAAGGGCATGGCCAAGACCGAGGCAGACGGCACATCAACTTGGGCCCTCGTCATGACGCCGGAAGGCAAAGTCACAGTCAACGGCATCGATCTGATGGGTATGGCCCCGCCACCAGCACAATGAGATCCTGAACGAGCAGCCGCCCCGCCAACAAATCTGGCGCGGCGGCATATTTTTAGAACGCCAGCACCTTCACTTGCTTCACATTCGGCAGTTTGTTCACCGCCGCCATGATATCCTGAGGTACAGGCGCATCAACCTCGACAAGCCCAATCGCATCCCCTCCCGGTGCCACACGACCAAAGTGGAAACAGGCAATATTGATACCCGCATTGCCCATCAGCGTGCCGATGTTCCCGATGAACCCTGGCTTGTCATTGTTGGTGACATAGAGCATGTGCCGTCCGAAATCCGATTCAAGCTCAATGCCTTTCACCTGAATGATACGAGGCTTGCCGTCACTGAACACCGTGCCCGCAACAGACCGCTCATATTTGTCTGTCTTCACTGTGAGCCGCATGTAGGTGTCATAGGCGCCGCGCCGCGATTGCTTCACCTCGTCAACCTTGATTCCACGCTCCTTGGCAACGATTGGCGCTGAAACCATATTGATCACGCCCATCTGTGCCGCCAGAACACCAGCCAGCGCCGCCGAAGAAAGTGCGCGTGTATTCATCTCGCCCACATCTCCAGCATATTCAATGACAATGCCGGTGATCGAAGCATCGGTCAGCTGTCCCGCGAAAGAACCCAGCTTTTCCGCCAGCGCCACGAAAGGCCGCAAGCGCGGCGCTTCGTCTGCCGAGATTGATGGCATGTTCAAGGCGTTGGTGACGGCCCCCGTAATCAGAAAGTCCGACATTTGTTCGGCCACCTGCAACGCCACATTTTCCTGCGCTTCGGTGGAAGACGCACCGAGATGCGGGGTGCACACCACATTCTCAAGGGCAAACAGCTTGTGATTGGTCGCAGGCTCCACTTCAAACACGTCAAGCGCGGCGCCTGCTACATGCTTGGCCACAAGCGCATCATAAAGCGCGTCTTCATTGACCAGCCCACCACGGGCACAATTGATGATGCGGACACCCCTTTTGCATTGGGCAAGACTTGTTGCATCAATGATATTGCGTGTCTTATCGGTCAAAGGCGTGTGCAGCGTGATGAAATCCGACCGTTTGAAGATCTGGTCCAATTCAACCTTTTCAACACCAAGAGCCAGCGCCCGCTCGGCCGACAGGAAAGGATCATAGGCAATCACTTTCATCTTCAGGCCAAGCGCCCGATCAGCCACAATAGCGCCAATGTTGCCACAACCGATGACGCCAAGCGTCTTGTTGAACAACTCCACGCCCATAAAGCGGTTCTTCTCCCACTTCCCGGCACGCGTCGATTCATTAGCCTCAGGAATTTGCCGGGCCAGTGCCATCATCATGGAGATCGAATGTTCAGCTGTGGTGATGGCGTTACCAAACGGTGTGTTCATGACCACAATGCCGCGCGCTGAGGCGGCGGGAATATCAACATTGTCGACGCCAATGCCGGCCCTGCCAATGACCTTCAATCGCGGTGCCGAAGCGATCAGTTTCGGCGTCACCTTGGTGGCCGAGCGGATGGCCAACCCGTCATACTCCGCAATGACAGCGAGCAGTGCGTCCTTGTCCTTGCCGAGATCGGGTTTGTAGTCCACCTCGACCCCCCGGTCGCGGAAAATCTGGACGGCAGTTTCGGAGAGCTTGTCGGAAACAAGTACACGTGGCGCCATGTGAATATCCCCCGTCAGGCAATGGTGGCTTGCGCATAGGCCCAGTCGAGCCATGGCATCAGTTTTTCGAGATCAGATGTTTCAACCGTGGCGCCGCACCAAATGCGAAGCCCCGGAGGCGCATCACGATAGGCGCCGATGTCGAAGGCCACCTTTTCAGCTTCCAGCAGCTTGACCATCTTCTTTGGAACTTCCGGCGAACCGTCAAGGGTCAGGCACACGGATGTGTTGGACCTTGTGGCTTCGACTTTGGCCAGATGATGGGCTGTGGGCGTCCGCCCAATCCACCGGTCAATGACGGCGGCATTGGCGTCTGCCCGTGCGCGCAATCCCTTCATGCCGCCAACTGCCTTCGCCCAATCTAGCGCCACCACATAGTCCTCCACGCACAACATGGATGGCGTATTGATAGTTTCCCCTTCGAAGATGCCTTCGATAAGCTTGCCCCCCGACGTGAGTCGAAAGATTTTTGGCATGGGCCACGCTGGCGTATGGGATTCAAGCCTTGCAACCGCCCGTGGACTGAGGATGAGAACGCCATGCGCGCCCTCTCCGCCCAGCACCTTTTGCCAGGAGAATGTCACCACATCGAGTTTGGAGAAATCCATGTCCTGCGCGAAGGCCGCCGACGTGGCATCGCAAATCGTCAGGCCCTCACGGTCGGCCGGGATCCACGACCCATCAGGCACGCGCACACCGCTTGTGGTACCATTCCAGGTGAAAATGACATCCCGGCTGAAATCGGCCTGCATTAGATCAGGCAATGCGCCGTAAGCTGCGGTGAATTTGCGCACATCAGCGAGTTTCAGCTGCTTGAGCACATCCGACACCCATCCGTCGCCGAAGCTTTCCCAGGCAAAGATATCGATGCCGCGCGGGCCCAACAGTGACCATAGGGCCATTTCAACCGCCCCCGTATCAGAAGCCGGCACGATCCCGATGCGATAATCGGCAGGCACTTCCAGCACCTCGCGCGTCAGCTCAATGGCGCGCTTCAAGCGCTTCTTGCCCTCGCCCGAACGGTGCGAACGGCCCGTCAATGCATTGTGAAGGGATTGAACGGTCCAGCCCGGAATCTTCGCGCAGGGGCCGGAGGAAAAATGTGCGTTAGCCGGGCGCACTGCCGGTTTCGTCGTCGTCATCAATGTCTCCATCCTTGCAGATGGACTGGCCCCCGTTGGGGAGGGCTAGCCCGGAGACGCTTCTGAACGAAAACATGTCGGTCCGCAAGACCAAAAATGCACAACGCGCCGCCCCCGGAGGAACGGCGCGCCATGCATTCGATCACGCGCGATTGCGGACCGGAATTAGAACTTGAAGCGCAGGCCCGTCATGATCTGGTGCTCACGCGGATCGGTCCCTTTAACGGCAATGTCACGGAACCGATAACCGACGTCGACAGCCAGGTTGGAAGTGAGATCAACGCTCACACCCGCATTCACCCCCATCGCCAAACCGCTCTTGTCAGCAGTGCCCGAGCCGTTGATCCAGCCATAACCGAGGCCGGCGCCGACGTAAGGCGTGAACATCGAGTCATTCTTCACGTCGAAATAGACATTGCCGAGAACAGCCCCCGTCGAAATCTTTGCGCCTGGCGCGATGGTGTAGCGGCCTGACCAATCCACGGCGAGTTCGCCGCGCAGATAATCCGTATACTGATAACCAACGCCACCACTGAAGGCAAAGGCATGATCTTTGGACCATCCGCTGGAGCGCAACCAGGATGCGCCCAAGTCACCGCGCAGATACAAGCCCATGGTCGTTGCATCGACCTGTTCGGCAGGCGGTGTGTAATCCGCAGCCTTGGCGATGCCGGCGGCAGGGAGGACAAGTGCAGCTGCCAGAAGAAGGGATTTGAAACGCAACATGTGATCACCTCGTAATTGTTCGTCGTTGGTGAGGATCACTATGGCGGCTGCTTGGGGCGGGCTGCTGACCGGAAAACGGCTGCAATGTGGCGGAAATAATATGTTGCATTTTAGACACGCCAAACTGTGTGGAAGCGGCGCAGCCGCGTTAACGAATATTAACCACATCGTTCAAATTTTAACGATTGGCTCTAGCATCCTTAGGTAAGGGCGTCAGTCGCAGCCTGCTACGCCGCAGCCTTGGCGATCACACCACATAGCTCGTCGACAATGCCATTGACCTTGGCGCTGTCATCGCCTTCCGCCATGACGCGGATCAACGGTTCCGTGCCGGAAGGTCGGATCACCAAACGACCGCCCTTGCCCAGCCGTTTCTCAGCATCGGCAATTGCTTTCTGCACGACATTATCCTCGAGCGGCTTGCCGCCCTTGAACTTCACATTCTTCAAAACCTGCGGCAGCGGCTCAAATAGGCGGCACACCTCGCTCACCGGCTTGCCTTGGCGTACGACTTCCGCCAGTACCTGCATGGCCGCAAGCAAGCCATCACCGGTCGTCGCATAATCCGACATCACAATATGGCCCGACTGTTCTCCGCCAACGTTGAAACCATGCGCTCGCATATGTTCAACCACATAGCGGTCGCCCACTTTGGTACGCGCCAGGCTCAAGCCCTTGCCCTGCAGGAAGCGCTCCAGCCCCAGGTTCGACATGATGGTGGCAACCAACCCACCGCCCTTCAACTGGCCGCGTGCTGCCCAACTCGTCGCAATCAACGCCATCAGCTGATCGCCATCGATCACATTGCCCTTTTCGTCGGAGATGATCACGCGATCGGCATCGCCGTCCAGCGCAATACCAATGTCGGCACGCACTTCACGCACCTTGTCGCACATGGCTTCTGGCGCCGTCGAACCACACTTGTCGTTGATGTTGAAACCGTTCGGATCATTGCCCAGTTCAAAAATTTCGGCACCCAATTCCCACAGAGCCACGTTGGCGGTCTTGTAGGAAGCGCCGTTGGCTGTATCGATCACAATGCGCAGGCCATCAAGGTTGCTTTCACCGGGATAGGTGCGTTTGGTGAACTCGATGTAGCGTGCGCCGGAATCCTCTATGCGCTTGGCGCGGCCAATGTCACGTGGGCCAGCCAGCGCATCAGGTGACGGTTGGTCAATCAACGCCTCAATCTTCAATTCCATGTCGTCAGACAGCTTGTAGCCGTCAGGGCCAAAGATCTTGATCCCGTTGTCATGGAAGGGATTGTGCGAAGCCGAAATCATTACTCCAAGGTCAGCCCGCATGGAACGCGTCAGCATAGCGACAGCAGGTGTGGGCACCGGTCCCAACAGGAACACATCCATCCCGGCAGCCAGCAGCCCCGCCGTCAGCGCCTGCTCAATCATGTAACCCGAAAGCCGCGTATCCTTGCCGATCACCACGCGATGGCGGTGCCCGCCGCGGCGGTGCAGCTGGCCGGCCGCCATGCCAATCTTCATCACCACATCTGGCGACATCGACCCCGAATTGGCCTTGCCACGGACGCCGTCCGTTCCGAAATACTTGCGTGTCATCGAAATCCCCCCAATTGTCCCGGGTTTCCCTTATTAGCAAATTCTAAAGGTCTGCTGAATCCGGATCGATGGATGCAGTAAACATGGAAAGCGCCGCCCGCGTTTCCTTGACGTCATGCACCCGCAGGATATGCGCGCCCTGCGCCGCCGCCGCCAGCGCGCCCCCTACCGAACCAGAAACCCGTACTGCTGCAGGCATTTCGCCAGTCACCGCCCCGATGAAACCCTTGCGTGACAAGCCAACCAGCAGCGGCAAGCCAAGCCCATGAAACAGGCTGAGGCCAGCCATCAACTGCAGGTTATGCGCGAAGGTCTTGCCAAAACCAATGCCCGGGTCAATGCAGATCTTCTTCCGCGCCACGCCTGCAACCTCAGCCGCAACCACTCGTGCCGCCAGGCCATCATAGACATCAAGCAGAACGTCATCATATTTGGGATTGAGCTGCATGGTCTTCGGAGCGCCCTGCGCATGCATCAGAATGACGGGGCATTCGGCCCGCGCCACCACACCGGCGCTTCCTGCATCATGGCCCAAGGCCGAAACATCATTGATGATAACGGCTCCCTGCTCCAGCACGGCCGTCATCACGGCACTATTGCGCGTATCGCAGGAGATCACACCCTCCTTGGCCAAGACGGAAATGACAGGGTCTACCCGGCGCAATTCCTCATCAATCGACACTTCGTCTGAGCCGGGCCTGGTCGACTCTCCACCAACATCAAGATAGTCCGCACCCTGATCAATCAATGTCCGGCCATGCGCAATTGCCGCTTCATCGTTGGCAAGCTTGCCGCCGTCCGAAAAGGAATCCGGCGTCACATTGACAATGCCCATCAGCCGTGTTGCATCCATGCCGATGCCACCAAATGCAGCACGCGGTGCAACGATGTTCTGCACAGTTTCCTGATGCTTGACGTCAGCAAAGGCCACGAAAGCCCGCGGGCCCTTGCGTTCGATCACTTCAACATGGGTGAAGCCCACATGCGCCATGCCGCCCAGCGCGCCGGCCCGTCCTGATGCAATCAGGCTGCGGGCATCATCGCCATACACAAGGCCAAGCGGGCGGTAGTAAGTTGCCATGTTGAACATCACGCCGTCGGAAAAGAGAAATGCCTCCCCGCTTCTCAGGGAGGCATCACCTTACACAAGTTCAGCTCTGCGTCTGCGGTTCCAATCCGCCACGGCGGGAACCGGCACGCGGCACCTTGGAGTTTCCCGGCCCACCAGACTTGCTGGCCGGGGTTTCGTCCCGGTTCAGAGGCTTGCCCTTGAGAACAAGATCAACCTCTTCCCCTGACAGAGTTTCATGTTCGAGCAACGCCTTGGCTAGGGCATGCAAATCGTTGCGCTTCTTTTTCAGGATGGACTTCGCCGTGGCTTCACCATCATGCACCAGACGGCGCACTTCATCATCGATGACACTGGCGGTGCCTTCCGACACATTCTTGCTCTGTGCCACGCTGTGGCCCAGGAAGACTTCCTGCTCATTTCCGGAATAGCGCACACGGCCCAGCTTGTCCGACATGCCCCATTCCGTCACCATGGCGCGGCCCAGGGATGTGGCCATCTGGATGTCGCCCATGGCGCCATTTGTCACATTCTTTTCGCCGCCGAGGATCAGCTCCGCTTCACGGCCGCCAAACAGCACGGCCATGCGGGCTTCGCACCATTCGCGTGTGCGGCTGTAGCGGTCGCCATCCGGCAGGTTCATCGTCACACCCAGTGCACGGCCACGCGGAACAATCGTCACTTTGTGCAACGGGTCATATTTCACATTGAGGCCAACAATGGCATGGCCTGCCTCGTGATAGGCCGTGTTGCGGCGTTCTTCCTCGCTCATCACCATGGACTTGCGCTCGGCACCCATCATCACCTTGTCCTTGGCGTCTTCAAATTCCGCCTGGGTGATCATGCGCTTGTTGCGCCGCGCTGCCAGAAGTGCGGCTTCGTTGCATAGGTTGGCAAGGTCAGCACCAGAAAAACCGGGCGTGCCGCGCGCCAGAACCTTTGCATCAATATCGGGCGCCAAGGGCTTGTCCTTCATGTGCACCTTGAGAATTTGCTCGCGGCCCTTCACGTCCGGATTGCCCACGGTGATCTGCCGGTCGAACCGGCCTGGGCGCAGCAGCGCCGGGTCAAGCACGTCCGGCCGGTTGGTGGCAGCGATGATGATCACGCCCTCATTGGCTTCAAAGCCATCCATCTCAACGAGCAGCTGGTTCAGCGTCTGCTCGCGCTCGTCGTTGCCGCCGCCCAGGCCTGCACCACGATGGCGGCCCACGGCGTCGATTTCATCGATGAACACAATGCACGGTGCATTCTTCTTGGCCTGCTCGAACATGTCGCGCACGCGGGATGCGCCAACGCCCACAAACATTTCAACAAAGTCAGAACCGGAGATCGTGAAGAACGGCACATTGGCTTCGCCTGCAATGGCACGGGCCAACAGCGTCTTGCCGGTGCCGGGCGGGCCGACCAACAGTGCCCCGCGCGGAATCTTTCCGCCGAGCCGCTGGAACTTATGCGGGTCCTTCAGGAAGTCGACGATTTCAACAACATCGTCCTTGGCTTCATCAACCCCTGCAACATCTGAGAATGTAACGCGGCCCTGCTTCTCTGTGAGAAGCTTGGCTCGGCTCTTCCCGAAGCCCATGGCCTTTCCCGAGCCGGATTGCATCTGGCGCATCAGGAACACCCATACACCGATAATCAGCAGTGTCGGCAACCAGTAGATCAGGGCACTGCTCCAGATTGAATCCCCGGAAGAACTACGGAACTGCACGTCGACGTTCTTGGCGCGCAGCATCTTCAGGTCTTCATCGGCCAGCACGCCATATGTCGTTATCGACTTGTTGTCGCCGGTCTTGCCGATGATGTCCCCGGCCACACCACCACCAAGGGAATAGGTCACACTCTTAATGGTCCCATCGTTCACCTTGTTGATGAAATCAGAATAGCTCACCTCCGAAGCGGAGGCCCGCATCATGCTCTGGCCCTGGAACAGGCTGAACAGCGTCAACAGCAACAGCCCGATGACAATCCAAATAGCAAAACTGCGGAACTGATTCACGTCTCCACCTCTTCTTCAACAGCAGCCATACACGCGCTGCCTTACCTTCGCACATACATAGGGGTCATTGCAGTTAACTTCCACCCGTCCCCGTAAATTTCCCTGCAAGATTAGAACCAAATTCGTTCACGAAACATGGTCGAAATCCCGGATTCTCCGCCTTCCAGCGCCAAAATGGCCCCACCAGCAGCCATTTTGACCACGGGAAGCCCCTTCCATACGAAATCCGGGACGTTTGCGGGTCGCTTCAAGCCTTTGGCAAGCTCAGCCGGCCCCACCTCGCTGGCAGTCGGCACCACAAGTTCAAAGCGTCCGTCCCACAGCACCCCGGGGGCGATCTGAACCCATGCCTTGGCAATGCGTCCAGCTTCCCGGGACACCAGTATTTCGCGCTTGCGCAAGGCCACAAGAGCCCCTGCAAGTGTGCGCCGCCCCCTGCCACCAGTAATCCATCCCACCAGACCGGCAATCCCGTTCCGATCCGGCCTTACACCGTTGCCCGCCACATAAACGGCCCGCGCCAAAACCTCTGCCGCAACATCAACGGCAAGCCCCGCAAATGCTGCCCGTGGCACCACCACGAACCCCAGCCTGTCCACACGAACATTCGCCTGCCAGAAGGCTTTCGCCCGCAAGAGAGCGTCCGTATGCCGCTCCTGAGCGTTCAACGCTGCATCAGCCAAAGCCGGAACGTCGGCTTCACTCAGCGCATTCCGAACCCGCACCCGTTCAAAACGCAGATCATCGTTGCTTGGATCATCAATCCACCCCTGTCCTGCATCATGCAACATAGACCGCAGATCGGTTCGGCGCTGGCCGAGCAATGGCCGCACAACGCGCAAGCCCTTCCACTGCGTTTCAGGCCAGATGGCGGAAAGGCTCTTGCTGCTGGACGTACGGCTCCGACGCATGGCCACCGTTTCTGCCTGGTCATCGCGGGTATGCCCCGTCAATACGACCGGCACATCGTGTGCCTTGCACCAGGCTTGCAGCAGATCATATCGCGCCGTCCGTGCAGCGGCTTGAACGCCAGTTCGCGGCTTTGCTCCTTCCCATCGCAAGACATGATGCTCAACGCCGAGCGCAGCACACCAGGCCCCCACCAGTCGCGCTTCCCCCGCGCTTTCGGTTCGCAGCGCGTGATCAACCGTCAAGGCAACGAGCGCTACATTACGTTTCTCGGCCCATTCCGTCGCCAGCCGCAACAGCGCCATCGAATCAGATCCACCAGAAACGGCAACGGCCACGCGGATTTCCTCCGCGAGGCCGGCAAACAAGTCATCAAGTTTGAAAGGATCAGCAGCCGCCGCGCTTGTATTCAGCATCGGCGCGCTTTTTCACTTCGACAGCACGCGGATATTCAGTGCTGACGGAAGCCAGTGCGTTACAGGCCTGCTCCTTCTGGCCCAGCTTGCTCAACGACAGGCCGAGCTTCATCAGGCTGTCCGGCGCACGGCGGCTCTTGGGATAGGTCTTGTAGCCGGCGAGATAATTGCGCGCCGCATCTTCATATTTGCCCTGAGCATAAAAGGTTTCGCCCAGTTGGAACTGCGCACTGCCCGCCAAACTGTGCTGTGGATACTTGCTCAGGAAATCACGGAAGCCTGTTTCGGCATCACCAAACTGGCGGCGCAGCAATGACTCATAATACTTTTCATAAAGCGCCTCGGGCGTATCGGTCGTCGGGGCCAAGGCCACCTGTTCAACACCTGTGCCCTGCTGCTGCGTGCCATCGACGACAGCATCCTGCGTGCCGTCGGCCACGGAGCCATCAACTTGCGTGCCGTCAGCATTCAAGATGCCAGACCCGGAAATCGTCGCAACTTTCTTGGGCTGCGCCGGGGCGGCGGGCTGGCCATTGTCAGTGATCGTTTCCGTGCCACCGGACGATGCGGACGATTCACCAATCGCTGCTTCAGCCTGCGACGCATCGGCTGGCTGGCTGGCATCAGCCGCCAGCTTCTTCATCACAATTTTAGGCTTGGCAGGTGTCGGCGGATCCTGCTCCAGCGCACCCTGCTGCTGGACAGCGGCCGCGCCACCACCATTGGCCATCTGCTGCTGCAGTTGCTGGACGGAGTGGTTCAGCTCTTCGATCTGGCCCGTCAGCTGGCGGATCTGGTTTTCGATATTGAAAATGCGGGTTGCAATGTCATCCGCACGGGCCGCCGTCGACAGGCCGCACACGATAACGCCAGCCATCAGGCAGGCGGTAAATGCTGTTCTCTTGAACATTCTGGGTTTCCGGTTGGAAGGTCTTTGCACAACCACTGACACACAATCAGGCAAAAATTGCGGCTCAACTGCGGCATTCCTAAAATGCCGCCACCTGTTGCAGCCCGGCAACAGGTGAATCCCCCGATCAGTTGGCGCCGCCTGTGACCACAGTCACCGTGCGGCGATTCTGCGACCAGCACTCCTCGGCATCACACAGCGCCGCTGGCCGTTCTTTGCCATAGGCGATAGACGAAATGCGGCTGCCGGGCACGCCCTGCGACAGCAGGAAATTGCGCGTTGTTGTGGCGCGGCGAGCCGACAGCGAGATGTTGTATTCGCGCGTGCCGCGTTCGTCGGCATGGCCTTCAACCTGAACCGTGACATTCGGATATTGCTTCAGCCAGTCGGCCTGGCGCGTCAGCGTATCTCGGCCTTCTGGGGTCAAGGACGACTGGTCAACCAAGAAGTAAACCTTGTTGCCGATCGTGGTCTCAAACTCGCCCTTGGTGCCCGGCCCAAAGCCAGCGCCCACATCACCATTCTGGCCGCCGCCATTCAGGCCGGCGTCAAGGTCAGGCGTATTCTTCTTGGTGCACGCCGCCATGGCCAGGAACACGGCCAGCATGGCCACGGTTTTGAAGCCCGCCGAATGGTTCATCATCAATCCCACTCCTCAAATTCCGGGCCCAGAATCTGAGCCCGCCCCAGATTCGCCCTCGAAAGCTTTCGCGTTGCACAAAATGCCACCGCACGCAAGTGCGATGGCATCATTATCCGCATCCGGAGCATTGCTGCCCTGCGTTTAACTCGTTTTGCCACCGCCCGTAACAACCGTCACAGCACGGCGATTTTGTGACCAGCATTCCTCGGCATCGCACATGGCGGCAGGTCGTTCCTTGCCATAGGCAATGGTTGAAAGCCGGGTAGCCGCAACGCCCTGGGACATCAGGAAGTTGCGCACCGATGTGGCGCGGCGGGCCGACAATGAAATATTGTATTCGCGTGTGCCGCGTTCGTCGGCGTGGCCTTCGATCTGCACTGTG
>CALMEZ010000171.1 GCA_937864985.1 uncultured Alphaproteobacteria bacterium
GGCGACGGCGACACCCCGACCTATCGCCCGACCTGCCACTACGCCTACCACCCCTCGAATGATGCCGTGTTATCCTGGCATGAACTGTTGGGCGCAGGCGGCAAGCGCCAATCGTCCCAACACGTGCTGGATGAAGACGAAATCGCCGATGGCCGCGACGAGCTGGGCGTGTTGCTCTATGGCCACAAAAAGAACGCCTATTGGTTCGGCTCGCGGCTGGACATCACCGAGGCGCGTAAATTGGCGCCTTACCAGAATGCCACGGGCATGCAGGTCACCTCAGCAGTGCTGTCCGGCATGGTCTGGGCCATGGAGAACCCGAAAGCCGGTATCGTGGAAACCGACGAGATAGATTACAAGCGCTGCCTTGAAATCCAGAGGCCCTATCTCGGCCCTCTGGAAGGCCACTACACCGATTGGAACCCGCTGCATGAGCGGATCAACCTGTTCGATGAAAAGCTCGACAGGCGCGACCCATGGCAGTTCACCAACATCCTGATGCGATGATCATTCCTTCTTGCGGTCCAGACTGAAGCCGAAATCACCGTCAATCCAGGTGTCTTTCTCTGCGGCGATGGCATGCACCGGCAGTTGCGCGCTCTGCACACCCATGCCCGGCTGCTTGCGCACCGCCGTGCCAATGGCCATGAACTCCACAAGGCCATTGTTGATCTCCGCTATGTAAGTCTTGAGCCCTACAACTTCGTCAGCGCCAATTGCTGTTGCTTCCTTCTTGATGCGATCAATGGCGATTTCGCGCGCGTCGTGGATCAGGCTCGTCAGCTCATTCACTTCACCCCGGGTGAAGGACTTGAACATGGCCATGAAGCCGCCGACAATGCCAAGCGAATAGATGGAGGTCGACATCAGCAGTTTAACCGGCGCATAGCCAAGCGTCGACAGCGCCCATAGCTCCTCACCGGTCAGGTCACTCGTCAATGGATTGGTCTTTGCATCGGCCGGCAAACCCTTGTGGAATGAGGCCGTGCCCGTCATCACCATTTCATGAATGCCATGCCATGGCAGGATGGTGGTGCGCACACCGACCACGGAATTGGCACCATCTGCTTTCGCCTGTTGCAGCAAGCGGTCCAGCGCCACATGCCGTGTCTTGTTGAAGATATCGCTGTATTCGGTGATCTCCCCCCGACCCAGCGTCTTCAGCGCACCAAGGATGCCGCCCGCCACACCCATGGAATAGGCAATATTGCCGAAGGCATGGGCAATGGGCTCGTAGCCCGCGTCCATGTGGCAATAGAGTTCCTGCGCGCCGCCGGCACTGGTGAAAAAGCGCCCGCCGGCCGTCTGGGCATGAACACACGAGCCCACAAACAGGAACTCCGTGCTGCCGCTGAAATTGCGCAATTCACCCGTCACGCCCGCCACCCCGGAAGCACGGAACCCCTTGGCCTCATTGACCATGCGTTCAAATGCATCGGCGCGGCCCTGGTGAATGGCCTGCGTCACCTGCGGAACTTCGCCGCCCAGGATATTGTTGACGCCCGCCGCGATGCCGCCCAGAAACCCCATGGAATTGACACTATTGCCAACCACAAGTTCACCGGCGGCGTAATTCTTGAGAGCAAGACAGTAGATCTCGTTGCCGGAAAGGCCAGTTACCTGGGTCATGGTCGGAACTCCGTATTCAGCGATAAGATGCCCCCAAAGGAGACTTTACATGATTCGAACCGTCGCATTGGCATTCTCCGCAGTGCTGCTCGCCGGCAGCGCATGGGCTGCGCCCAAGCCTGCCATTGCCATGTTGGGTGAGCCCGCTCTGCCACTGGATTTCAAATCCCTGCCCTATGCGAATCCTGATGCGCCGCAGGGCGGCACCCTGCGCCAGGCTGTTGTCGGCACGTTCGACAGCCTCAATCCGTTCATCATCAAGGGCAATGCGGAGCGGTCACTGCGCACCTACGCCTATGAAAGCATGATGTATCGCAACTGGGATGAGCCCTTCTCGCTCTATTGCCTGCTTTGTGAAACAATCGACGTCTCGGATGATCGCCAGACCTTCACCTTCAAGCTGAGGCCCGAAGCGAAATTTTCCGATGGATCCCCGGTCACGGCGGCCGACATTGTCTTTTCCATGGAAACCCTGCGTGACCATGGCCGCTCAAACTTCAAGAATGCCTATACCAAGATCAAGTCCACCGAGACACCCGATGATCATACCATTGTTTTCCATCAGGAAGCGGGCGACAGGGAGCTGCCCCTGCTGCTGGGTCTAATGCCAGTGATCTCAAAAAAGTCGGCAGAGGGTAAAGACTTTGAATCACCCTCGATGGCGGGCTTCGTGGGCTCTGGCCCCTATGTGCTTGCCGATGCAAAACCGGACGAAATAGCCGTATACAAAAAGAACCCCGACTACTGGGGCAAGGCTCTGCCCATCAACAAGGGTCTGTGGAACTTCGACACGCTGCGCTTCGACTATTACCGCGATGAGAATGCCGCCCTTGAGGCCTTCAAGAAAGGCGATGCCGACATCCGCATCGAAGGTGATCCCGTGCGCTGGACATCCGCATATGATTTCCCCGCCATCAAGGAGGGCAAAGTCATCACGGAAAAAGTCGACAGCCACTCCCCTGCCCCCACAACAGGCTTCGCGTTCAACACCCGTCGCAAATTGTTTGAGGATGTCCGGGTACGTGAAGCGCTTGTCATGGCTTTCGACTTTGAATGGCTGAATGCCAATCTTTTTGGCAAGGCCTTCAAACGCACCTATGGCTACTATGGTGGATCGCAAATCTCGTCGGAAGGAAAGCCTGCTGATGCAGCAGAGCAGACCATCATCAGTGCGTCAGGCCCGGCACTGCGCAGTGATTATCTCGACGGTTCCTACAAGTTGCCGGTGAGCGACGGTTCCGGCAAGGACCGCAAACTGTTGCGCAAGGCTGTGAGCCTGCTGGCAGAGGCCGGTTGGACCATCCAGGACGGCGTACTCAAGAACGCAGCCGGAGAACCCTTCTCATTCACCATCACCATTGCCAATTCCGGACAGGAGAAGGTTGCCCTCGCCTACAAGTCCGAACTGGAAATGATCGGCATCAAGGTTGATGTGAAGCTGGCCGATGCCGCGCAGTTCTCGGCGGCACAGCGCACGTTCGACTATGATATGATCTATGCCAACTGGTTCAATTCCCTGTCGCCCGGCAACGAGCAGAAATTCTATTTCGGATCGGAAAGCAAGGAGAAGGAAGGCTCACGCAACTATCCAGGCATAGCAGATCCGCGCATCGACGCCGCAATTGATGCCATGTTCAAGGCCGCTGACCGTCCGGCCTTTGAAGCGGCTGTGCGCGCCGAAGACCGCTTGCTGGTGTCTGGCCAATACATTGTTCCCTTCTACGACGCGGGCGGCCAGTGGGTGGCGCGCTGGACCTACATCGGCAGACCAGAAAAGCAGCCACTCCCCGGCTTTGAAGGCACCACCCTGTGGCGCATTCCCTGAGGCTGAGATGAGTACGCCAATTCAGATTGACGTGATTTCTGACGTCATCTGTCCGTGGTGCTTTCTTGGCAAACGGCGCCTGGACAAAGCGCTGCAGCAACTGTCCGGCATCACACCAGAGGTCATATTTCGTCCCTTTTTTCTGGATCCAACCATCCCGTCAGAGGGTATGGATCGAGGGGCCTATATGGAGGGTAAATTCGGCGCGGAGCGCCTGAAAACCATCCACGATCCCTTGATCGCGGCTGGCAAGGAAGGTGGTGTTCCTTATCAGTTCGACAAGATCACGCGGACACCCAACACGCTTGCGGCGCATCGCTTGCTGCGCTGGGCGCTGATCGAGGGCAAACAACTTCAGGTCGCCGAAGCACTGTTCATGGCTTATTGGAGCCAGGGTCAGGACGTCGGGGATTACGCCACCCTCGCAGAGATTGCCGGAAACTGCGGCATGAGCGGGTTGAAGGTTCAGTCTGATCTGGCAACTGACAAGGACAGTGAAGCCGTTCTTAAGGAAATGGCTGTGGCACAACAGATGGGCGTTACTGGCGTCCCGACATTCATCATCGGGCGCAAGTTTGGTGTCGTGGGCGCCCAGGCAGTTGATGTTCTGGTGAACGCGATCACAAAAGCCGCGTCCACCTGAGAATTACCTTAATCAGAAGCTGGTGCCGATCGAGAAGCGGAACTTCTCGGTTTCATCGAAGCTCTTCTTCTTGAGAGGCAGCGCATATTCAAAGCGCAACGGGCCAAACGGCGATTGCCAGATCACGCCGGCACCGATAGAGGCGCGGAATGATCTTGAATCCAGCACGTTACAATCTGCCGTCCCGACTCCAGAATTGCAGGGCGCCGTACCTTTTGCAACGCTCTTATCCTTTGTTCCAAACACCGTGCCGAAGTCACTGAACACTTCACCACGGATGCCCCATTCCTCGGGGATGCCCACAGGGAATGTCGCTTCCAGTGTGCCGATGGCATAGGTGTCGGCACCGATCGAATCCATGTTGCCGTCATTGCCGATTTGTTTCGGCCCGATGCCTGAGGCAGCGAAGCCACGGAACGAGTCAGCCCCTTCAAAGAAGCGGTCCTGCAGCGGAACCTTCTTGTTGTTGAAAGACTGGATATGACCGAAATTTCCTTCGGCCTTCAGGATGATCTTGTCTTCAAGCAACGGGAAGAAATACCAGGCATGGCCTTCAAGCGAGCCGTAGTAGGTGGACCCGCCGAGACCGGCGATTTCTGAATCAAGTTCCGCACGCAATCCGGATGCGGGCTTCAGCGGATTGTCGAGATCATCATAGACATAGCCAAGCGAAACAGCCGACTTCCAGTTATGCCCCTGCTGCTCAATCACGGCGGGCGATGAAGAATCGATCGAGACTCCCTTAACCGTCCGATAAGCCAGCAGATACTTGGTGTTGATCGAGGAATATTCATCAAGGTTGAAGCCCAGGCGCAGCGCCCCGCCGACCTGCTGAGAAGAATAAGAAGAGGCGGATTTGGTGTCAGCACGCGTCGCAAAGGCATCAAACCCTGCAGAGACCGGCATGCCCATGAAATACGGCTCGGTAAACGAGAAATCGAGTTGCTGCTTCTTGAAGCTCAGCGATGTATTGAGTTTCACATCCTGGCCCTTGCCGAAGAGGTTGCGCTCTTCGACGCCAACCTGCAGCACTACAGTCTCCGTCGTCGAGTAACCAGCCGAGAATGTGAGAGAACCAGTGCTCTTCTCCTGCACGTCAACCACCAGCACAATCTTGTCAGGTGCCGAACCTTCCTGCTCGCGGAAGTCGATCTTGTCGAAGAAGTCCAGCGCGGTCAGGCGCCGGCGTGCGCGCTCAACAAGCGTGCGGTTATAAGCGTCGCCTTCAAACAGGCGCAACTCACGGCGGATCACTTCATCATGCGTGCGGTCATTGCCGATAATGTCAATGCGCTCGATGTAGGTGCGCGGGCCTTCAGTGATGTTGTAGGTGATGTTCAACGTCTTGCCGTCGCTGTTGTGATCGATCTTCGGATCAACCTTGGCAAACACGAAGCCCTGGTTTGAAGCTTCCAGCGTCAGCTTTTCAACCGAGCTATCAACCTTGTCGCTGTCGAACGTATCACCAACGCCCGTCTTCACGACACGGCGCAGGCCTTCCGGCTCCAGGTTGTTGCTGCCGATGTTCACGGCGACGTCTGCGATGGAATAGCGCGGACCCTCTTCAACCACAAAGTCGATGACATAACCTTCGCCATCAGCTGATGGCCGCCCCTCTGCCGAGACGATCTGCACGTCGGCAAAACCATTCTTCAGGTAATAGCGGCGCAGCAATTCCTTGTCATAGGCCAGACGGTCCGGATCATATTCTGTGTTGCGGCGGAAAAAGAACAGGCGGTTGTAAACCTTCGTCGCGATGGCGCTTTCGAGATCGCCGGAGCTGATGGCGTTGTTGCCCGAGAAATTGATCTGCGTGACGTGTGTCTTGCCGCCTTCGTTGATCTCAAACACCAGGTTGATGCGATTCTCCGGCAGGCGGATCATCTTTGGCGTCACCGTCACATTGTAGAAGCCCTGCTTCTGGTAAACGGCAAGAATGCGCTGCACGTCGCTCGCCGCGCGCGCCTTGGTGAAGATGATGCTCTCGCGCGTATCAACTTCCTTCTTCAGTGTGTCGTCATCAACTTCGGCATTGCCCTCGAAGTTCACGATGTTGATGAGTGGGTTTTCAGAAACGGTGACCACCAGCGCAGAGCCCTCGCGCACAATGCTCACGTCTTTGAACAGGCCCGTCTGGAAAAGGGACTTGATCGACTCGTCAATGGCGATGTCATTGAAGGCATCGCCCTGCCCGAGCTGCATGTACGACAGGATCGTGTCGTTCTCAACGCGTTGGTTGCCACGGATCACAACCTGGGAAATGCGGCCTGCTGTTGCGGCCTGAACCTGCCCCGCAAACATGTTTGGCGCTGCTACCGGTCCCCCAACCAGAAACAGCGCCAGAAAAAATCCCAAGCAAACAAAAGTCTTACGCATCAAGTTCAAAAATCTCACGCTCACCTGGGCCGCCCCAAGGCCAAATCACCAGTGGTGTTTTAACCAAATCGGCCTTCAATGCAAACGAAACATCTGGGCATTTTCATGTCCCGAAATATTTCGTCAATACCCGTCCCGCGTCGTTGTACACACCCAATGCCATGAGCATGATGACGACTGAAAAACCAATGCGGAAACCCCATTCCTGCGCCTGTGGCCCCAGCGGTTTTCCGCGCAAGGCTTCGATGGCGTAGAACACCAGATGTCCACCATCCAGCATTGGAACAGGAAAAAGGTTAATAAGTCCGATCGAAACGCTCAAAAAGCCGACAAAAAGTATGAACGACCATGGCCCCGCCGATGCTGCGTCGCCTGCATTCTTGGCCATCGTGGCAGCGCTGCCGATCTGCTTGACGCTCTGACTGCCCGTGATCATGCGGCCCACGATCTTGCCCGTCATCGAAATGATTTGCCAGGTGTGCCCTGTAGCCTTGACCAAAGCGCCGGCTGGTGAGAAGCGCTGGAAATGTGGTTCGTCGGCTGCCGGGTCGTGTTGAACGCCCATCAACCCAACTTTCATTTTGCCGCCGAAATCGTCATCAATTTCGGCCGTCTGCGGCACCAGTGAAACGGTGACAGGAACCCCGGCGCGCAACAGCTGAACGCTCAATTCTTCGCCAGCCCTCAGCCAGACTGCCTGCTGCATCTCTCCAAAGGTCGTTACAGCTGACCCATCGATCGACTCAATGCGGTCCCCCGGCAGGATGCCAGCTTTTTCTGCGGCCGAACCCGGCATGACCTTGGAAACGGTTGGCTCCATGTAAGGCAATCCGACGACCGAGAACGCCAGTGTAAACACAACGATGGCCAGAATGAAATTCGCGATTGGTCCTGCCGCCACAATCGCCGCACGCTTGTAGACAGGCTGGCTGTGGAGCGCAGTCACCGATTGTGTGGTGCTCATGTCCGGCTGGCTTGCCGCATTGGCATCGCCTTCGAAGCGCACATAACCACCGAGTGGAATGGCGCTCAAGCGCCAGCGTGTGCCCAGCTTGTCGTTAAATCCCCATAGTTCTTTGCCGAAGCCAAGTGAAAACACTTCCGCTTTGACACCACACCAGCGGCCAACGATGAAATGGCCAAATTCGTGAACAAACACGATGACGATGATCGAAACCAGGAATGACAACAGATAAAACATGAAAATGAGTGTCCAATGCCCCTGTAGAATACTATCCGCACCCATGACGCAACTCCCGCTGTTTACATATCCGCTTCTGGACCTCAGCTGGCGGATTTAGGGTTTTTTAACCACAACCCGGCGGAATTGAGTCAATATTTGATTAAAATGGTTACCACAGCAGAAGGCCCTTGGCCACGCTGGCGGGATGATGCAAAAAACCGATAATCGCCGCAAAAACAGCCCCCGCCACCAAACCGTCCACGCGGTCCAAGACACCGCCATGGCCGGGAATCAGGTTGCTTGCATCCTTCAGGTTGAAATGGCGCTTCAATGCACTTTCATAAATGTCGCCAGCCTGCGCCACAACAGCCAAGACAGGCGCAATGACAGCTGGGACCAGCATGGGAAGCTCAAGGAAATGGCACACCGCCGCCGATACCGCAGCCGCAGCGGCCATGCCGCCAAGCAACCCTGCCCATGTCTTTTTGGGCGAAAGGCGGGGCGCCAGCTTGGGCCCGCCAATCATGCGTCCGGCGAAATAGGCGCCAATGTCCGTTGCCCACACCACCAAAGCCAACCACAGCAGCGCGCTCCAGCCAAGGTCAGCGTCGGAGCGGAGCAGAACCAACGCCAATGCTGGCAACGCCACATAGGGAACGCCGGCCGATGCCCACCAGCCATTGACTTGGCTCGATTGCCCGCGCCGCATCGACGCGCTGATCAATGTGGTCAGCACCACGATGACAATTGCGCCGAGCGCCCATCCGGCAGCCGGCAGTACCACGCATGCAAGGCCTGCCGCTGAGTAAAGCGCAAATTGCCGCTTGTCTCCGCCGTGCACGATTGAAACATATTCCAACGCCATCAGCGTTGCGATCAGCGCGAAAAGCCATTCCGACCACGCCCCGCCCTGGTAAAGCGCCAGCAACACGATGGGTGCAAGAATGACGGCAGAAACTGTTCGGAGGCCAAGATCGGACCATTTGCCGCTCGGCGTCGGCTGAACGTGGTCACTCACGCTGTTTGCGCTTTCAGGCCGCCAAAACGACGCTCCCGGGAATGAAACGTGTCGATGGCGCGCCGCAGGATTGCCTCGTCAAAGTCGGGCCAATATTCGGGAATGAAAACAAATTCCGTGTAGGCGCATTGCCACAGCAGAAAGTTCGAAAGCCGCTCTTCCCCGCCTGTGCGGATCAACAGGTCGGGATCAGGAATTCCCGCCGTGTCCAGCGTCGCACTGATGACCTCTGGCGTTACCATCGTCGATGTTAATTCCCCGGATGCAATCCGCGCCGCAAGAGATTGAAAACACGCAGCAATTTCTTGGCGGGCGCCATAATTAAAGGCCACAACCAGCGTTAGCTTTGTGTTATCGCGGGTGAGCCTTTCTGCATCTTCAAGCAGCTTGATCAGCGATGGCTCCAGTCCATTGCGGCTGCCAATGATTTTGATACGGACATTGGAGGCATGAAGTTCGGCCACGTCCTGGCGGATGAAGCGGCGCAACAGTTCAAGCAGGAACAAGACTTCGGTCTTGGGCCGCGACCAGTTTTCCGTCGAGAAAGAATAAATGGTGAGATAGCCAACACCCATGTCGCCTGCCGCTTTCACGGCGCGACGGAGCGCATCAATGCCCATCTTGTGGCCCGCTGAACGAGGCAACCCCCGCTCAGCCGCCCACCGGCCATTGCCATCCATGATGATGGCGATGTGCTTTGGCGGCGGCGATGTCTCATCAGTTTTCATGGTGGAACGTTGATTGCATCAAACCTGCATGATTTCAGCTTCTTTAACCTTCAATGCGGCGTCGATTTCCTTGACCGTGTCATCCGTCATCTTCTGCACTTCATCAGCCTTGGTCTTGTGATCGTCTTCGCTGATCACATGTTCCTTTTCGAGTGTCTTCAGATGGTCCATGCCATCGCGCCGCACATTGCGCGCGGCAACTTTGGCCTTTTCTGCATATTGGTGTGCCACCTTCACCAGTTCTTTCCGGCGGTCCTGCGTCAGGTCTGGCATGCGCAGGCGGATCACAGTGCCTTCTGTCTGCGGGTT
This sequence comes from uncultured Alphaproteobacteria bacterium, assembly GCA_937864985.1. Classification (GTDB taxonomy): domain Bacteria; phylum Pseudomonadota; class Alphaproteobacteria; order Rhizobiales; family Aestuariivirgaceae; genus Aestuariivirga. The sequence goes on from CALMEZ010000171.1 coordinate 9,712, forward strand.
GAGCCCCAGGTTAGACGCATGAATGGCCTTTTCGACAGCAGCCACAAGGCCCTTGTCCCAGACACTGATCTGCAACAAGCGCGCTTCCGGAGTCGAGATCGAGGCGACCTGATTGATCGGCATGTTTGCGCCGTAGGCATCCACCACCACGGGGTCGAGAAGCGCCGTTGAAGCGCGCCCCGTACGGAGTCCCGCAAAATCATGCTTCAGGGATTCAACTGCGCCATGCATGCGGCGCTTGATATCGGCAGCGTTGAAAGGGGCTGGAGCAGCCATGGTTCTTATGTCCTCTTCTATTTCGTCACGGTGGTGAAAGTGCCTTTGCCTGCCAGCACCTTTGCCACGTTTCCGGGTTCCCGAATGGAAAATACTACAACCGGCAAGCCATTGTCACGAGCGAGTGCGATTGCCGCAGGATCCATGATCCGCAGGTTCCTGGCCAAAACGTCGTCAAACGAGATCGTATCGTAGCGCTTTGCCGTGGGCACTTTCTTGGGATCATCAGAGTAAACGCCATCAACACTGGTGCCCTTGAACAGTGCATCGCACTTGAGTTCATTGGCGCGCAACGCAGCACCGGTATCAGTAGTGAAGAAGGGCAGGCCCGTGCCGCCTGCGCAAATCACAACCCTGCCCTTTTCCAGGTGGTGCCGGCCCTTGGCCGCCGAATAGGTTTCGCAGACGGTGGGCATGGCAATGGCCGAAAGCACCCGTGCATCACAACCCTTGGATTTCAAAACGCCCTGCATGGCCAACGCATTCATGACGGTTGCCATGATGCCCATGTGATCAGCCGAAACACGCTCCATGCCCTTGGCAGCTCCTGCTATGCCACGGAAGATATTGCCACCGCCAATGACCAGCGCGACCTCGGCACCGGATTTTGTGCACTGCAAAACCTCGGCAGCCACCCGCCCCACCGTATCCAGGTCAATGCCGAAATTCTGGCTGCCCATAAGCACTTCACCAGAGATCTTGAGCAGAATGCGTTTGGGTTTTGTGGCCATGGGACGTCCTGAACGATTCGAAACCTGTCTCTGATTAGCGGGAATGACTTAACCGTGCATTAGGAGAAGCTGTGGAATGATATTTGCCCAAATACCTTTGGAGGATGCAATGCTCGGGCAATTTTTCGGGTTTGAAGGCCGTATCGGTCGTGGCACCTGGTGGCTGGGGCAATTGCTCATCGTCCTCATCCTTTGTGTTGGCATTGCCATTCTTGGTTTGTCGATGCGTGCGAAAGACCACAGCGCCAGCGGGACATCGATGATCCCACTCGTTCTCCTGTATCTGTTGTGTGTGGTCATCAACGTTTCAACCGGCGTCAAGCGCTATCATGACCGCGGCAAGAGCGGCTGGTGGTTCTTCATGGTGTTCCTGCCACTCATCGGCGGCATTTGGCAATTGATTGAATTGGGCTTCTGCAGCGGTACGGATGGGGACAATGACTATGGCCCGCCTCCAGGATCAGCCGCCCGCCGCGCCGGCCTCGACAATGAAATTGCCGGCATGGCAGCAGGCAGCGGAGCCATGGCCAAGCTCGACGACAATTACATGGCTGAATATGCCCGCAAGATCGCTTTGCAGCGCGCCGAAGCACAAAACCGCGACACGTCCTCTGCGAGCGGTTTTGGCGGGCAAGCCCGCCCGGTGTTCGGCAAGCGCTGAATTTAAGTGACCGGTGCCACGTGCACCAGTTGATCCGGCTTTGAATCAAACGTTGTGCGGTAGAACTCCTGCTGCGCGCTCAAGGCCGTCGCTGTGTTCCGCATCAGGATGGAAACCGTCACCGGCCCCACCCCGCCCGGCACCGGCGTGATCCAGCCCGCAATCTGCGCACAGGAATCATAATCAATATCGCCAACCGTCTTGAATGCGCCGTTCTCTTCAATCTGGTTGATGCCGATGTCGATCAGCGCAGCGCCCGGCTTGATCATGTTCGACGTAATGAAGCGCGGCTTGCCAACCGCCACAAAAACAGCATCCGCCGCACGCGAATGCACAGCAAGATTGCGCGTGAGATGATGGCAGACGGTCACCGTCGCACCTTCTGCCATCAACAGAAATGCAATAGGCTTACCGACAATTTCCGAATGCCCAATCACCACCACCTCAAGCCCTTCGAGCTTCAGGTCGGTGCGCTTCAATAACTCCACGGAAGCAGCCGCGGTACAGGGCGCAAGCGCAACGTCCCGATAGACGATGTTGCCGATCGACATGGGGTGCATGCCCTCCACATCCTTCAGCGGATGCACCGCCGATTGCAACTCGCGGATATTGAGATGCTTGGGCACTGGCCGCTGGATGATGACGCCGGTCACACGCGGATCAGTATTGAGGCCCTCGATGATGCCCAGCATCTCGACGCGCGAAATCGTGTCGGGCAACACGCGTTCCTCAAACGCAATACCGGCCTTTTCAGCCCCCTTCGCCTGGTTGCGCACATAGAGTTGCACAGAAGGTACGGCCCCAATCGAGATCGACACCAGCTTCGCAGGCCAACCCTTGTCCGCCAAAGCTTCGATCCGTGCCTTCGTCTCAGCCAGGATCTGGTCGGCGACCGGGCGCCCGGTCAGGGCGTTGTTGGCAACATGCGCATTCATTCAGGCGGGCTCCGTCGTCTTAAGAAAAAGCCGGGCATTGCGGCCCGGCTTCCGTTTCAATTCCTTCGCGGCAAATCAGTTGCCGGCCATCTTGGCCACTTCGGCGGCAAAGTCATCAGCACCCTTTTCGATGCCTTCACCAAGCTGCATGCGCACGAAGCCCTTGAGAGCCAGCGCTGCGCCAGACTTGTTGCCCGCTTCGGCAAGTGCCTGGGCCACAGTCTTGGCACCATCGTGGACATAGGCCTGCTCCAGCAGGCAGTTGTCCTTGGCGTAAGACTTGAGACCAGAGGCGATGATCTTTTCCATCACATTGGCCGGCTTGCCAGCATTCTTTTCTTCCAGGATTGCTGTTTCACGCGCCAGCACTTCCTTCGGCACGGATGCAAGGTCGAGCGACACAGGGTTGGTGGCAGCAACATGCATGGCCAGCATGCGGCCAAAAGCTGCGATCTCATCCTTCTTGCCGGTGCCTTCCAGCGCCACAAGCACACCAATCTTGCCCATGCCAGGCGCCGCCTGATTGTGGATGTAGGAACCGATGACACCATCGGTAACGCTCAGCGCAGCCGTGCGGCGCACCGTCATGTTTTCGCCGATCGTCGCGACCATTTCAGCGACATAGGCTGCCACGTCATGTGTCGAGCCTGGGAACTTCATGGTCTTGAGCTTTTCCGACGAGCCACCAGCATCAACGCCCAGCTTGGCGATTTCCGCAACCATGGCCTGGAACTTTTCATTGCGGGCCACGAAGTCGGTTTCGGAATTCACTTCAACGGCAGCGCCAGTCAACCCGCGCACACTCACACCAACGAGGCCTTCGGCAGCCACGCGGGTTGATTTCTTGGCGGCCTTGGCCAGGCCCTTGGCGCGCAGCCAGTCAACAGCCGCGTCCATTTCACCATTGGTAGCGGCCAGAGCGGCCTTGCAGTCCATCATGCCAACGCCGGTTTTCTCACGCAGCGCGCTGACCAGTGCAGCAGTAATTGCAGCCATAATCTTCTCCTGAATTGCAAACGGGTCCGCGACAAGCCGCGGACCCTCAATGTCGTGTCAAAGGACCTTAGGCCGAGGCGAGCGCTTCAGCCGGCGGGGCTTCGGCAGCACCCAGGTCTTCGCCTGAAGCCGTGGCCGACTTCGAAATGCCTTCGATGATGGCCTTGCCGACGAGATCGCAGTACAGCGCGATGGCGCGTGCCGCGTCGTCGTTGCCCGGGATCGGATAGGTGATGCCAGCCGGATCGGAGTTCGTGTCGATGATGGCAACGACAGGGATGCCAAGACGATTGGCTTCCTTGATGGCGATCTGTTCCTTGTTCGTGTCGATCACGAACAGGATGTCTGGTGTGCCACCCATGTCCTTGATGCCGCCCAGGGCTTTTTCCAGCTTGTCACGTTCGCGCGTCTTGTTGAGCAGTTCGCGCTTGGTGATGCCCTGGCCGTTGCTGGCGATCACTTCATCAAGCGAACGCAGATACTTGATCGAGTTGGAAATCGTCTTCCAGTTGGTCAGCATGCCGCCGAGCCAGCGCGAGTTCACGTAGTACTGGGCCGATTGCTTGGCCGATGTGGCGATCTGCTCCTGGGCCGAACGCTTGGTGCCGACGAACAGCACACGGCCACCCTTGGCAACCGTATCGGTGATGGCGTTGAGTGCCTGGTGCAGCAGCGGGACTGTTTGCGACAGGTCCATGATATGGATGCCGTTGCGCGAGCCGTAAATGTACGACTGCATTTTGGGGTTCCAGCGATGTGTCTGGTGGCCAAAGTGTACGCCTGCTTCAAGCAGCTGGCGCATGGTAAAGGGTACCGTGCCCATGTCTTATCCTTCTCCGGTTGATCCGCCACGAGGGGAAGACACTGGAACCATTCCAGCACCGGAAGGACGGGCCCTATGTGGGAAAGCAAGCTTTCCATGGACACATCCAACCCCCGTGTGAGTGTTGAACGGCCGGGCCTATAGCTGCACCGCAACAGGAAGTCAAATCAGCCGGTTTTCCGGGCCAGCGTCAGTCCGTCAGCGATGGGCAGCAGGCAAAATGTCACGCGGCTGTCGGCCTTGATCTTGGTGTTCAACGCCTTCAGGGCCGACGTGTCGACGTCATTCTTCTTGGGGTCAGCCACATCCCCACCCCACAACACGTTATCGATCATCACGAGACCACCGGGCCGCAGCAACTTCAGGGCCCCCTCATAATAGGAATCGTAATTGGCTTTGTCGGCATCGATGAAGCAAAGGTCAAAGCTGCCCGCCTTGCCCGTCGCCAGCAAATTGGCAATCGCCGCAATCCCGCCGTCGAGCCGCAGGGCAATGCGCTTGTCCACACCCGCCTTGGCCCAATAGCGGCGCGCCACGTCAGTCCACTCCGGGCTGACATCCACAGCCGTGACTTCGGCCGCACTGCCCAACGCCATAGCGAGAGACGAATACCCAGTGAAAGTCCCAATTTCCAGAATGCGCTGGACATTCATCAAGCCCGCGATCAACCCCATGAATGCGCCCTGCTCTGGCGCAATCTGCATCTGCGCATCACCGCCGAGCTTTGCCGTTTCGGCGCGCAACTCCGCGAGGACGGGATGTTCGCGATAGGCATGGGACCTGAAATAATCAGCCACCTTGCCGGTGATCGAAACCATCTCTGTACTCATGTCGCGGCATCCTTCTTTGGCTGCAGATATCGGGTGTAGAGCCAGCCCACGCCAATCAGGCAAGCACCAAGCCCGATAATCGAGGCAATGCGCCACAAGCCACCCAGTTCGAACAAGTCATAGGCAAAGGCTTTCAGAATCGCCAGCATCAGAACCGCCAACCCACCATAGCGGATCGTCTGCCGATCAATCTTAAGCCCTGCTAAGAAGATGGCGATCCCCGTCACCAGCCACGCCGCTGACACCGCATAGGATTCTGCCTGGCTCATGAATTCGGCGCTCATGACAGGTTCCTGGAACTGGCGTTTCACCCACAGCGTCACAAATGCCATAAGCAACACCAAAGCAAATACACCAACCGCGCTGCGCAATTTGCCCAGCCCCAGACTTTCAAGCTTGGGCGCAACCAGTGCCAGCAGCACAACAGGCGCAAGATAGGCAATCCACAATGCATTGAACACCTGCCCGCCCTGCAGCGGATCATCTGCAAACACAGGGTTCGCAATGGTCAACCCGAATACAAGCATCAAGGTTGAAGCCGCAAGCAGCGCCCAGGCACCCCACTTCGAAATGAAACCTGAAAACAGCTGTTGCCGATACGCTAGACCATAGGCCGCACCCAGCCAAGCCAAACCATGCGCGCCAACTTCAGCCAAGGCCACATGGTCACTTGCGATGCTGCCCGCCATCAGCACGCGGAGTTCCAGCGAAACCAGCGAGACACCAAGACCAAGGGCCACGCCCTCGAGGGCCGCACGCCACCGTCCAAAGCCTTCCAAGTTGAGCCACCGTGACGCCTGCCAGAACAGCAAGGCCGGAACGCCATAACCATAGATCGGCCAATGGTGGCCCAACGGCAGGCCTGAATCCTCGCCCCAGAATTCGCGGCTCACGAACAGGCGCACGGCCGCCAGGCTGGCAAGGGCGCTGGCAATACCACCCACCAAAGGGCGCTGCCAAATCCGGGGGGCCCAGGCAAAGGCCAGGGCCTCAACGGAAATCGCGATTGTGTACCAAACCCCGTCAAACAGCCTGTCAAGCGCGAACAGCAGAAGCAGGGCGGTACCCGCCAACAAGGCTTCTATCGCAATGCCGTTGGCGGCCTCCTCAACCTCTCGCAAGCGCGCTTGCAAGGCCGTAGCGACAAGAACCAGCGCGAGCACAACGCCAAGGCCCGCCCATATGTGCTCCGCCCAGACAAAATCAGCCCGCGCCCAGGCTCCAAACAGGAACAGAAAAGCGGACGCCGCCGCCAGCCCCGCCCACGGCCGTGGTTCGGTCTTGCGCATCACCCCGGCAAGCCCCACGGCTACAAAGGCCAAAAGCGCCACCATCATCGCCCACACGAAACGCGGCGGCTCAATGGTTCCTGGAACGGTGGACCAGAACCCACGCTCATCCATGGCCCATTCATGGAAACCCACGTCGGGCCAGACCATCAGGATGGCGAACGTTGCGAAAGCGGCGAGCAATGGGGCCACCACCATGCCCTGCCGCATCCAGCCGAAAGCGGTGATCGCAACCATGCCAACAGCAAACATGAAAAGCGCCAGTGTTTGATGATGGGCCGCAACCACAAGGCCGCACAACATCACGGCCATCGCGGCAAATCCGGCAACAGCAATGAACATTGGCATGGCCATCGTCTTTGGATCGGCAAGACTGCCCATGCTATTGTCAAGAATGTCCCGGCCTCGGGGCACCAGCGCAGCCGCAACACCCAGAGCCAAGGCAAACAGGCCAGCCGGCAGGATGTGCGATGATTCAAAGAAACTACCCTGCAGCCACAAAAGGCCCCAGGCCAGCGCGCCACCAATTGCGGCAAAGCCAAGCCACCACCAGGCGCGGTTGCGCAATTCGTAGAGTGCGGCACACACAATCACCAGCAGGTAGGCGAAAAATCCCCAGGCCGACGGATGTTCTGAGGGAACGAGCGCAGGCGCGGCATAGGAGCCGATAAGGCCCAAGGCGCCGATCAAGGGCCCTTGCCGCCGCGACAGCCACAAGGCTCCCAGACCAACGGCCATAAGCCCCGGAAAACACACAGTCGACGAGACGAGGTCATAAAGTGCATAAGCGGCGTAGATCACGCCGAAGGCAATCACGATGCCGGCTGCCGACATTGCCGCAGGCACGTAGTCCTTGACGTCAGCATCACGGCGCTGCCGCACAAATTCGCCAGCCCACACCAGCGCACCTGCAAAGGCAAGTCCGATGATGACCCTCAGAACCGGAGGGATCAGGCCATTGTCATGCGCATATTTGACAAACAGCAACCCGCCGAGCGCCACGGCGGCACCGCCCACCCACACAAACCAGCGTGACGCCAGTTTGCCCTCAACATCCTGCCGAGGCGGCACGCTGGCGGCAGCACTCGCTTCTTCCGGCATAGTCTCGACAGAAGCAGTCGCGGCAATGCCTGTCTCTTCTGTGAGCGAAGCTTCTGGCGGGGGCGCTGGTTGTTGCGTCGTCCAATACGATGATGGTTGTTCCGGAGCCGCGACAGTCCCCGGCCCTGCGCGGCCCTGCTCTGCCAGCTCAAGCACCCGCTTTGTATCTTCAATCAGCCTGTTGAGACGCCGGTTGGTGTTCGACAAGCCAACCAATGCAATGAGGCCCAATACTGGCCCGGAGAGAACCGCAAGCGCCGCCAGAATGATCAACGATTCCATGAAGGGAGACTATGCCACTTGCGCCGCTTTGTCGAACTTGGGAAAAGGCGGCGCTCATGGCGGAACGCGCGACCATAGACATTGGCAAACTCTTTCTCCCAAGGCCCATTCGCCTTGAGGTTTCGGCCGGTTTGACGCCCTATCCGGAGGCCGTCGCGCGCATGGAGCAGCATGTGGCGGCCACCGCCGACGATGGCGCACCAGAACAGCTGTGGCTGGTCGAACATCCGCCCCTCTACACCGCAGGCACGTCCGCGAAGCCTGCTGATCTCGTGTCGCCGGATCGCTTTCCTGTTTATCAAACGGGTCGTGGTGGCCAGTACACATACCATGGCCCCGGCCAGCGCGTGGCCTATGTGATGGTCGATCTCAGGCAGCGCGGCATGGACGTTCGCGCTTTCGTGGCGGGACTCGAACAAACAATTATCGACGCACTCCAGGTATTTGGAATTGTGGGCGAAACGAGGGAAGACCGAGTGGGAATTTGGGTTCGACATACCACCGGTGAGGACAAGATCGCTGCCATTGGCATCCGTGTGCGGAAAGGCGTGACATTCCATGGCCTTGCCATCAATGTTTCACCTGATCTCTCACATTTTGATGGGATTGTCCCCTGTGGAGTCACCGAACATGGCGTGACAAGCTTCGCCAAGCTGGGAATATCAGTGAGCATGCCAGAATTGGACAACGCATTGATCAATGCATTCAGCGCAACATTCGGCCCAATTGCCAAATAGTATCTTGACGCGTTCCAGATTTTTGCCATTGTACCTGCGCAATCTCTGGAGGACCCAATGAAGCTTTACTATTCACCCGGTGCCTGTTCCATGGCGCCGCACATCATACTGCACGAACTGGGCAAGAAGTTCACAATTGAAAAGGTCGATCTTGGTGCCAAGAAAACCGAAACGGGTGCCGACTTTCTGAAGGCCAATTCAAAGGGCTATGTGCCCACCCTCGAAATCAAGAAGGGCGAAAACCTCACCGAAGTCGCCATTATCCTCCAGTATCTGGCGGACAAGGCCAAGGCCACCAAGCTATTGCCGAAGACGGGCACCATGGCCCGCTACCGCGCCATGGAAGCGCTGAACTTCGTATCAAGTGAGTTGCACAAGGGCATCGGCGGCCTCTTCAACCCGGCCATGCCAGATGCTGGCAAGGCTGCCATCAAGGATCGGGTTGCAAAGCGTCTGACGTGGCTGGATGGGCACCTCGGCAAACAGAACTTCATGGCAGGTAAGAGTTTTGGTGTGGCTGACGCCTATGCCTTCACCGTGCTCGGCTGGACCAAGCATGTCGGCATTGACCTTGCGCCTTACAAGAACATCGGCGCCTACTTAGGCCGCGTCGGATCGCGCAAGTCCGTGCAGGCTGCACTCAAGGCCGAAGGCCTCGTCAAGTAGTCGCCAAAACCATTCCCAGATGCGCCGCCTGGAATGAACAGGCGGCGTTTTTTTGCGCTCACTGCAACGTGCGCTGTGCCGCTGCCGGCAAGGGACCATAGCCATTGTCCCGTAGGAATTGTGCCAGCGCTTTCGGGAAGGGAACAGCCTTCAGTTTGTCTGCCGGGCAATCGGCAATCTCCTGCCCCGTCGCGCAGACCTGCGGCCCGAACTCTGATTTGCGGTCATAGAGCGTTATCGCCTTGCTCCAGGCAGCGTCACCTTCCCCCAACTGAATCTTTTTCGCCACCCATGCCGCAAGAAATCCGTTTGCGTGCCACAGATCATTGCCCAGCTTGGCATTGAATTCGATCGATGCCAGATCCTGCTTGGCCTGCGGCAGGAAACCAGGATCATTGGTCACATCCTTCAAGGCGCCGCCGCGCAGTTGATAAATCTTCTGTGGCGCCATTGACCCGGCATAGGAGTCAAAGGCGTAGAGGAAAGCATTGTCGACGCCGGTCATTTCGAGGCTCCCATCGCCGTTCAAATCCTCGAAGCCATAGCCGCCGCCATCAACTGATCCGGCATCGACAATTGTCCAGGCAGCGCTGCCACGGGGTTTGGTCACAATCCATGTTGACGTGCAGCAATGCGCACCCCCGGAATAGCGCGTGACAACCACCTGTGGGCCTTCAGCGCTAGGATCGAGTTTCAGCAATCCCGCATTGGCCCCCATGTGATCGAAATCGGCCGGCGTCTTGTAAGAAAACACCTGAGTGTCGCCGTCATGTCCGACGACGAGGATGTGATCCCGGGGCTGTTAGCCCGGATCATGCACGAAGAATCGCGCGCAGGGGATGATGGCGTGCGGCCCGGTGCCTGAGAGCACCCATCGCGCTGATGACGCTCGTCGAAAGCGACTGCCACCTCGTCAGGAGTTGCGTCGGTCCCCCCGAACCCTGGTGGTCGCGCCGGGTGACAACGCTGAGTCGCTCGTTCTGCCGGCACGTCGCGAGCTCGAGGTGCCCGATTGTGGTAAGAGA
>CALMEZ010000172.1 GCA_937864985.1 uncultured Alphaproteobacteria bacterium
AGCCGAGCTTCACGCTCGCGCCGATCGTCACCGTGCCCGCGTCCGGCGTGATGGAGGACGCGACGAGCTTGAGCAGCGTCGACTTGCCGGCGCCATTGACGCCCATCACGCACCAGCGTTCGCGGCGACGGATCATGAAGTCGAGACCGTCATAAATCCGACGGCTGCCATAGCCCTTGTGAACGTTCTTCAGGCTGACGACGTCCTCGCCCGAGCGCGGCGCCGGCTGGAATTCGAACGCGACGGTCTGGCGCCGCTTCGGCGGCTCGACGCGCTCGATCTTCTCGAGCTTCTTGACCCGGCTCTGCACCTGCGCCGCATGCGAGGCACGCGCCTTGAATCGCTCGATGAACTTGATCTCCTTGGCCAGCATCGCCTGCTGGCGTTCGAACTGCGCTTGTTGCTGCTTGTCGGCGAGCGCGCGCTGCTGCTCGTAGAACTCGTAATTGCCGGAATAGGTCGTGAGCGAGCCGCCATCGATCTCGACGATCTTGTTGGCGATCCGGTTCATGAACTCGCGATCATGCGAGGTCATCAGCAGCGCGCCGTCATAGGCCCGCAGAAACTGCTCCAGCCAGATCAGGCTCTCGAGGTCGAGGTGGTTGCTCGGCTCGTCGAGCAGCATCACGTCCGGCCGCATCAGGAGGATGCGCGCCAGCGCCACGCGCATCTTCCAGCCGCCGGAGAGATTGCCGACATCGCCGTCCATCATCTCCTGGCTGAAGCTGAGGCCGGCCAGAACCTCGCGGGCGCGGGCATCCTGGGCGTAACCGTCGAGCTTTTCGAAATGGGCCTGCACCTCGCCATAGCGTGCGATGATCTCATCCATGTCGTCAGCGCGGGCCGGATCGGCCATAGCCTCTTCAAGCTGTTTCATTTCGGCGGCCACGGCGCTGACGGGGCCTGCGCCATCCATGACTTCGGCCACGGCACTGCGGCCTGCCATTTCGCCCACGTCCTGGCTGAAGTAGCCAATGGTTGTGCCGCGATCGACGGAGACCTGGCCTTCGTCAGGTTCGTCGCGGCCGGTGATCATGCGGAACAGGGTGGTCTTGCCGGCGCCATTGGGCCCGACAAGGCCAATTTTCTCGCCGCGGTGGAGGGCGGCCGCGGCTTCGACGAAGAGGATCTGGTGGCCGTTCTGCTTGGAAATCGATTCAATGCGGATCATGCCCGCAGCGCTTAACGGGCGGCAGGCGCGAAGGGAAGGGGCGTGCGGGTTAGTGCGGCAGGGCAAGGAGCGCCGTTCGTCCATACCGAATCATTTCAACGGCTTAGTGCCAGATCTTCAAGTCCTTCTCGAACTTTGCGATGTGGGTGAAGTCTTTGTCGGTGGTGAGGAGCGTCAAGTCATGGCGGACACAGAGTTGGGCCAGCAGCGCATCGATTGTGCCAACCTGAACGCCACGCCTCCGGCAGGCATTACGCAAATTTGCGGCAGCGATATGGTCCTGCCGTTCTGGTGTTACCATGGGCAGGGCACGAAATCGTTCGATCAACATTTCTGCGTGCTTTGGGCCGCTGAAACCCTGCAGCAGTTCCTGCAGAACGATGCCTGTGAACGTTATTGTCTGGCCGGTGGCTAAGGCCTGTTTCAAAGCTGAAACCTGCGGTACATCCGGAGCCGCATCGCGGCGCAATGCAAGAGACCAGACGGAGGTGTCGACGAATAGTGTCACCCCCGTGACCGTGCAGATTTGTAGTCAAACTTGTCGTCCCATTCCAGACTGCCCATCAACTCGAGCAGCTTTTTCTGACTTCGGCGCGCGATGAATTCTTCCAGCGCCTTGGTGACAGCAGCCTTCTTGGTTTTCTCGCCGCTGACTTTCAGTGCGCGGTCGAGCAGCTTGGGATCAAGGGCAAGATTGGTTGTCATGTGTGAACCTCTACACAGAAGTTAGCACAAGCTATGCAAATCGGCAACGAACATCAAAAGTGGTGCGGGTTTGCGGAGCCTCCAGATATGTCAAGCGGTGCATGCCACCTTCCCCCGCGGGGGGAGAAGGTGATTTGCGTTCGGGGTTAGTGCCGCATTGCGCGGTTCACGCCTGAGACGATTGCCTTGAGGCTGGCCACCACGATGTTCTTGTCGATGCCGACGCCGAAGAGGTTGGTGCCGTCGGGCAGGCGCAGTTCCATGTAGGCGACGGCCGAGGCGTTGGCGCCGTGGCTCATGGTGTGTTCGCGATAGTCCACCACGTCGAAGGCCAATCCGCTTTCCTTGCGCAGGGCATCGCAGAATGCATCCACCGGCCCGTTGCCCATGCCCTTGATGGTCTTGATGGTGCCGTCATCGGTGATCTTCGCGGTGATGGGCTGGGCGCCATGGTCGCTCGAGGCGTGATGCTCGATGAAGCCATAGCGGCCGTTTGCATCGAGATATTCGCCCTGGAAGGCGCCCCACAGCCGGTCGGCCGGAAGCTCCACGCCTTCGCCATCGGCGATCTGCTGCACGACCTTTGAAAATTCGATCTGCAGGCGGCGCGGCAATTCGAGGCCGTGCTCGGTCTCCATGATGTAGGCGATGCCGCCCTTGCCGGATTGCGAGTTGATGCGCACCACGGCCTCATAGCTGCGGCCCAAATCCATCGGGTCGATGGGCAGATAGGGCACTTCCCACAGGGGCTTGTTCGAGCCCTTCATGGCCTTGAAGCCCTTGTTGATGGCATCCTGGTGCGAGCCGGAGAAGGCAGTGAACACCAGTTCGCCGGCATAGGGGTGGCGCGGGTGCACGGGCAATTGCGTGCAATATTCGGCCATGCGGATCAGGTCATTGATGTTGGAGATGTCGAGGCCGGGATCAACACCTTGCGTGTACATGTTCATGGCGAGCGTGATGATGTCCACATTGCCGGTGCGCTCACCATTGCCGAACAAGGTGCCTTCGACACGATCCGCGCCGGCCATCAGCGCCAGTTCGGTGGCGGCGACGGCGGAGCCGCGGTCATTGTGGGGATGCAGCGAGATGACGAGTGATGAGCGGTTCTTCACCTTGCGGCAGAACCATTCAATCTGGTCGGCGTGGATGTTGGGTGTCGATGATTCCACGGTGGCGGGCAGGTTGAGGATCAGCGGCCTTTCCGGCGTGGGCCTGATCTCGTCCATCACGGCTTCGCAGATTTCCACCGCGTAATCGAGTTCCGTTCCGGTGAAGCTTTCCGGCGAATACTGGAAGCGGATTGCTTCTTCCATGCCGCTTTCCTGGGCGAGCCGCTTGATGAGGCGCGCGCCATTGACGGCGATTTCAGTGATGCCGGCCTTGTCCTTCTGGAACACGACGCGGCGCTGCAGCTCGCTTGTCGAATTGTAGAAATGCACAATCGCCGACTTGGCGCCGCGGATGCCTTCGAAGGTGCGGGTGATCAGCTCCTCGCGGCATTGCACGAGGACCTGCACAGTCACGTCATCGGGGATTTTCTTGTTGTCGATGAGGAAGCGGCAGAAATCAAAATCGGTCTGCGAGGCGGATGGAAAGCCGATCTCGATTTCCTTGAAGCCCATCTTGAGCAGGGCGTTCCACATGCGGAGCTTGCGGTCGTGGCCCATGGGCTCGATCAGGCTCTGGTTGCCGTCGCGCAGATCAACCGAGCACCAGACGGGCGGCTTGGTGATGGTCTTGTCGGGCCAGGTGCGGTCCTTCAAGGCGACAGGCGGATAGGGGCGGTACTTCTCTTTGGGGGATATCATCATCTCGGTGGTCTTTCGTTGCTGTGGCTCTTATCTCAGGTATCCCCTAGGAGCCAAGGCAAATGCCCTGCCGGCCCTTAGGGGCAGATAAGCAGAAGCAGCGAAAGAGCGAGCGAATGGCGCATGGGCAGGATGTTTAGAGGCTTGTGCGTTGTTCTGTCAACCTGGCCTGCCGGAATTGCCTTAATTGATCACAGTCTTGCCCCTTTGTGGTTCCATTTCGCCGTCACGGTCCGGCCTGCACCCGGCAGAGTCGGGCGCTTCACGGACTGGGTACGCGGGGCCTTTCGGGGCGGCGCGCAGGTTTTGTGGATGGCGTCCAGTCTTCATTGACAACGACCTTGTGAACAACAGGAGTTCAAACATGAAGACCAAACTGATCATCGCAGCGCTTGGCATCAGCCTTTTTGCAGCACCGGCCTTTGCCGATTGTGCCGCTGACATGGCCAAGATCACCGATGCCATGAAAACCGTGAAGCTGGATGATGCGGGTAACGCCAAAGCGAAAGAGCTTCTGGACAAGGCCAATGCCGCCAGCACCGCCAAGGATGAGGCTGCCTGCACGGCGGCCACGGGCGAGCTCATGAAGCTGCTCGGCATGTAACGAGGGGGAGGGCCCGCCCGGCCGTCCCCGGTTCATTCAGGCCTTGGGCGGGCCTTTTGCCTTGTGTTTACCTTGCCGTTTTCAGGTTTGCGGGCGGGCGCAAAAATGTCACAATGCCCCCATAACAGCCCAACCGATTCATTTCGGGATTCTGATCGGGGACTAATGATGCGACTTCTGACGGCACTTGTATTTTCCACTCTGGTGATGGCGCCTGCCGCCGCCCTGGCCGATGATTGCCAGACGGATGTGGCCAAGATTGATGCGGCGATTGCATCCGGCACGCTTGACTCTGACGTCAAGGCGCAGGCCGAGGACATGCGGAACCAGGCCGTGCAGCTGTGCGGTGCCGGCAACACGGAAGAGGGTCTTGCCGTGACGGCTGAGGCCAAGAACCTGCTCAAGATCGAGTAGCACCAATTCACGAGGGGGCACTGAACCGGGACGGAGGTTTCAATGCATCGTGACGTGATGAGAATGCTGACGGTGGCAGGGGTTTGCCTGCTGCTGGCGGGATGTGTTCTGCAATCTGAAAAGCCAGTCTATGCCGAGGCTGAGGGCAAGCTGGTTCTGAAGCCGCTCGGCTCGGTGTTTTCTGCCGAATCCTACAGCAATGGTGCCTGGAAAACCGAAGAAGGCAATCTCACCTTCACGGTGCAAGGCAATCATTATGTGGTGAACAACAGCAAGGACGCCAACACCGCCGAGGCGCTGTTTGCCGATGCAGGCAATGGCTTTGCCATGATGCAGTTCGGCGAGGCAGAGAAGCCCTCCACTTATGTGATCGCCGAAGTGCAGAAGGGTGCCGTTCTGCTGCGGCCTGTCATGTGCAGTGATCTCAAGAAGGCGCATGTGACCAGTACGGTGCTGACTTTCACCGACAATGATTGCAAGCTGACGGGAAAACCGTCTGCTGCGGATGTGAAAGCGTGGGCGGCGGCGCTGGGGCCGGCCGGCATGCGCATGGTTCCCAAGACATAAGTGTGAAAGGATGATGACATGAAAAAGACTGCTGCTGACATGCTGGCTGCGGCGCGCGCCGCGGTGCCGAACATTTCCGTTGAAGACGCTAAGAAGCTTCTGGGGCGGCCTGACGTGCTGTTCCTTGATGTGCGCGATGGCACGGAAGTGGCGCTGGGCAAGGTCAAGGGCGCGCTTCACACGCAGCGTGGCTTGATCGAATTCAAGGCTGATCCCGCCTCGCCGTATCACGTGAAAGAGATCACGCCGGAGAAGACGCTGATCACCTATTGCGCTTCGGGTGGGCGCTCGGCGCTGGCCGGGCAGACGCTGCAGGAGATGGGGTATACGAAGGTCTTCAACCTTGGAAAGTTCCAGGACTGGAAAGACGGCGGCGGCGAGGTGGAATAACCCGCCGCCTCAGAACCTGTTCTGCAGCATATGCGAGATGCGCGTGAAATGGGCCATCAGCTGCTTGTGCAAGGTGGGCTCGGTTTCGGTCTGCGTCAGGGCCTTGTCCATGCAGACAAGCCAGGAGTCGCGCTCCACGGCGGTGATTTCAAGATGAGCGTGGATGGTCTTCACATTCATGTGGCCGTGGTGTTCGGCATAAAGCGGCGGGCCGCCGAGGAAGCCTGAAAGGAACATCACCTGTTCGACACGGGCATGTTGCAGGCCGTGGCCCTTGGCATGCATGGCGGCGAGTGGTGCACCTTCGGGGCTTGTTTCCACGATATCGTAGAACACCTTGACGAGGCGCGCCACGGCATCGGCGCCGCCAAGGCGCGCATAGGGGGAATTGGGGAGGACGGTCGACATGATCTGCGATACTGCCGATAGCGGGATTTGCCGTCCAGCGACTTGATCGAGATCAAGCGGGATGAACGGCAGATGAAGCAGCGGTTGCGCTGGGGTTCAGGGCGTGGGGTGCAAGGTTGCTCCATTATCAACGGAGGAACCCACAATGACCAAGCTTTTTCTCGCCGCCGGATTGATTTCAGCATTGTCAGCACCTGCATTCGCCTTTGACCCGCAGCCAGACCCGCCGAAATCGCATGTAGCGGCCGGCGATGGTTCAGTGCGCATGGGCGATGGCTCGGTGCGCGTTGGCGATGGCTCGGTGCGCATGGGCGATGGCTCGGTGCGAACGGCTGTGCAGCACTAGGCACTTGTTTTCAAAAGCCGTGGGGGACTTTCAGAGCGACAGTGCCTCGATCTCCTGCGCCACCAGGTCCTGCAACGCCCACAGGCCTTCATCATGAATGCCTGCGCTCTCGAGCATGGCGACGGTGCGCTGCAGGTATTCGGCACCTGAGCCCCAGTGGCCGCAGGCGCGGGCGAGGATGTGGGCGACTTTGGCAGGCGCAAGGCCACCGGCATAATAGGCGAGATTGGAGCAGCCGGCATAAAAGGTCAGTGCACGGAGCGTATTCCCTTCTGATTCCACATCGACCCAACGCACGGTGCGAAGTTCATCGATGATGGCGATTTCGCGGACCAGCAGCTTGCGCAAGGTTTCGGGCAAATTGTCTTCGCTCAACTGCAGGGCCATGCCGGCGCAATGGCCACCGGGTTCCAATGCCATCATCAGGCCGGGAAACTCAGGCGAGCCGCGCCAACGGATGATCTCAAGGCAGAAGGCGCGGTGCCAGCCTTGGGCGGTGGCGCGCACCTGTTGCTGCGTCTCAAATTCCGGTTTCCAGATCAGCGAGCCATAGGCGAAAAGCCAGAAGGGGCCGGGAGGCCGTTCGGCCACAAGGCGCTGGGTGAAGCTGTCGAAATCCCCATCGCGCAGATAGGTCTCGCCGGGTTCC
>CALMEZ010000173.1 GCA_937864985.1 uncultured Alphaproteobacteria bacterium
GCCTCCTGCCGGTTGGTGGTGGCATAACAGATGTCTTCCTTGAACGGCCCGGTGATCGCCGGAAAGCGGCGGCGCAGAACGTCGATCACATCCTTCGTGTCATCGACCGAAAGCGTTGTTTGCGTGACGTAAGCCAGCTTGGCGGGATCACGCACGGTGAGGCGCTCGGCATCCTCAGGCGTTTCAATCAGCGTGATGGCGCCATCGGGCAATTGCCCCATGGTGCCGATCACCTCCGGGTGGCCCTTGTGGCCGATCAGGATGATCTCCAACCCCTGCGCATAATGGCGGCTCGCCTCCATGTGCACCTTGGTCACCAGCGGGCAGGTGGCATCCAGCCGGAACATCTTGCGGCGGTCCGCCTCGGCGGGAATGGACTTGGGCACGCCATGGGCCGAGAACACCACCGGGTGATCCCCCGCCGGAATCTCATCCAGCTCCTTTACAAAAATCGCCCCCTTGGCCTTCAGGCTGTCGACGACGAATTTGTTGTGCACAATCTCGTGGCGCACATAGACAGGCGCGCCATAGACATCGAGCGCCCGCTCAACAATATCAATCGCCCGCACCACGCCAGCGCAAAACCCGCGGGGTGCGGCGAGGAGGATTTTGAGGGGGGGATGGGGCATGAACTTGAAATGAGCGCGCATTGCATCGAAGTCAAGGCGTCACTTGCAAAACCTAAACACAACATTTATGTTGCGTCATGAACAGCAAGCAGGCGAAGCGTTTTCTGGCTGAAAAGGGGTGCAGCTTTGAACCTGGCAAGGGTAGCCATTTGATTGTTCGGCTGGGTAACCGACGTTCGGTCTTGCCCATGCATGGTTCAAAGGAACTTGGCAAAGGACTTTGGAAGACAATTTTGAAGCAGCTCGGGATTGAGGAATAAGTCATGCGTTATGCCATTCGCATCAGGAAGGACAGCAATAACACCTATTTGGTGACTGTGCCTGATTTGCCTGAAGCCATAACATTTGGTGAAACGATGGAAGAGGCGAAGCTGCAGGCCGTGGATGCCATCGAAACGGCCATGATGGCGCGCATGTCAGACCGCGAAGCTATTCAGGAGCCGAAAGGGACGGGCCGCTATTATGTGGAACTGCGGCCCGCCGTGGCAGCCAAGGTGGCCCTGTGGAATGCCATGTTGCAGCAGGGGTTGGGCAAGGCGGCACTGGCGCGGAAATTGAAATGGCACTTGCCGCAGGTGGATCGTGCGCTGGACGTAAGGCATGAGTCGACACTGGGCGCTTTGGTTGAAGCTCTGAAAGCGACAGGAAACTCCCTGTCAATTTCTGTGAGTGCCAATAAGCATCAGCGCCGCGCCGCTTGACTTCCCCGCACACAAGCCTAGTGTCCGTCGCCAGTAACTGCCCATTGCGGGAGAGATTGCGACATTTTTTGTTGCAGCGCCGAAGGAGCAACCGCCCCGGAAACTCTCAGGCAAAAGGACCGCAAGGGCGTTTAGACTCTGGAGAGCAGATAACGCGAACGCGTTAGCTCACCGAAGGAGAAAGCTGTTGGGTGTCGGAGTGACCCAATGGCGAAAACTCTCAGGTTCCTGACAGAGGGGGCAAGTCCGCAAGCTTTGCGGGCTTGGGCCCAATTGTCAGGAGATCAAGATGAGCGAAACGGCGCTGCGGCGCACCCCCCTCTATGATGAACATGTGAAGCTTGGCGCAAAGATTGTGCCCTTCGCCGGCTATGAAATGCCTGTGCAATATCCCACAGGCATCATGGC
>CALMEZ010000174.1 GCA_937864985.1 uncultured Alphaproteobacteria bacterium
GAGTTCACCGTTTCATTGGTGTTGGCCCGTTGTCTGTCACTCGACAATGGGCGACGGCGCTGGAAGGTCCGTTTCGACACCAGCCTTGCACCCGACATTACGGTGGCAGTGCGGCTGGACGGCAGTAACCAGGGCGCACTGGATTACTACCTGTTGCCGCGATTGGACTTTGGCCAGCCGCGCATCCATCTGGCCGATCACAACAGTATCGAGTTTGAGTGTTACCGCTTCGACAGCCTGGACTACCTCTACGGCATGGCGCGGCGCATTCGCATCCGGAGGGCGGCATGAGTCACGACAAAGCGCATCGTCACTCGGAATTACGGATGATCCCGCTGGATCGGATCGAGGTGCTCAATCCGCGCGAGCGCAACAGCCGGATGTTCGAACAGATCGTCGGCAATATTCAGAGCATCGGCCTGAAAAAACCTATCATCGTGACGCCCCGCCCGGGGAGTGAAGGTGAGCACTACCTGCTCATCTGCGGAGAAGGGCGGTTCAAGGCCTTCAAGACCATCGGCCAGCAGGAAATTCCGGCGATGGTGATGAACGTCGATGACGAATCGGCTTTCATCATGAGCCTGACGGAGAACATCGCACGACGCAAGTTCAGCCCGCTGGAACTCCTGGTCGGGATCGAGCAACTGCGGGATCAGGGCTATGACAAGAAGGCCATCGCGCAGAAGACCGGCCTGCTGCTCGATCCTTATTTCTCCGGCACCAAGGCCGCCTGGATCCTGGATCATGTGGAAGGGGCACGGACGCGGGCGGAGCGGGGGGAACTGGCATTCGGAACTGTTGATACGTTCCTGATCTGGCGCCTGACAGGCGGGAAGGTCCATGCCACCGACATCACCAATGCCTCGCGCACGCTTCTTTGCAACATCGATACGGGCGATTGGGATGACGATCTGCTGAAGCTGCTGCATGTGCCGCGTGCGCTCCTGCCCGCGATCCGGGAATGCCGGGGCGATTTTGGCGTCAGCGATCCGGCCTTGCTGGGCGCCGCCATTCCCATCAAGGGTGTTGCCGGCGATCAGCAGGCGGCGACCATCGGCCAGGCCTGTTTCAAGCCGGGCATGCTGAAATCAACTTATGGCACGGGCTGCTTTGCCCTGCTGAACACCGGCGAAAAGGCCGTTGCCTCCAACAACCGCCTGCTCACCACCGTGGCCTATCAATTGAATGGCAAGCGCACCTATGCCCTGGAAGGCGCCATCTTCATCGCCGGTGCTGCCGTGCAATGGCTGCGTGACGGATTGAAGATCGTGAAGAAGGCATCTGAGACCGGCGCCTTGGCCAAGGCCGCTGACCCGGCGCAGCAGGTCTATCTGGTACCGGCCTTCGTGGGCCTCGGCGCGCCGTACTGGAACGCCGACGCGCGCGGCGCACTGTTTGGCCTGACCCGTGGCACCACATCGAAGGAAATTTCCAAGGCGGCTCTGGAGGCTGTCTGCTACCAGACTCGCGATTTGCTGGATGCCATGCAGAAGGACTGGGGCAGTGCAGGCGACACGGTGTTGCGCGTCGACGGCGGCATGACGGCCTCGGACTGGACCATGCAGAATCTCGCCGACATTCTGAATGCCCCCGTTGACAGGCCGAAGGTTCTGGAAACAACAGCGCTCGGCGCGGCATACTTGGCAGGGTTGCAAGCGGGCCTCTTGCCGCCGCCCCATCAATTCGCCAAGTCATGGGCACGTGACAAGCGCTTCGCACCGAAAATGCCTGAAGCCTTGCGCGAAGCGAAATATGCAGGCTGGAAGACAGCTGTAAGGAAATTGTTGGCCTGATGGAATTTGAGAAACTGAGAGACTTGTCGGCCCGCCTGGGCAGTGATCCGCTGCTGGTGCAGGCCGCTGGTGGCAACACCTCCTTGAAGAAGGATGGCGTGATGTGGATCAAGGCCTCCGGCACGTGGCTGATGCATGCCACGGAGAAGAACATCTTCGTCCCGCTGGACCTGCCGCACCTCGCCAAGGCGCTGGCTGCTGACGACCCGGATTGTGAATCCTGCTTGCCTTTTGTCCGGCAGGATTTGAACCCGTCCGGACTGCGGCCTTCGATTGAAACATCCGTACACGGATTGATGCCACAGGCTGTTGTGCTGCATGTGCATTGTGTCAACACCATTGCCTGGGCCATCCAGCCCGATGCCGAGGCACAGCTGCAAGAGCCGCTGGCCGCTTTCAAATGGGTCTTCGTGCCCTATGCCCGCCCGGGCCTTCAGCTGTCACGCGCCATTCGCCAAGCCATCAAGCCCGACACGGAAGTGCTGATCCTCGGCAATCACGGACTGGCCGTGGCCGGCAATACGGTGGCAGAAGCGGAAGCCCTGTTGCAACGGGTGGTGAAAGCCGTACAGCGCCCATCCAGATCCTTGCCGAAGCCCGACGTGAATCGCCTCGCAGAACTGGCAAAGGGCACAAGTTACCGCTTGCCGCACGAACCTGAAGCACATCTCTTCGCGCTGGACCCATGGGCGCATGCCCATGGGGCGCGGCATGTCTATTATCCGGATCATGTGGTGTTTCTGGGAACCGAAGTGCCAGAGGCAATTTCGGCCAACGCGGTTGCTCTGGCCATTCCGGGCGCAGGCGTGCTTGTGCGTAACGATGCCAAGCCTGCCATCGAACCCATGCTGCGTTGCCTTGGTGATGTCTTCCGGCGGTTGGAGCCTGCAACGCCGCTCAAACCACTGACGGCTGCCGAAATTGATCAGCTGGTAAATTGGGACGCCGAAAAATACCGCCAGACGATCAAGGCGTGATCAAGCAGCTGCGCGCAACTTCCGCCCAGCCACAAGATTGCGGAACATCGTTTCGCTGACCAGCTTCATGGCGGGCATCAGGGGCAGGGCCTCGGCCCGCACCCGTTCATAAGCGCCCGGTCCAAGGGCGGCTTCCAGCCATTCAATATATTGCGGGATCTGCGCCCAGCGCTTGACCAGCGTTGGCGTCAATTCACCATGGAATTGCGTTCCGCCCATCACGTCACCCGCCGCCATGATCTGCACGGCAGTGGTTTCCGATGCAGCAAGGGAAACAGCGCCAACCGGCAGCTCTGTCACTTCGGCATGGTGCCACTGCATCATGCGAAAAGCCTGTGGCAGGCCATGCGTGAAAGCGTGCTCGCCGGTCCGCGTCACTGTGCCAATGCCCACCTCAGCTGCTGAGGCCAGCCCCACCTTGCCGCCCATGGCCTCGGCCAGAAGCTGCATGCCGAGGCAGACCCCGAAGAAAGGCCGGTCAAGTTGCGTCCATTCGGCAATGGCCTGCTTTTCTGCCTTGAGCCAAGGGTTAGCCACATCTTCCCACACGTCCATGGCCCCACCCATGACCAGCAGAAAATCATAAGGGTGAAGTGCCGGAACAGCTTCACCCCTGTGCAACATCACCACATCCAGCTCAGCCCCCGCATCGCGCAGGAAGCCGCCAAACAGGCCTGGCGGTTCGTCATCCATGTGTTGAAAAACAAGTGCGCGTTTGATCATCTGCCGTAAACCCGATAGGAGGTGGAGGCGCTACATAGGGACTGACGGACGGATTGCAAGGATTCCTTTCGTCGCAACCACATCACCTGCAACTCTTGAAGATTTCATGACCGCCCCAAACCCCGTTATCGCCGAGATCCTCCGCGGCCCCATGATCGAAAGCCGCCACCGCGGTGCCTTCGCCGTCTCTGATGCAACCGGCCACATCGTCAAACAGACAGGTGATGTCGCAGCCGCCTTCTATCCCCGCTCCGCCATCAAGGCCTTCCAGGCCTTGCCGCTGCTGACGTCCGGCGCGGCTGACCGGTTCGGCCTGACGCCCGAAGAAATTGCGCTGTGCTGTTCCTCTCATGATGGTGAAGCTGAACATGTGCGCGTTGCCCGCGCCATCCTCGCCAAGGCCGGCAACACGGAGCACGATCTCGAATGCGGTGCTCACTGGCCCACCAATGGTGATGCCATGCGCGCCTTGGTAAAGGCAGGTGAACAGCCCGGCGCCATTCACAACAATTGTTCTGGAAAGCATGGCGGCATGTTGGCCTATGCCCGCCACAAG
Source organism: uncultured Alphaproteobacteria bacterium (assembly GCA_937864985.1). GTDB lineage: Bacteria > Pseudomonadota > Alphaproteobacteria > Rhizobiales > Aestuariivirgaceae > Aestuariivirga. The sequence continues at coordinate 4,050 of CALMEZ010000174.1, forward strand.
GGCTACGACACGCGCGGTTATGTGAAGCCGGAACATCTGGTCCAGCGCGACATCGCCAAGGCCTATGGCGACATTTGTGGCGTTGACGTTGATGCAGCGCCCATGGGCATTGATGGGTGTTCGGTGCCCACCTGGGCCTTGCCCATCAGCAACGTGGCGCAAGGCTTTGCCCGCCTCATCGCAATGCCTGAAGGCCAACGCATCATTGCGGCGGTGCGGGCCTTTCCCTTCATGGTGGCGGGCAGCACGCGCTTTGACACCAAGATCATGCAGGCCGTGCCACGCCTTTTCATCAAGGTGGGTGCGGAGGGCGTATTCTGCGGTTGCGTGCCCCACGCCGGACTGGGTTTTGCGCTGAAGTGCGACGATGGCGCGTTCCGCGGCGCTGAAGTTGCCGTGACTGAAATGCTGCTGGAGCTTGATGTCTGGACGCCGGAAGAAAAGCAGGCGCTTGCGCCATTCTCGTCACGCGTCCTGAAAAACTGGCGAAAGCTGGAAGTTGGGCTGGAGCGCGCTAGTTTCTGACGATATTGCCAGAGAGCTTCACCATCTTGGGAACCTCGGCACCGGCTTGCGCAAGATCGCCCGTCTGCGCCTTGTCCCACGCAAACCCTGCAATAGCCGCAGTCTTTGCACCATCAATGATGTTGGCGGAGATCACTGTTTCGCCAAAGCCATCCACAACGGATGTCGCAATGCCAGTGGGGCACTTGCGGATCACATTGCCAAGGGCCGACAAGTTGCGGCCCTGTGCGCCCCAGCCGAGGTTGATGCCGATGCGGCTGGCCTCTTCAATCACATTGTTGCTGACAATTGTGTCGGCTTCCACGCCGATGCCGATGCCGTAGAACACACCGTAGTTGCTCGAGCCTTTGATGCGCCGGATCACATTGCCATCCACCACCGCAAGCCGCCCGCCCTTGTCGAAGTTCGTGACCGAGATGCCGATGCCGGCATCTTCAATGACGTTGCCCGTCACGGATGCACCCTGAAAGGCGAACTCCACATAGAGCGCCACTTCATTGCAGCGTGAGATGTTGTTGCCGCTGATCACGACATCGCTGCCGGAATTGTCGCGGATCGCCGAATAGGCGCAATCAGTGATGCGGTTGTTGGCGATGATCACATTGCCGGCCCGATAGACATTGATGCCATTGCCGTTCTGGCCGGACCCGCCATCTTCCGCCGCGATGCGCGAAACATGATTGTTGCTGATGATCGTGCCGTCTTCACCAATGTCGCTGCGCCACACCAGAATGCCATTGTTGCCGATGTCGCTCACCGTGTTGCCGGAGATCTCAAGGCCCACGGCATCGGTGGAAAACAGGCCGGCCGCCTGATGGAACTTGAAGCGGTTGCCGACAATGCGTCCCCCGCAGCCCTGCAGTTTCAAGCCCGTGCCAGCGCCAGCGAAGCTGCAGTCTTCCACGATGAGCCGCGCCACTTCGCTTGCCGAAACCAGCTCTGCTGCCACGCCCTTCGCTGCAAAGGAAATTCCAGACAGGGAAACGGTGCCGGCCTTGCTGATGGTCAACAGTGTTGCGTCACTGGCAGAGGCAAGAATGGTTTGGCCCGTCGTTCCCACGATCTGCACATTTCCGGTAACGGAAAGAGCTTTGACCTTGAACGTACCGGGCCCCAGCACAATCGTCCCGTCGCGGGCGATGGCACTGTCAATCGCAGCCTGCACATCCGCGGTCTGATCACCGGTCTTCGCTGAAAGCGTAAAGGCATTGGCCCGGCTGGCGGCCAGAAGCAGGGGCGCGGAAACCAGAAACGCACGGCGGGAGATATTCATGACCAGCATCAAGCAAGAATCGCACCTTTCTCCGCTCCTGCGCCAAGCCATTAACAATCATGGTGAACGGAGTTTGTTGTCCAAGTTGGGCAATCCGGTATAACTCCGGCTCTTGAATCAATGCGGGGCAGATATGGCTGAAACTTCAATTTTTCTGGGCAAGAGCGACAAGCGCGAAGAGTTGTTTTTGGCCATGGCCAACCGCCACGGCTTGATCACGGGGGCCACCGGCACAGGCAAGACAGTCACCTTGCAGATCATGGCAGAAGGCTTTTCGGCAGCAGGTGTTCCGGTTTTTGCGGCCGACGTGAAAGGCGATCTTTCTGGTATCGCCGTGAAGGGCGACGCGCCGGACTTCATGCGTGAGCGCGCCAGGCAGGTTGACTTCAAGGACTATGCGCCGGCCGCCACACCGACGATTTTTTGGGACCTCTTCGGCAAGCAGGGCCACCCCATCCGCACCACCATTCTGGACATGGGACCGCTGATGCTGTCACGCCTGATGGGCCTGACGGACGCCCAGGAAGGGGCGCTTAACATCGCCTTCAAACTTGCCGATCAGGAAGGCCTGCTGCTCCTCGACCTCAAGGACCTGCGCGCCTATCTGAAAGACCTCGCTGACCGCAAGGGCGACATCACCACCGAATATGGCAACATAAACGACCAGACAGTGGGCGCCATCCAGCGCCGCCTCGTGGTGATTGAGGAGCAGGGCGGTAACGCCTTCCTCGGAGAACCAGCCCTCGACATCAGGGACTTCATGCGCACCACGCGCGACGGCCGGGGCTATGTCAACATATTGGCCGCCAACACACTCATCAATTCCCCGCAGCTTTATGCAACATTCCTGCTGTGGCTGATGTCTGAACTCTTTGAGCAGCTGCCCGAAGTGGGCGATCCGGACAAGCCAAACCTGGTGTTCTTCTTCGACGAAGCGCATTTACTGTTCGCCGATGCCTCGCCTGCGTTGCTGCAAAAGATCGAGCAGACCGTAAAGCTGATCCGCTCCAAAGGCGTGGGCATTTATTTCGTGACGCAGAACCCGCTCGATGTGCCGGATGCTGTCTTGGCGCAGATGGGCAATCGTGTGCAGCACGCGCTTCGGGCGTTCACGCCGCGCGACCAGAAGGCCGTGCAGGTGGCAGCGACCACATTCCGGCCCAATCCGAAATTCTCGACAGAGAAAGCCATCACCGAATTGGCCAAAGGCGAGGCATTGGTTTCTGTGCTGGATTCCAAGGGCATTCCCACAATGGTGAACCGCACCCTCATTCGCCCACCGGAATCGCGCAACGGACCTGTCACGCCAATGGAGCGTTCCGCTGTCATCACCGGTTCACCCATCTATGGAAAATATGAGCAGGCCGTGGACCGAGAATCCGCCTACGAGAAATTGCTGGCGCGAGCCCAAAAACACGCAGGCGCCGTGAATCCCCCCACGGCGCCGCGCTCTGCCCCCCAACGCGAAACGGCCACTGACCGTTTCGTAAAAAATGTTGCTGGCTCAGTTGGCCGTCAATTGGGCGGAGCCATCGCCCGGCAGGTTGGCAACGCCTTGGTGCGCGGCATCCTCGGAAGCCTCACCCGGCGTTGACTCCGCCGTCTCAGCGGGCGATCGTCACCGGGCAATGGGCACGGTTCATCACGTCCGTGGCCACAGAACCCAAGGCAAACCGTGTTAGGCTGCCCTTGCCGCCGGTTCCCGTCACGATGTGGTCAAAGCCATTTTGATCCGCATACTGAACAATGGAAACGGCCACGTCACGTGCCTTCAGCAAAGTGGAGTGCACTTCCTTGGTGCCAGCCTTGCGGGCCGTTGCGACGGCCGCTTCAAGGGCCTTCTCCAGAACGCTGTCATCCTGCATGTAGATGGCCGGGCCACGCATGCCGCCGGTCAGCACATTGACAGTGCAGAATGTCAACGGCACGCCCAGCCGCTTGGCCATGTCGGACGCCATGTCGATGGCTGGCTTGGCATGGTCGGTGTTGTCGATGGCACAAAGAATCTTCTGGGTCATGTTCGTTGAGCTCCTGATTACAACGATGAACCTACCCATTTGATGGCTGGCCGCATTGACCTAAGTCAAAGGCCTGAATTCAATCAAAAGTGGACAAATTGGCGTTCCGGATTGCTCGCGCTGCCTCACACAACCGTGTGCCATTGTGTAGTGCCATTGCTGCGCGCCCTGCGTAAATGAGGGGCCAAGGAGTTTCGCCATGCGCCACGTTTCAATGTCTCTGTTGCTCGCTGCCGGGTTTCTGCTCGCCCCGGCCATGGGTTTTGCCCACGCCGAGACTGAAACGGCAATTTTTGCGGGAGGCTGTTTCTGGTGTGTCGAAAGCGACATGGACCATGTCAACGGCGTTTCGTCCACCACATCAGGTTATGCCGGCGGCACAATGAAAGACCCCACCTACGAGGACCATGAAGGTTATGTGGAGTCTGAGAAAGTCGTCTTCGATCCCAAGGTCATTTCCTACAAGCAACTCGTTGCCCACTTCCTCCGCACCATTGACGCCGTTGACGGCGATGGCCAGTTCTGTGACCGCGGCCCCGCCTATGTTCCGGCCCTGTTTCCTCTGGACGCCGCGCAAAGGAAAGATGCCGAAGCGGCTTTGTCGGAAGCAGAAAAAGCCCTGGGCCAGAAGCTCGCCGTGACCATTCGTGATAACACAAGCTTTTACGATGCCGAGGATTACCACCAGAACTACTACCTTGGTGAAAATCGCGTGCTCTCACGGTTTGGCTACATAAAACAGAAGGAAGCCTACGAGGGTTACCGTGAAGGCTGCGGCCGTGATTCCCGCGTCAAGGAGCTTTGGGGACAGGCGGCCTATGGCTATCCGGACGGCGGCACCGACAAAAAGCCTGAGTCATGAGACCATCCCGCCGAAAATCTCCTCGAAATGGGTGATGCGCCAAAGCGTCCAATATACGGCCTTCAGGTTGCCGTTGAATTTTCGCTGTTCGCCTCGATTGCACCTGCCCATATGTTTTTGATCAATGTGCCAGCTGCGCGAAATTCTTAAGGCTTGCCCAAATAATCTTTTGATAGCGGCAACGCAATAAATCAATCTATAGTTGAATAAGAAAACAGCTCTTGCATGTTTTTGACGGAAATGGGCAGGAATATCTTGTCATTACATTAAATTTGGTATAATTTGTCCGGGAGGGGTCAAAAACAGGACGGGTTAGCTCTTGCGGGCGGCGGAGCTTCGGTGGCTCGTTCCAACAATGGACGGAGAGAACAATGAAACTATCGGGTATTGCGCTGGCAGCGCTGATTAGCGTGATGCCAGTGGCTTCTGGCGCTTTTGCAAGCGCCGTCATTTCGTCTGGAAATGTGCAGTTGGGCGTGGATGACTACGGCCAGCTGAACATCTACACACCTGGCAACCCATCGACGACCGGGTTGACCTATACCGGTCTGCGCCACACAACCACCGGCTATGAAGCAACAGCTGACGGCTGCCTGTGCGAAGGCTGGGGCGTGGGCAATGGTGCCAATACATCCGACGTCGGTTATGCCAATAACGCGACCGGCTCGGCTGGATTGAGCTTGGTGAGCTTTACCTCGACAGCCAGCACAGCCACGTCGGTGGTGAACGCTGGCTCGAGCTTCCAAGTGACCCATGAATTCGGCCCATCAGCAAGCGCTGATCTGATGTCGGTCAAGGTGACCATCACCAACACGTCAGCTTCTACGGTTGCTGATGTTCGTTACACCCGCAACATGGACTGGGACATTGAGCCGACTGCGTTCAGTGAGTTTGTAACAATTGGCGGGTCAGTTGGCGCCACCGCCGTGCTGAGCACCGTTGATGACGGGTTCGGCAGTTCCGATCCGTTCTCATCTCACTTCCCGATTGTGGCCGGTGGCACAGGTGACTTTACGAACCTTGGGCCAGACGATCACGGCGCACGCTTCAATTTCGGCTTCGGCGCTTTGGCCGCGGGCGAATCGAAGACGTTTGAAATCTTCTATGGCGCAAGCGACAGCACCAAAACGGCATTTCTCGCTCTTGGCGCGGTTGGTGCTGAAGTATACTCGCTCGCCAATGCCAACATTCGCGGCACGCCTGGCGCTGAAACCTTTATCTTCGGGTTCAAGGGCGTTGGCGGAACACCGATCGCAACACCGCTGCCTGGCGCTGCCTTGCTTCTGATGACCGGCCTCGGTGCTCTCGGCGCCCTCGGTCGCCGCCGCAAAGCCTCATAAGGTTCAACGCATTAATTCTGATTGAGGGGAGCGCTCGACGGGCGCTCCCCTTTTTTGTAGGATTGTAGGTATGAAAAAACATTTGGTCACCGCCACACTCCTCGCATCTGCGCTCCTGCTCGCAGGCCAAGCCATGGCGTGGGAAGCAGAATGCAAAGATGGCAAGTGCGCCAGCAGCGTCGTGGCGTCTCAATCTGCAACCGGCAAACCGCTGCTCAAGCTCGTGATCTTGTTTAACGAAGATGGCAGTAACCCGTCTTTGATCATGATGACGCCACTCGGCTCATCAGTTGACTCCGGCGCCCGGCTGAAGATCGACAGCACTGAGGTCAAGCTCGTCTACAAGGTCTGCTACCCGGATGGCTGCCAGGCCTTCGCTAAACTTGAAGCAGCCGAGTGGGAGAGCCTCAACAAGGCCAAAGCGGCTCAGGCACAGTTCTTCGAGCAAAACAGCGGCAAACTGCTCAGTGCCGATATTGACCTTTCGGGCTTTGCCGATTCCGTGTCCAAGGTTGTGAAGAAATAATCCGACACCAGCGCCTTCGCTGGCCTTAGATGATCTCATCCTCATCTGGTGTGGCTTGAACTTGGCCGCGCGCCGTGGGTTTGATGCGCGCCACATGGAACAGCGCATCACCCCGGTTGACGATTGGCAGGTTGGTGCGGCCGATGATGATGCCGTCATCCTCTGCAAACACCGGCACCGTGACACTGCCAAGCGGATCGGTGATCACCGCAATTGGTTCCTTCAGCCCCACCTTGTCGCCCACACGGCGCACCGAATGCAGGATGCCGCCTTCCGGTGCGCGCACCCATGTGCTGGAGGAAGAAGTTACTGGTGAAGCGTGCTGCGTCATCTTCGGCGCATCTTGAATCATGTCGAGATGCTTCATCACGCGCAGACAACCTTTGACGCCAGCCTCAATCGCCGCTTCGTCAAAGCGCAAGGCCTCGCCACCCTCATAGAGCAACACCTTCACACCGGCCTGTTTCGCAGACTGGCGGAGTGATCCTTCGCGGAGCTTTGACGTCAGGATCACCGGCGCACCAAACGCCTGCGCCAGCGTCACAAGCTCCGTGTCATCTGGCGCGATGCGCACTTGCGGCAGGTTGGTGCGGTGAAGGGCGGCGGTATGCAGGTCGATGCCATAATCCGACCGCTTGACGATTTCGCGGAAAAACAAATCCGCCAGGAGGCTGGCCAATGAGCCTTGGTCTGAACCCGGAAAGGAACGGTTGAGATCGCGCCGGTCCGGCATGTAGCGCGAATGGTTGAGAAAGCCGAAGCCGTTGACAATGGGCACCGCCAGCAACGTCCCACGCAGGCTCTTGAGCGCATCATGCCCCAGCACCCGCCGCACAATCTCAAGCCCCTGGATTTCGTCACCATGTACGACGCCAGACAGGAACATGACCGGGCCGGCCTCCACACCATGCACCACATGCACAGGCAGCGTCATCGGCGCCGCGTTGGCCAGCGTCGAAACTTCAAGATTCACGGTTTCGCGAGCGCCGGCAGCAATGGCCCGCCCGCCGAATTCAAACGCCGTCATATCACACCCCGATGCCCTAGCCCTTGCCCCGCGTTTTTGTTTTCCCGGGCTTGGCGTTCTTCTCAAGAAAAGTGATGATCGCCCCCGCAACATCAACATTGCTTGCCCCTTCAATGCCCTCCAATCCCGGAGACGAATTGACCTCCATTACGACGGGGCCATGCGACGAGCGCAGCAGATCCACACCACACACGTTAAGACCCATGGAACGGGAGGCCTTCAGCGCCGCCGTTTTTTCTGCCGCAGAAAGCTCGACCATCTTGGCTGTGCCGCCGCGATGCAGGTTCGAGCGGAAGTCACCCTCCGGCCCTTTGCGCTCCATGGCGGCGATGATCTTGCGGCCCACGACGAAGGCGCGGATGTCGCGGCCATCGGCCTCCTTGATGAACTCCTGCACCAGGATGTTGATATCAGCACCGTGAAACGCCTCGATCACCGACTTCGCTGACTTGTGCGTTTCCCCCAGCACGACGCCGATGCCCTGCGTGCCCTCAAGCAGCTTGATGACGACGGGCGCACCCCCCACCATATCGAGAATGTCGTCCGTGCGGCCCGTGTTGTTGGCAAAGGCGGTGACGGGAAGCCCCACGCCATCCCGCGCCAGGATTTGCAGCGAGCGCAACTTGTCGCGGCTGCGGCCAATCGCAACCGATTCATTGAGCGGATAAACGCCCATCATCTCGAACTGCCGCAACACCGCGAGGCCATAAAAGGTGTGCGATGCCGCGATACGTGGGATCACGGCTTCAAACCCTTCGAGGCGTTCGCCCATGAAGCGCAGCTCGGGCTTGCGCGAGGTGATGTTCATGTAGCAGCGCAGATAGTCGATTGGCACGATCTCGTGTCCGCGCGCTGTTGCCGTCTCGATCAGGCGCTGGTGCGAATAGAGTTTGGGGTTGCGGGTGAGGAGCGCGATCTTCATGTAACAGTCTTCCGTTTCCGCGACAGCAGGAATGTCTTGCCGGGATGCACGATAAAATGCCCATTGATTGTGGCGCGCCCAAGAAGCATCGGAACACCCATGTCGGTCCGGTCGGTCAAGGTGATTTCCGCTTTCAGAGATTTTCCGCCAAGTTCAATTGTTGCTCGAATAACGGGCCGCAACTGGCTGATTCCATTGGAGCTTTTAACGCGCTTGTAACCTGCCAGCGGGGCGCGGTACCAATGCAGCCGTCCATGATCGTCCCGGATTGAAAAGCGCACGCGCCGCCCGCTCACATGGATTTCATCGGCGTGCAAGGCTGCGGTCCGCGCGCCTGTGTCAATTTTCGCAACCAGCGGCCCCAGGCCAAGACGTGGAAACGCCACATATTCCTTCCAGCCCAGCAGGGGCAGGGCAAACATCATGGGCCGTCGAATGGTCATTGTTCACTCATACGCCAAAGCAACAATTGATCAAACGGGTGGCAAAATCACCGTGATCCCTGTGCCTTCAAACCTGTCCATCGCCGCCAGCGCGGCCGGGGCGTGTTCAAGCGATATCCGCTTCTGGATCAGCTTCTGCGGCGCCAGCACACCGCGCGAAATCATCTCCATCATCTCGGGGTAGCGCCAGGCCTGCATGCCATGGCTGCCCTTGATCTCGAGTTCGTAAGCGATGATGCGATCCATCGGCATCGGTGCGCGCGCATGCTCGCCCAGCATCAACCCCACTTGCACATGCCGGCCGCGCCGCCGCAACGAGCGTACCGAGTTCATGGCGGTGACCGAATGTCCCAGCGCATCGATTGAAAGATGCGCGCCGCCCCCCGTTGCATCGCGGATGGCTTGTGGCACCTTGGTGCCGCCTGAGGCATTGACCACCGCTGCTGCGCCAAGCGACTTGGCCAGCGCCAGCTTGTCATCGGCCAGATCGACTGCCACTACCTGCGCACCCATTGCTGAGGCAATCATGATGGCAGAAAGCCCAACACCACCGCAGCCATGCACCGCCACCCATTCACCCGGCTTCAGGCGGCCCTTGTCGACAACCGCGCTGTACGAGGTGACGAAGCGGCAGCCCAGCGCCGCCGCCGTTTCAAACGCCATTGTGTCGGGCAGGCGCACCAGGTTGGTGTCGGCAAATTCCAGCGCCACATAGTCTGCAAACGAGCCCCAGGCGGTGAAGCCCGGCTGGAACTGGTTTTCGCAAATGTGGTGATGGCCGGAATGGCATTCGAAGCAATGTCCGCAGCCCGCCACGAAAGGAACGGTCACGCGATCCCCCGCCTTCCGGGTCTTCACATCGCGGCCTGTTGCCACCACAACACCAGCCAATTCATGGCCCGGCACGTGCGGCAGTTTGATATCGGGGTCATGGCCCATCCAGCCATGCCAATCGCTGCGGCACAGGCCTGTCGCCTCAACCTTCACCACAACGCCGGTGGGTGAAGGTGCGGGGTCGGGCAGGGTGGCAACAACCGGAAGAACTTCAAATGTGTCGTAATAAACAGCGCGCATTCATAACCTCAGGGTGAAAAAAGCGATCTTGCGGCGCGTGCGCAAAACAAGCAAGGCTCTCGCGCATGAAGGATTCCAGATCACTCGCCCTTGCCATCGCGGCACCCTTTTGTTTCGGCACGGGCTTCACCATTGCAAAGCCCGCCGTCACCCATTTTCCGCCACTGTTGATGATGCTGTTCGCCTATGGCTTCATCGCGGTGCTGACAGTGTTCACTGTGCCGGGGCCCATCAAGACGCCATGGCCCAAGGCTTTCCTTATCTCCGCCTGCGGTGTCACCATTCAGGGCGCATTGTTGTTTTGGGGCGTGCGCGGCCTGGAATCGACGACCGCCAATCTGCTGCTTCAGATCCAGGTGCCCGCCGCCGTCTTGCTGGGCTGGCTGCTGCTCGACGAACGCATTACCGCCCGCAAACTGCTGGGAACCACGCTGGCGCTGGCGGGGGCGGCCATCATCATTGGCATGCCCACGGAGAAGCCGCCGTTCTGGCCGGTTGTGCTCATCGTTTCCAGTGGCTTTGTCTGGTCGATGGGGCAGGTGCTGGTGCGCAAGTGGGGCAAGGACGACGGCGCAGGCACCCTGAAAGCCAATGCCCTGTTCGGTGTGCCGCAATTGATCCTCGCCACGCTGGTGATTGAAACCGGACAATGGCAAGCCATCACCACCGCAACACCTTTGCAATGGGCGGCGCTCGCCTTTGTCGGCGTCATCGGATTCTATGTGGCCTATGTCTGCTGGTTCAGCCTGCTGCGCCGCGTCGGCCTGGATGAGGCCGCACCCTGGATTCTGCTGATGACGCCCATTGGACTGGTTTGCGCTGTGGTGGTGCTCGGCGAGCGCATGACAATTATTCAGATCGCTGGCGCTTGCGTGTTGATGGCAGGCTTGGCAATCGTCAGCGGCCTGGGCATGCAGAAAGTCAAATCATATTGATATTTCCTTCTATAAGAAAATAATGCTTGACACCGCGCGGTACTTCAGCTATGTTGGCTTACATTCCACAAGTGTGCCCAACAAAAGTTTTGAGCCCATCACGAAAACGACGTTGGTGGCGGCTTGCAGGAATGTTGCTGAATTTTCGCAATCGTAACCAGTAAGAGTGGCAGCATGGAAGACCAGCACAGCGACAAGGACTTTTTGCAAAGTGTTCTCAACTGCATGTCACCCAATTGGTTGCTGAAGCAGGCTGGCGCAAGGTTTACCGAACATGGCCCAGACTATTGCAACCGAGGGGGCATCAAGGGCTATGTCGCAGCGTTTGCACTGGCACACACTAGTGGTTTTGCTCCAGAAGCAGAAGTCTTGCGGATGAACATGCAGGCCGAAGCTAACAAAAAGCTGTTTGAAGCCTGCCCCGCCGTGCAGGCTGAACTCGGACGGGTCATTTCAGCGGGCGTGACATGGAAATATGGTGGCGATCATGACTATGGCTATCAAAGCAAAGACATCTTCTTCATCGTCACGTTTGATGTGTTGCAAAAGCTTGAGGAATTGGCTGCCGATGACGCTGGCATCGTGGACGCGCAAGAACGGGTGACAGCCAAACTTATGTCGAAGCGCTGGCTGCTGCAAAACTATCACAGGGATTACAAGGCGTACCTTGATAAATGGCCGAAGGTCGAGCGCTTTCCCTATGACAATGCTGCAAACAGTTTCGGCAGAGAGCCAAGCCGGGTTCGGCTTTGAGGATTGTGCTTGCCAACTATGAAGAAAGCCAGCTCCAAACCGGATTGTGAGGATTCCACAGCAGCTTCGCGGCCATGGCGATGCAGACCACCACCAGCAGCGGTCGGATGATCGCTGCGCCATTCTTGATCGCCAGCCGCGCGCCCACCTGAGCGCCAATCAACTGCGCCACGCCCATGCAAAGCCCCACCACCCAGATAATGTGGCCGCCAATGGCAAACATGATCAGCGAAGCTACATTGGAGGTGAAGTTGAACAGCTTCGTCTGGCCTGTGGCGGCAACCACGCCAAAGCCGAACAGCGCTACCAGCGACAACATGAAGAAGGAGCCCGTGCCAGGGCCGAAGATGCCATCGTAAAATCCGATCAGTGGTGCAAGCCCATAGATGAAGACGGTCCGCGGCAGGCGAGGAGCACCATCATGCACAGAAAGCCGGGGCGTCAATGCAAAGTAGATGGCGATCACGATGAGCAGCGGCGGCAGCAGCCCGGAGAGGAGATTGGTCGGAGCATAGGCCACCGCCGCAACACCCAGCGCCGCGCCGATGAACACCAACACGACCGTCAAAACATGTTGAGACGGATCAAGCGCACCCTTCTTCCAGAAGGTGTGCGTGGCGGATGCCGTGCCGAAGGTGCCCTGCAGCTTGTTGGTGGCCAGTGCCGACACAGGGTCAAGCCCGGCCAGCAACAGGGAAGGCAGGGCCAACAGCCCGCCACCGCCCGCAATTGAATCCACAAAGCCCGCCACCAATGCAACGGCGGCCAATGTTGCGAGCATCACGCCATCGACGGCAAATGGTTCCATCACGCCGTCCCTTCCGACATCAGGCCATTCATCAGCATACGGAGCGATTGTTCCAGGCTGGCCTGCGGGTCAAGTTGCGGCGGCAGCTTGTGTTCAAGTTTCAGCATCACCATGCCATGCACGGCCGCCCACACCAGCAACGCACCATTGCCAGCGCGCGCTGGCCCCGCGATCTGTGCCACGGCATTTTCCAGCTGGGACCATGCCGCCAGGGAAGCCTCGGCGAGCCGCGGTGTTGTCTCGCAGACGTCGCGCTTTCCAAACATCAAGCCGTAACAGCCACGATTGGCAGCAGCAAAACGCAGGTAGGCGCGGCCCATGGCCATCAGCCGCGATGCAGGGGATTGGTCAGCCGCATGGGTTGCCGCTTCGTCCAGCGCCGCGACAAAGCGCTCGAAGCCGCGCGCTGCAATGTCGCCGAGCAGCGCCCCAAGGCTGCCGAAATGGTGTTTGGGAGCGGCATGAGACACACCGGCCCGCCGCGCAATCTCGCGCAGTGATACTTGTTCCAGCGGCAATTCATTGATGGCGGCCTCGCCCGCCGCCAGCAAAGCTTCCCGTAAATCCCCATGGTGATAGGGTTTTTTCGCGTCGGGCAGGTTACGCTGAGGCATGGCAGGGCTTTAGCAGAGTTGAATGATCTTTCCAATGTCAAAATTCATTTGCCAATCACCCCGATTCATGTTTATCTTTCCACTGTCAAATTATGGAAATCACGCAAATGACAGCAGCAACAGTGTTTAGCATCGCAAATTTCTTTGCCATGGCTGGCTGGCTCATTCTGGCGGGCGGGGTCATCTTCAACCGGCCGTATTGGCGCGATCAGGTGGCAGGCACATGGTGGCCGCTGGCACTGTCAGCGCTTTATGCGTTTCTCATCCTGTTTTTCTTTTTCAAGGCCCCTGGCGGCTTTGAGACGCTGGCCAATGTGCAACTGCTGTTCACAGCACCTTGGGCGGCGCTTGCCGGGTGGATTCATTATCTGGCTTTTGACCTCTTCATCGGCGCCTGGATTGCGCGCCACCTGATGCAGCAGGGCATCAGTCGCTGGTGGCTCTTGCTGCTGTTGCCCGCCACTTTCCTGTTTGGCCCCATGGGCCTTGTGGGACTTATGATTTTGAAAACCGCCTTCGCATCCCGGGAGGAAACCCCATGACCGCAACCACGATGAACACGTCAAGCCTGCAGGATACCAAAGTCGCGGGCCTGGTGGCCGACATGCGCCAGGGCAGCCCACTGCTGTGGCGCAGCACGATCCTCATGCTGGCGCTTGCTGCCGTGCTTGCAGCCGCACATTTGTTCGACTCTCGCCAGTTGATTGGCGTCAGCGTTTGGGACAAGCCCATGAAATTCGCCATCGCCATTGCCGTCCAGTTCGCAACGGTAAGCTGGGCCATGGCTATGTTGCCAGAAGAATCAAAAGCAGCGCGCATTGCGGCGTTACTGATGGCGTTCTGCGGCTGGAGCGAACTTGCCTACATCACAACCCGTGGCGCGCTCGGCCTAACCTCCCATTTCAACTACGACACGGTGCTGTCGTCGGTCGCCTACGCGCTCATGGGGCTCGGCGCCGTGACGATGACTGCAACCAGTTTCCTGATCGGCACCATCCTTTGGCGACGTGCCGGGCAAGGCCTGTGGCCACGCGCAGCGGCACTCGGCCTGATGCTGGGCAGCCTGCTGGCCACCTGTGTTGCAGGTTATCTCTCGTCGCGCGGCGGCCACTGGGTCGGCGGCGAAATGACAGACGCTAACGGCCTTGGCTTCTTCCACTGGTCCACCACCGGCGGAGACCTGCGTGTGGCGCATTTTGTGGGCCTGCATGCAGCCCAGGCGGTTCCGCTGGCTGCCCTGTCCGGCCGCCACAGTGTTGTTTATGTGACTGCCATTTTGGTCACGCTTGCAACCGCCGCCGCCTTCATTCAGGCGCTGATGGGCATTCCGCTTCTGCAGGGCTGAGCGCTGGCCTTTCCTTGCGGCAGGGCGCTGGAATGACTAAATAAGTCTCCCAATCAGAGGAGAACAAGAAAATGGCTTTAGAACTTCCCGCCCTGCCTTACGCCTATGACGCGCTCGGCCCCTACATGTCGAAGGAAACGCTTGAATTCCACCACGACAAGCACCATCAGGCCTATGTGACCAACGGCAACAACCTCCTGAAAGATTCGCCGCTGGCCGCGCTCTCTATTGAGGAAATCTGCAAAAAGGCCTTCGCTGAAAAGAATGCCGGCCTCATCAACAACGTCGGCCAGCATTACAACCACATCCACTTCTGGAACTGGATGAAGCCCAATGGCGGCGGCAAGAAACTGCCGGGCAAGATTGCCAAGGCCATCGATTCCGATCTGGGCGGTTATGACAAGTTCCGCACCGATTTCGTTCAGGCTGGCCTGACGCAGTTCGGCTCTGGCTGGGCCTGGCTCTCGGTGAAGGATGGCAAGCTTGCCATCTCCAAGACACCAAACGGCGAAAACCCGCTGATGCACGGCGCTTCGCCCATTCTCGGCGTCGATGTCTGGGAGCACAGCTATTACATCGACTATCGCAACGCCCGTCAGAAATACCTGGAAGCCTTCGTCGACAATCTCATCAATTGGGATCACGTTGAACAGATGTTTTCCAAGGCCTGACATCGGCTGAACCATCACGGCCCTCTTCCGCTGGGGAGAGGGCTTTTCTTTTTGGCCGGAGCCACATGACCGCACTTCCCATCATTGACGGACATAACGATGTTCTTCTGCGCCTCTGGCTCAAGAAGAATGGCCATGAAGCGCATGACTTCATCGCAGGCGACGGCGAAGGCCAAATGGACCTGCCGCGCATCCTCAAGGGGCAGATGGCAGGCGGTTTCTTCGCAGTCTTTTCGCCGCCGGAACCTGCCTGGGATCATGACGATGATGACCTGAATCCGCCACCCGTCGGCGGTTTGCCTCATGGCGCAGCGCTTGCGTCTGCCACGGCCATGTTTGACCTTCGCGACAGGATTTTCGCCGAGTCCAATGACAGCGTGAAACATTGCCTGTGTGCTGCCGATATCGAAGCGGCCATGGCTGCAGGCCAATTGGCCTGGATCAGCCACATTGAAGGTGCAGAGGCGATTTCCGCTGACCTATCCAATCTCGATGCGTTTTACGCCCGCGGTTTGCGCTCGCTGGGACCCGTCTGGTCGCGGCCCAATCACTTCGGCGAAGGCGTGCCCTTCCGGTTTCCGTCTTCGCCAGATACAGGCAATGGACTGACGCCTGCCGGCGAAGCGCTCGTCAAGCGTTGCAACGCGCTGCGCATCATGATTGATCTCTCCCATATCACCGAGAAAGGGTTTTGGGATGTGGCGCGTCTGTCCAATGCGCCTCTTGTCGCCACCCATTCCAATGCCCATGCCCTTTCAGCATCCTCGCGCAACCTCACCAACGAGCAGCTTCTGGCGATCGGCGAGAGCAGGGGCATGGTGGGGCTCAACTACGCCACAGGCTTCCTGCGCGCTGATGGCGGCTGGAGCGCCAACACCGAACCAGACGTGATGATCCGCCATCTCGAGCACATGCTGAAATTCGCAGGCGAGAACTGCGTTGGTCTCGGCTCTGACTTTGATGGCGCGCGCATCCCCGGTTTCATCAAGGATGTGGCCGGCACACCGCGCCTGATCGAAGCCATGCAGTACGCAGGCTTCGGCCAGGACCTGATCGAAAAGATCGCCTGGAAAAACTGGCTGCGCGTCCTCAAGTCCACTTGGGGGCATTGAACAAAAAGGGCGCCGGCAGGTCGGGGCGACCACTGCCAGCGCCCATAGGCGGCACGTCCGGCCCTGTTCGGGGTGCAAGATGCCGGATCGCGCGCGCATCGTGTTTCAGAAGCGGAACGTCATGCCCACCTGAATGGTGCCGCGGGCAAGACCAACCTTTGTTTTCTTGCCGGCAAGATTGGGTGTCGCCTCAAAGCCATAGGCGAGGGCCTCGGCCCGCATCGTCCACTGTTCATCAATGGCATATTCGGCACCAATGCCGGCGACTGCGCCAACCAGCGTCTTCTTGCTGGAGCCGCCGGCTGTCGATGAAATCCTGGCAGAGGTGAGGGCAACGCCTGCCTTGCCGTAAAGCAGCACATTGTCCCAGGCATAGCCGCCGCGCAGCACAAATGACGAAAGGCATTTGGAATCGATGGTCATTGTGCCGAAGCCAGCCACTGCACCGCTTTTCTTGAAGCCAGCATAGCCCATCTGTCCTTCAACACCCCAGACCCAGGGGCCGCTGGTGAAATTATATCCGGCCAGTGCCGCCATGCCGAAGCCGCCCTTCTTCAGATCGGCCTTGCCCTTGCGGCCCACGCCTTTGACATCAAGCCCGGCACCAATGCCCGCCACATCCATGCCAAGGTACAGGCCGGCCCAGTCATGGCTGGCAAATGTTGGCGCAGGCTGGCCCACGTCTCCAGCTTGTGCTGGTGCGAGTCCTGCGGTCAGCAAGATCAAAACACCTGCAACGCCTGAATATGCCCCCACGCGAAAACCCATCATTCTCTCCATCGTCTTGTCCGCCAGTCATTGGCGGGTTTGCTATCGATTCTGTTGAACCATTGATCGATATTCGATAAATAGAGGAAGAGAAAATGTAAGTCAACAATATTTTATCGATAAACATGCAATAATGTATTTTAAGAATTCATTATGCTATGCTTATCTTAGAAGGATGAACATCATGGCAGCGCGCCCCACCACATCCAGCCAGATCTTTTTCAGCCGCATGAACGTGGCGTTCTGGGGCATTTGGGCCTTGTTCCCGGTGACGTTTGGTGTGGCACTCTACTATCTCTTCAATCCCACGGCTGCGGTTGAGGGCCTGTCGCCCGAGCAGATCAAATGCCTGGGCGACAAGCTGTCATTTGCGGAAGGTTCAACGGCCACCGGAATCGCTGTAATCCTGATCGTTGTTTACGAGCTTGGTTTTTACCTGCTCATGTTCGCACTGTTGCATCGCATGGTGCGCAATTTTCAGAAGGGTGCCATATTTGTTGAGCGCACGTTGGCCTCAGTGAAAACACTGGGTTGGCTGATTGCCGCTTTCCCGATCGCCGAGCACCTGATTGGCATGGTGGCAAACGTAGTCTTGCATCATCTGGACGAACCCGCGCTGGGTGGCAGCAATTTTTATGTTGATCTCGGTCCCGTTGCCGTTGGTTTATTTCTGGTGGCGCTCGCCCGTGTGCTACATCACGCCATGCAAATGAAAACAGAAAATGATTTGACGATTTGAGGCTGCCGCAGTGCCCATCATTGTGAATCTCGATGTCATGTTGGCCCGGCGCAAGCGCCGCCTCATGGACGTGGCCGAGGAAGTTGGCATCTCGATTCAGAACATGTCTGTGCTGAAGACGGGTCGCGCCCGGGCCATCCGCTTTTCGACGCTGGCCGCCATCTGCAAAGCTTTGGACTGCCAGCCCGGCGATATTCTTGAATATCAGCCGGGCCCTGAGCCAGATGAACCGCCGGATCCCTGAGTTTACTGAAAGGCCTGCAATCCCGTCTGCGCTCGGCCGAGGATCAGCGCATGCACATCATGCGTGCCTTCATAGGTGTTCACGGTTTCGAGGTTCACCATGTGACGGATCACGTGATATTCCTCGGAAATGCCATTACCGCCGTGCATGTCGCGTGCGGCGCGGGCAATGTCCAGGGCCTTGCCGGCATTGTTGCGCTTCATGAGGGAAATGGCAGGCGGTGCCACCGTGCCGCGCTCCAGACCGCGGCCCAGCGCCAGGCAACCGAACAGGCCCAGCGTGATTTCCGTTTGCATGTCAGCGAGTTTCTTCTGGATCAGCTGATTGGCGGCCAACGGCTTGCCGAACTGCTTGCGCTCCATCACATAGGCGCGTGCCCGGTGCCAGCAATCCTCGGCAGCGCCCATCGCGCCCCAGGAAATGCCATAGCGCGCCTTGTTGAGGCACGAGAACGGACCGCTCAGGCCCTTGGCCTTCGGCAATATCGCATCTTCAGCGACTTCCACATTATCCAGCACGATTTCGCCGGTGATTGAGGCGCGCAGCGAAACCTTGCCCTTGATCTCCGGCGTCGAGAAGCCCTTCGCGCCACGCTCCACGATGAAGCCACGGATCTCACCATCAAGTTTCGCCCAGACAATGGCAATGTCGGCAATCGGCGCATTTGTGATCCACATCTTTGCGCCGTTCAGAACATAACCACCTTGCACCTTGGTGGCCCTTGTTTTCATGCCGCCGGGATCCGAGCCGGCATCAGGCTCTGTCAGGCCGAAGCAGCCGACGATTTCACCTGTGGCCAGCCGCGGCAGATATTTCATTTTCTGCTCTTCCGAGCCAAACGCCTCAATCGGGTGCATCACGAGGGAATGTTGCACGCTGACCGCCGAACGGTAGCCAGAGTCGACACGTTCCACCTCACGGCCGACCAGCCCATAGGCCACATATCCAAGGCCTGAGCCGCCATATTTCTCATTTGTCATGATGCCGATGAAGCCCATGGCGCCCAGCTCGGTCATGATGTCTCTGTCGAAAACTTCGTTACGGAAGGCGTCCTTGATGCGCGGCTGCAGCTTGTCCTGGGCAAAGGCGCGGGCCGAATCGCGGATCATCCGCTCTTCCTCGGTCAATGCGCTTTCAAAATCGAGTGGATCTTCCCAGTTGAATTCAGCTGACTTGGCCATAATGCTTCCCATTTGTTGCGGTGCACCATTGAAGCAACGCCGCGCACGGAAGTCAAACTGCCAGTTTCAACGATGCATTGATCCAGCAAACATCAGCGGATCAACGCCGACAGTGTCTTGAAAGCCGGGCTTCCGGCCCGTTCCAGCAATTCGAACACAGCCATTTCCGTGTTGATCACGCTGACACCGCTGGCATTCATCCGGTTCAACGCCAGTTCAACCGATGCCTGCTTACGCGACGCCACGGCATCTTGAACCACATAGGTTGCAAAGCCGGCCTGGGCGAAATCAATGGCGGTCTGCAAAACACACACGTGCGCTTCAATGCCAGCGATGATCACTTGCGGCCGTCCGGCTTCATGCAGCGAAATGAAATGGCCGCGCATCCCCTCATCACGCCAGCAAGAAAACGACAGTTTCTCAAACACCTTCGCATCATTTGATGCGATATCAGAAACAGTGCGGCCCAGCCCCTTGGGATATTGCTCCGAAATTGTGACAGGTAATCCGAGTTCCTGCGCCGCCGCCTGCATCACCCTGGTCCGCGCCACAACACTGTTGCCTTCAGCCATGGCCGGAAGCAGGCGCTCCTGGATGTCGACAATCAGAAGCGAGGATTTTGAAGCATCAAGCAGCACGGGCTTTGCCCACCATCTTCAATCCAAAGGCATAAACCTCTGCCACCTCCTTGAGGCGGTCAAAGCGGCCGGACGCACCACCATGCCCGGCCCCCATGCTGATCTTCAATAGCAGCTTGTTGCGCGATGTGTTCAGTACACGGAGCTTTGCGATCCACTTCGCCGGTTCCCAATAGGTGACGCGCGGATCGGTGAGCCCGCCAAGTGCAAAGATGTGCGGGTACGCCTGCTTCGTCACGTTCTCGTAAGGCGCATAGGATGCGATGATGCGGTAGGCTTTCTCGTCGGTGATCGGGTTGCCCCATTCCGGCCATTCCGGTGGGGTCAGAGGCAGCGTGTCATCCAGCATGGTTGTGAGCGCATCAACAAACGGTACTTCAGCCACTACCGCCTTGAACAACTCCGGCGCCATGTTGGCGACAGCCCCCATCAACAGCCCGCCAGCGCTGCCGCCTTGCGCAACGATGTTTCCAACGCTCGTATATTTGCTTTCCGCCAGGAATTGCCCAACCGAAATGAAATCCTTGAAGGTGTTGGGCTTGTGCTCAAGCTTGCCCTGCTTGTACCAGCGGCGGCCCTTTTCCTGCCCGCCGCGGATATGCGCCACGGCATAGACAAAGCCGCGGTTGACCAGCGACAGGATATTGGTGTTGAAGCCCGCCGGCATTGATGATCCATAGGAGCCATAGCCGTAAAGCCACAACGGTGCCTTGCCATCAAGCTTCACGCCCTTCTTGTGAATGATGGTGACGGGGATCAACTCGCCGTCATGGGCGGGCGCTTGCAGGCGCCGCGCCACGTAATCTGCGGGATTGTGTCCGGACGGAACCTCCTGCGTCTTGAGCAACACACGGCTGCGATCGCGCATGTTGTAGTCAAACACCTGTGACGGCGTGGTCGGCGACGAATAGGTAAAGCGAAGGATGTCCGTCTCATATTCGCGCATGTCGCCGAAGCCGAGCGAATAGGCCTCTTCATCAAAGGCGATGGCATGTTCTTCGCCCGAGGTCATGTTGCGCACCACAATACGTGGCAGCGCGTTTTCCCGCTCCATGCGCACCAGCCAGTCCTCGAAAACAAAATAGCTGATAACGAACACGCCAGGCTTGTAGGGCACAAAATCGCGCCAGTGTTCTGGTGACAGCTTGTCGATATCCGTCACCATCAGCTTGTAGTCTTCTGCGCCATCCATGTTGGTCTTGATGATGAAGGTGTTGCCGTGGTGCTCGATCTCATACTCAAATCCGCGCTGGCGCGGCGCAACCCGGCGCGGTTTATCGGTGGGGTTCTCGGCATCAATCAGCCACACCTCTGATGTGTCATGGTCATTCACATCAATCGTCACGAAGCGTTTGGAACTGGTCTGGTCCAACCCCGTGAACATGCCTGTGTCTTTTTCCTCAAAGATCAGCCTGTCATCGGACTGCGGCGTGCCCAACTTGTGCAGGTAGGTTTTGAGCGGCCGGTGATTGTCATCCTGAAGCGTGTAGAAGAAGTGTTTGCCATCTGCGGCCCACACCACATCACCGGTCGTATGGCTGACCACATCCTTGGTATCCCTGTTGCGTGACAGGTCCCGCACCCGGATCTTGTAGAATTCAGACCCCTTGTCATCGAAAGACCATGCCGCCGCATTGTAATCTGGCGACAAGGAAAGTGTGCCAAGGCTGAAGAATTTCTTGCCCTTGCCTTCCTTGTTCCCGTCGAGCAGCACATGGTCTTTGCCGCCCTCGCGCGGCCTGCGCTTCATGATAGGATATTGCCCACCCTTGATGACGGAGGCGAAGTAGAGATATTTTCCCTCGGGCGCCGGCACAGATGAGTCATCCTGCTTGATGCGCCCTTTCAGCTCCTTGAACAGCTTGGCCTGCAACGCTTTCGTGTCGGCCATCACCGCCTTGGCATAGGCATTTTCCGCCACGAGATATTTGCGGATGTCTTTCTTCAGCAGTTTCGGATCGTGCAGAACGGCCTGCCAGTTCTCATCCTTCAGCCACTTGTAGTCATCGCGCTTCTCATGGCCGTGCCATGTTTCGATGACAGTGCGCTTTTCGGCTTTCGGTGGTTTTGGCAGGGCCATGCTGGTTTACTCTTTGGGCTGGAAGGTGAGGGCAACGCCATTCATGCAATAGCGCAAGCCAGTGGGTTGCGGGCCATCGGGAAACACATGGCCGAGATGCGCTTCGCAGTCGGCACAATGAACTTCGGTGCGTGTCATGAAGAACTTGCGGTCCGTTGACGTGCCGACGGCATTAGCCGCCACCGGCTGGAAAAAGCTGGGCCATCCCGTTCCTGACTCATATTTGGCATCGGACGAGAACAACGGTTTGCCGCAGCACACGCAGGAAAACATGCCCGCTCGCTTTTCCTGGTTTAGCGGGCTGGTGCCAGCCCGTTCGGTTCCGTGCTTGCGCGTCACATGATAGGCTTCCGGCGACAGCTGCTCGCGCCATTCCTGGTCCGTCTTTTTCATCGGATTTCTCCTTTTTGCTTCAGACATTTGTAGGGAGCCGCTGGCTCAATTGCCAGTGGGGCAACGGTGATAAACTTAAAATTAACCATAACGAGACCTAACAACCGCGTTAACCGGCCGTGATCGCCAGCGTTAATCAAGTTTGAAGCACTATCGTCCAACGTGCAGGGGGGAGTTTAGAGGGTCTATGAATGTCCATGGCTGAAGCTATCGCGGTCGTCGCCGAGACGGACCAGGCCATTCCGGTTGTCATGCCAGCCATGCCGCAGGCCCGCCCGCGCATTTCTGCGGATACCTTCAGAAATCTCACGGCCCGTCTCAAGACGTCTGGCAATTCCAATGTGCCTGCCGCCGCAGCAGCAGTCACCGTACCCACCATCAGCGTCGTGCCAGTTCAGCCACAGGCAACCGTGGCTCCTGCACCGGCTCCGGTTAAAACGGAACCCGTTACGACCCTTGACGTCCAGCCCGTCGACGAAATGGTGGAAAACCCGCTGGAACAGGCTCCGCTTGAAGCAGCGCCAGCCATCGACATTCCGGTGATCGAAACGCCTGTGATCCACGCGCCTGAAATTGCGGTGCCGGAAATTGCAGCGCCCACGCTGGAGGTATTCGAGCAAGCCCAGCAGGAAGCCGCGGCGTGGGACATTCAGGATGCCGCACTTCACAGCGCCGAAGCATTTGAACCCAGCCACGATCAAACCGAAGAACTGGCCGCTGCGCTCGCGCCAGGATTTGAGCCCGACCTCACGCCCGTGCCAGCGCCGGTTCTGGTGTCATCGCCTCAACCCAATCCTGAGCCGCAGCCGCGTACCGCTGGCAGCCTGATCGAACGGGCCATCGCTTTTGAAAAGCCTACCCCTGCGCCGCAAAAGGCATTCCCGGAACTGGTCAATCCGCTTGAAGTCATGGCGGCCCAGGAAGCAGCCCGCCGCGCCGAAGAAGAACGCTTGAAAGCGGAAGCAGAAGCCAAGGCCGCTTTGGCCCCACCACCGCCACCGCGCGATCCTGAAGAGGAAGCGCGCAAGCTCGCCGAACTGGCGGAAGCCCGCACCATTGAAAATATCTGGCGCCAGATTCTGGCGACACCGACCAAGGATGATTGCGCCGCCTATCTGGCCGAAGCCCGTGAAATCATGGGCGAAGATGACATGCACCTTCCCGACGAGGAGCATGATCTCTCACGAATCGCTCCCGCCGATGAGCTCACACAGGTTGAAGAAGTGCCTGAAGTTGACACGGCGCCTGACGTGGAAATGCCTAAAGCGGTGGATGAGCCGGCCGATCCGGCCGTTGCCGTACCCGTCATTCTCGAGTCCGGCCACCAGGACACCGCTGAATTTGCCCGTTCACTGTTGGACATGATGGCGGCAGGGGCAAGCTCCGGCCTGCCGCATGAACGGACACTTGCTGCAGATACCCTGTTGCGATTGGTGCCGCGCCTTGATCTCAAACCATTGGTCATGCTGTCGCAACGCCTCGCCATCATGGAAAATCCGCCGCACTTGCTGGTGGCCAAGCTGATCCGTGATCCGCGTGTCGAGGTGTCGGGCCCGCTGCTCGAAGACTGCATGCAGATGACCGATAGCGACCTGCTGATGGTCATCGACGAAAACAAGGCGGACAAGCTGCGCATGATCGCGCGCCGCCGCCGCCTGTCGCGCGCCATCAGCGATGCGCTGATCAAGACGGAAGATCCTTCGGTGCTGCTCACGCTGGTGCGCAACATGGAAGCTGAAATTTCCCACGAAGGCTTCAACACGCTGATCGAATCGACGGATCGCTATCCCGATCTGCTGGCTCCGCTCAGCACGCGCCCTGACCTTGGTGCTCCCTTCGCCTTTGAACTGTTCTGGCACGCCCCGGCCCAGCTGCGCCGTTACCTGTTGACGCGCTTCCTGACCGACAGTGAAACTTTGAGCAAGATTCTCAAGATCACCATGGCCACCAAGGAGGAAGATGACTCTTCCGAGATCGAGCCCATGAGTCAGCATGTCATTCTCGAGGCGCTGGATCGTGCTGCACGCGGCAAGCTGGAACCCGCCTGTGATGAATTGTCATCAGCGTTGCAGATTGATCCCAAGACTGTGATGCGCATCCTCAGCGACATGCAGGGCGAACCCCTGATCATCCTGCTGAAAGCTGCCAACTATTCGCGCAGTGCCATTCCCGGCCTGTTGCGCCGCATGATTGAAGCAGACTTCCCGATCATCGCATCAACACGCGACCCGGAAGAGCTGCAATCAATGTTCGACACGCTGTCGTTCAACAAGGCCCGCATTCTTCTCACCTATTGGGATTGGGCCACCACCAAGACCGGACCTTACGCTCCCGTTCATTGACGGCGGCCGCGCGTAAAGAATTTGTTTACGATTGACTCTTGCGTGATCCGGAATCGCGATTCATAAAGAAGATGATTCGGCGTTGAGCTGATTGCGTGAAATGGGGCGGACGTGGAACGAGCAACGGGCAGCAAGGCTTTCCGGGCGCAACTGATTGTGCCTGAACAGCGTCAACTCTACGACTACTGGCTGGAACAGGCAGGTGCAAACGCGATGCCAGCGCGCTCGGACATCAATCCCTGCCATGTGCCACGCCTCTTGTCAGGCATTAGCCTGGTGGACGTCGCTGATGACATTGAACAAAGCCGTGTACGTCTGGCTGGCACGAGGCTGCGTGAAGTCTATGACCGCGAGATCACCGGACTTTGCATCGGCGCATTGCAATGGGGCAATCGCCGTGACTACTGGATGGCCGCATACCGGCGCACCATTGAAGACGCGCTGCCAACCCAGGGCGTGTTGCGCGGGCCACAGGTGAACAAGGAGCATGTGGTGCAATACTGGCTGCGCTTGCCGCTGCGCACCGCTTCGGACAATGTGGGAATGGTGCTGTGCTATGACTATTTCGTTCCGGCGTCGGAAATCAGTCAGGATCACAATTTCGCAATAGCCTAAAATAGGTATTGTTTCCATTTGAAAGATATGCTAGGAACACAGTCCGAAAGGAAAGTGTTCATATGTCTAGTTCTTCAAATATCAAGCAACTTCATGAAGATGTGCCGTTGGATGATAGCATCTCGCCGGACGCCTTTTTCTGGCGCAACGGCCGCTGGCATGTCGCAGCCTCGCGCAACGGCGGCACACGGGTCTTGCCTGCCGGCATCGGACGCGTGCTCTTACGCCTGCAGGCTGACCGAAAGCTCATAGAGGGTCCGCCGGGCGTTTTCCGCTTGCAGCCTGGCGCCGCAGGACCCATCATCGATGATCTCGAAAGTCCGCTCTTGCGGCTTGCGGCGGCGCGCAAGGAAGACGGAACGCCCTATCTTGATGATGACCTGATCTCCGCGGGCGAACGCATGCGCCGTGATTTCGAGGCAAGCGGCCTGTCACAGCGCGTCACCGTCGTCTATGGCGATACCGCAGGCTCTGGCGGCAGGCACTGGCAATCCAGTGACAACGCCACCGCGCGCTTGACGGATGCCGCGCTTGCGGCGCGCCAACGCCTGCATCTCGCGATGGACGCGGTCGGGCCAGAACTTTCAGGCATTCTCTTCGACGTCTGTTGCATGGCGTCAGGGCTCGAACATGCAGAGATGCGTCTTGCCCTGCCGCGCCGCGCCGGCAAGGCTGTGCTGCTGCTGGCCCTCACCCGGCTGGCGCGGCACTATGGTTTGAAGTCCAGCATGAAGCACGGTGGGCCATCACACATTGGCCACTGGGCGCTCAGTGATTTCAGGCCTGGGATGGATCAGCAGCGATCCGCGCCGCATCGGCCTTGATGCGCGCCACCATGGAGGCAAGCCCATTGGAGCGCTGCGGTGACAGATGCTCCTTGAGGCCAAGCTTGTCAAAAATGGCAGCGGCATCGACGGCGGCAATCTCGCTCACGGTGTGCGGACTGAAAATCATGAAGGCGACGGCGATCAGGCCTTTGACGATCAGCGCATCGCTGTCACCGACAAAGTTGAGTTTGATGCCGTCGGCTGTTTTGACCGGCGTTGCATGGATCCATACCTGGCTGGCGCAACCCGACACTTTCGTTACAGGCGTCTTCAACGCCTCCGACATGGGGGGCAGGGCGCGGCCAAGGTCGATCAGGTGTTTGTAACGATCCTCCCATTCATCAAGATAGGAGAAGTCATCCAGCAGTTGTTGCAACGTATCAGTCATGGCAGGGGCATAGACCCGCCTGCTGTCATTCTCAACTTTTCTTGTGCAGCGTCCGGTTGGCCATGAGGTCGGCGGGCCGCTCTATCGGCAAAGGCACGGCTTGCGTCGCCAGATCCTGTGGCGGCAGCAGGCGCACAGCGGAATGATCCTGAACATTGGCCCATTCATAAATCATCTTCGCGGAGTACTTCGCCTTCGCTTCGGCGGTGGCCATGAGATACTGCCCGACCTCGCAGGCCATCGGCCGGCGCTGGCAGAAAGAGCCGACATCGGCGAACGTGTCAGAGGCTGCCGCAACATAGGCAAGCGTGCCCGGCCCCGGCACCTGTGCGGCCGGATCGAGCGGTGCGCCCTGCGGCGGCGTTGGCAGTGCGGCAAAAAGCCCAGCCGCAACCATCGCTTTTCTCAATATCCCCATCGTGGCACCTTTTGGTCCCTTCTTGATTTCCCCGCTTATAGCAGACCAGACTTGCATGCCCGTGAAGCAGCTTCAGGGGTTTTGAATCAAATCGTGCCGGATATTTTAACACTTGGTTCACCCTCGCAGCGGTGCTGGAAAGTGACTGTTAACCACCGGCGCGGCAAACTGCGGCCAGGCAATGTGAGTCAGTGGGTCGAATTTTGGCGAAACGACAAAAGCAGGTGATCGCGGAACAACCGGGATGGCGCGCGCGCGTTCTGGGCGTGGCCTTGCCGTGCTTTGCCGTGGCGCTCGCAGGCATGACCACCTTCAACGCCTTTTTTGGCCATGGTAGCCTGGGACGCAGCGGCGATATCACGGCTTCGCTCTCGCCTTCCACAAAGCAGGACGCCTCGCAGCGTACGCTTGTTCTGAAATATGATGAGACCGTTGAGGATGTGCAGCGCGAATTGCTAGCCGCCGGCTTCTTTGTTGGTCTTGTCGATGGTGTCGATGGGCCGCAAACCCATGTCGCCGTTGAAAACTATCAGCGCGCCAACCAGATTGATGTAACGGGCCAGGTGACGCCTGCCTTGCTTGAGCATATCCGCTATACCAAGAAGTTGACGCAAGCCGCCAAATTCACAGGCTCGATCTCGCCGGCGCCAGATGCCGCAAAGTCGAATACGCCTGCACCTGCTGTTGCGCCCGTCCCCGTGCCGAAGCCAGCACCGGTCGCTGCGGCGTCGCAACCAGGTGGCTTTATCGAACTGCAGAACAGGTTGGCGCGCCTTGGCTACGACCCCGGCACGCGCTCGGGCCAGCTCGATGAAGCGACGCGCTCCGCCATCCTGATATTTGAGATGGACCACAACCTTGCCATGGATGGCAAGGTGTCAAAGGCCTTCCTCAATGCTTTGAAACAGGCCGAAGCGCAACTTGCTGCATCCGGCACGTCAAAGACCGAGTGATCCAGCGCCTCAAGACATCGATCTGGGTAGACGCATTTCTGCGACAGGCCATGGTCGATGGCCATTATGGTGCCGTTATCCGCAAAGGGGCCGAAGAAGCGGGCAGCGTGCTTCTCGTCATCAATCGTTTGGATGGGACGCATGACTTGCTGGAGCCGCCGCCGGGTCCTGCCTACACCGAAGAGGGCGTGCGAAAATTCCGCAAGGCCAACGCAACGGGTCTCTCCGCCGCAGAAGTATCGGAGCGGACTGCCCACAAGCGTAAGCAGGACCCTGATCTCTGGATCGTCGAGGTCGAGGATCGCACCGGCTTTGGCGGCGCGCATGTTGTCGTCGAATGACGAACATTTAGGCGTTTGTTAACCATAAGTCGCTTTGATCGGATCTCACACGCGAACAACGATTTGAATTTGGTGATGAGGCTTTGACATGGCTGCGGTTCTTCGGTTTGAACAGAAAGACAAGGCGGCCCGTGCCGTGGCTGCATTGTCAGGCCCGGCAGAAATCATCATCTTTCCGGGTGTGCGATTTGAACGCCTCGATGATTCTGACATGCATCAGCAGCCTGAAGATGGCGCGCCCAATGGCAGCGGTCCGATGCAACGGCGCGCTGCCCGCTGAGGCAATTACGGGGCGCTGCAGCGCCCTTTTCTGATCACGGCTTCTGTCTGTCTGCGCATGAGCGCATCGTGAAGCGGCACCCACAGGATGGCCAGGCCCTTGTCCTCTGGCACTTCAACTTGCCAGCCCGCATCGGTTGATGCAGGCAACTCGCCATCAGCACCACCCATGATCTGAGACAACAGGCCAGACGCTGGCCTGATCTCAACAACAAAATGATTGGTCTCAACCTGTGTATCGTTCAGATCATAGATCTGCCGGCCGCTGCTGGTGAACACCGAGAAATTCCAGAAGCCCTCCGGCGCAACGCCCTCGATCTTGGCATTGCCATCACGCAAGTCATAAAGGCAGATGCCCACCACATCATTGATGGTTGCAAAAGGCAACAGTGCTGCCTGCTGTGCGGGCTTCAGGATACGAAACGAAGGCGTGGTTTCGTCTTTCACCAATTTGCTCAACGCGTGCTCAAACTGCAGGGGTGGCGCAAACAGCATGTAAGCGAGATGCACAGCAACAGCGAAAACGGCAGCGAGAACCATCCAGAACAGCGCGCGCTTCATCTCAGCACCACAACCGCTTTACAGTTGGCAGTGCAGGCGGCGCGGTGCGTGACGGCAGCACCGGATCAAAAAACACCAGATCGAGGTCATAGGCGCCATCGTCCGGTGCTTTCAGCCAGTTCCCGGGAACCGGCGCGCTGGCAATGGAAACGAGCAGTGTGCCATCTGCTTCGCGAATGGCCCCCCCTGCATCGATCGACGACGTGGCACCGGCGGCTTCCACCTTGATGGACCACCAGCGCACGTCGGGCAGCTTGCCTTCGATGGCAACCACACAGCCACCCCGCAGCGAATGGCCTTCATCATCCATGTTGCGCGTGTAGAAGCGCGCACTTCGTGGCGGCGGCAACTGACCTTTGCGCAGGAAATTTCCCGCCGCATAGAAGGCAGAGCCGGTATCAGACACAATGGCGACGCGATGCCAGTTCGCGGCAACGCCTTGCGCACCATCCGCCGGTGACATCACGGCGCGGTCCATCATCACTTGCGCGCTGATCAGTCCAGCAGCAAGCCCGGCGAGAATCGACACCATGGCGAGAAACATCTTGTTCATGTCACGCCAACCCTAGTCCGCTTGGCCGTGAAGTGAAACAGCAGAGAAGGGTTGCGCACATCAAAAGCCGAACAGTGTTTTCTTCTTTGGCTTGGTTGAGGTGTCGCGGCCAAACAGCTTGTCGAGGAACGATGGTTTGCGCGCCGTGGGCTTGGCCGTTGGCTGCTGCGCTCCCGCATCCACAGGCGCGCGCTTGGCCAGCGTTTGCTTGAACTTGGTGATCTTTTTCTTCTGCGCCTGCTCCCAGCTTGGGTTGGCGGGCGTCGTCTTGTCGAACAATGAAACGAGACCCTCCAGAACATCCTGGGCCGGATCCGTCCCCGGCTGCGGGGCAGGGGTGCCAGAAGATTCATCAGCACCCGCACTTGTGTCGGCAGTGACAGGCTGCGGCGATTCAGAGGCCACTGCAGCAGGCGGCGGCTTATAGCTCTCATCCAGCGGAATGCCAGGCAGCCCCTCGGGCTTCTTTCCAGCTTCTGCCACCAGCATGATGCTTTTCCACATTGGCGCAGGATATTTGCCACCCGTCACATCATGCATCAGCGAGTTGTCATCATTGCCGATCCACACACCCGTCACATAATGCGCCGTGAAGCCGATGAACCAGGCATCAAGATCCTGGTTGGTGCCGGTCTTGCCGCCCTGTGGCGCAAATTCAAGATCAGCACCGCGCGCCGTGCCTTGTTTGACGACCGCTTTCAGCATGACATTGAGCTGGGCAATCTTGTCTTCCGGCATCACCTGCGGCCTTACCGCCGCATTGGCGGCCCGGGAGTATATCAGTTGGCCGGTGGGCCGCTTGATTTCGAGAACAGCATATGGCTGCGTCAGCTTTCCGCCCGTGGCAAAGGTCGCATAAGCTGAAGTCATGTCCAACAACGTGAGTGAACTGGTGCCGAGCACCATTGGCGCCCAAGGATCAAGGTCGCCTTTGATGCCGCAGGCATGAGCTGTCTCGGTAATCGCTTTCAGTCCCACATCCTTGAGAAGCCGCACCGGCACTGAGTTATAGGAGTGCGCCAGCGCTGCGGTCAGCGTGGTTGTACCATGGAAACCACCATGGAAATTGCCAGGCGTCCAGTTGCCGACGCTCACGGGTCCGTCCACAATCTTGGTGTCAGGCGTGTAGCCCTTGAGCAGCGCCGTCAGATACACAAAGGGCTTGAAGGCGGAACCCGTCTGCCGCTTGCCATCCGTTGCGCGGTTGAACAGGCTTTCCGAATAATCCTTGCCCCCCACAATGGCTTTCACCGCGCCATCCAGATCCATCGTGAAGGTTGAACCTTGGGAGAAGTGCGACTCTTCCCCATGCGCCGCAATTGCGTCATTCACCACCTGCTGGCTGGCCTTCTGTACCTTGCTGTCGATGGTGGTCTTCACCTCGATCACATACTCGTTGGTCAGGCCATATTTTTCCAGCGTGGCCTTGGTGTCCTTGTAGGCCCAATCCAGAAACCAGTCCGGCGCTTCGTTTTGGTGCTGCTGAACGATCTGCGCCGGGCTGCGTTCGGCCTGCAGCAATTCACCTTGCGTGATGAAGCCTGCATCGAGCATGCGCCGCAGCACAGTGCCGGCGCGCTCGCGGGCGGCTTCCGGGTGCTGGTGCGGCGCATAGTTGGTGGGCGCCTTGAACAAGCCACCAAGGATCGCGGCTTCGGGCAGGGTGATGTCACGCACCGATTTGCCGAAGTAATATTGTGATGCTGCCTCCACACCATAATTGCCGCCGCCAAGATAGGAACGATCAAGGTAGAGCTTCAGAATTTCCTGCTTCGACAAATGCGCTTCCAGCCAGATCGACAGGAAGGCTTCATGCACCTTGCGTTGCAGGCTTTTCTCGGGCGAGAGGAACAGGTTCTTCACCACCTGCTGCGTGATCGAAGAGCCACCCTGCGTGGACCCCTTGTTGCGTGCATTGTGAACGGCGGCGCGCAATGTGCCGATCACGTCCACACCAAAGTGATCAAAGAAGCGCGCGTCTTCCGTGGCCAGCGCTGCGTTGATCATGACGGGCGGAATCTCGGATAGCGGAATGGCGTCATCCTGCCGGATGCCGCGCTGGCCGATGACATTGCCGTCGGCGTCGGTGAAGGTCATCGCGTAGTCACGGCCGCGATTGTAGATGTCGCCTTCACCCGTCCACGGCGGAATGGCATAAGCGATGACTGCGAAGGCCGCTGCAACGCCGAATGTCGCGAAGTCGTCGATCAGGTCGATGAGAAACCGCTTCGGGCCGGTGATCTTGAAATAGCGGTAAAGGAAGGCGCTATAGGCTGAGCTGCCGCGTTTGATCGCATCCCACACCTCGAACAAGGTGGAGCTCACATAGGAATCTGCCGTCCAGATCGCTCTGAAGACGGCGTTTCGGGTGGGCAGCCGGGCCACGCATCTAACCTTTGAACCGGAAACCTAAGCGTCCAACCTGTTCCCGGTGGCCTTTCTGTAGTTCCCACTGTTTCAACTGTCGAGGGCGGCCTGAAAGAATGGTGAAGGTGAGGCAGGGAGGTTGCCTAATAAATAGGCAAAAGAGAATATTTTTGGCCGATGATTAAAAAATGCGCTTAACACCGTGCGTCTGAACCCCTAAGGGAGCCCAAAAACCGCGCGGGAATCGCTCAAGCGGAAAAATGGGGCAACAATCATGATTTTGCGCAAACCGGCACTGCTGGTGGCTCTGGCCACCTTGATGGCAACGCCGGCATCAGCACAAACCACGCTGGACAAGGCTGATACCGCATGGATCCTGGTGGCCACCTGCCTGGTGTTGCTGATGACGGTGCCGGGTTTGGCGCTCTTTTACGGCGGCCTGGTGCGCAAGAAGAATGTGCTCTCCACGCTTATGCAAAGTTTCGCCGCCACATGCCTTGTGTCGCTGCTGTGGATTTTCGTTGGCTACTCACTCGCTTTCAGTGGCACGGGCGCAATCTTGGGCGACGGCGCGCGCCTGTTTCTCGCAGGCATGACCAAGGACAGCCTCACAGGCTCAATTCCAGAGAGCCTGTTCATGACCTTCCAGATGACCTTCGCCATCCTGACACCGGCCGTCATCTGCGGCGCCTTCGCGGACCGCATGAAATTTTCAGCACTGCTCTGGTTTCTCGGCGCATGGTTGTTGCTGGTCTATGTGCCGGTGGCCCATTGGGTGTGGGGCGGCGGCTTTCTGCAGGCCATGGGCTTTCATGACTTTGCCGGTGGCACAGTGGTTGAAATCAATTCCGGTGTTGCCGGTCTCGTCGCTGCCATCCTCACGGGCAAACGCCGTGGTTATCCGCATGAGCAGTTTCTTCCGCACAACCTCATCCTGTCGGTGACCGGAGCGTCATTGCTCTGGGTGGGGTGGCTGGCGTTCAACGGGTGGCTGGTGGCGGCGGCGATCCTGGCGGTGGCGAGTTCGGAAGATACGGCGGCGCGCGGCGCCGGC
>CALMEZ010000175.1 GCA_937864985.1 uncultured Alphaproteobacteria bacterium
TCGAAATCCTGGGCCATCCCAAGCGGGTGCTCTGCATCGGCGACAGCGCCGAACATGACGTGGCGGGCGGGCGCAATGCGGGCCTTTCCACCTTGCTGGTGCTGCAGGGGGTGTCGGCAGGGATGAGTGGCGAAGGGCTTTCGCCCGCACCGGATTATGTCATGCCTGCTTTTCAGTGGGACGCGTGACGAAGAGCGTGATCAGCATGGCGGCGAAGAGCGACACACTGGCCAGCCAGAAAGGCAGGCCCGGCATCTCTGCACCAAAGAAGCCGCTGACACCATGGGAGAAGGCATAGGCGAAGACCGATGGGCCGATGATGTTGGCCAGCGCCTGGATCGACGTGGTGGCGCCCTGCAGCTTGCCCTGATCAAGCGCCGTCACATTCTTGGACATGATGGATTGGGCCGAGGCGTTGAACAGGCCCCAAAACGCAGCGAAGGGCAGACCAATCCAGACCAGTGGCCCTGTCCAAGCAGTGCCGTACCAAGCCAATGCACCGCTCGCCAGCAGCAGGCCGAGTATGGCGGCGTTGCGTTCGCCCATGGCTTTCACGAAGGGTTTGACGAGGCCGCCCTGCACGATGACGCTGGCCACGCCGACGGCGGCCAAAAGCCAGCCCACCTCCTGCGTGCCCCAACCGTAGCGATAGCTGGCATAGAGCACGAATGCTGTCGGCAACACGGTGTGTGCGAGTTGCGAGAAGAAGATGGCGGAGCCGAAACTCCACAGTTGCCGGTTGCCGAGCAGCAACTTGAGGCTGGCCAGCGGATTGGCGCGCTTCCAGGAAAAGGGTGTGCGGTTTTCGAGCTTGTGGGATTCGGGCAGAACGAAATAGCCGTAAGCGAAATTCAGAAGGCTCATGGCTGCCGCGGCCCAGAAGGGATAGCGGATGTCCCAATGGCCGAGGATGCCACCGAGGGCGGGACCGATGACAAAGCCAAAACCGAAGGCAGCGCCCATCATGCCGAACTTGGCGGCTCGCTGGTCAGGCGGGGTGGTGTCTGCAATATACGCACCAGCGGTGGAGACGCTCGCCGACGTGATGCCCGAGACGATGCGGCCGAGGAACAACCAGGGCAGTGTGGGGGCGAGCGCCATGACAATGTAATCGAGACCCAAGCCCAGATTGGACGAGAGGATGACTGGCCTTCGGCCAAAACGGTCTGACAGGGCACCGAGCACGGGTGAGACAAAGAACTGGATCGCGGCAAACAGTGTGGAGAAGAGGCCTACATATTTTGCAGCGCGGGCCACATCACCACCGACGAAGCCTTCAATCAACTTTGGCAGCACCGGAATGATAATGCCGATGGCCAGCATATCCAGTGCCACTGTGATGATGACGAAATAGAAAGCGGCCTGGCGGGCCGGGGAAGCGGTGGTTGTGGTCATGCCCCGGCTTAGGCGGGGCAGGTTATTTCTTCAAGAGCCACTCATGCTCTTTTGCATTGTTGAACTTCCAGGTGCGCACCGGTCCCG
Source organism: uncultured Alphaproteobacteria bacterium (assembly GCA_937864985.1). Lineage (GTDB taxonomy): Bacteria > Pseudomonadota > Alphaproteobacteria > Rhizobiales > Aestuariivirgaceae > Aestuariivirga. Next base: position 1,483 of record CALMEZ010000175.1, read on the forward strand.
CCATGACATTCAGGTAATAAAGGTCATAGCCGTGAATGGTGGCGCAGGGGTGATAGCCCTTGGGCACCATGGTGATGTCACCATCCTCCACGGCCATCGCCTCATCCAGCTTGCGGTCATCGGTGTAAACGCGCTGGAAGGCAAAGCCCTGGGGCGGGTTGAGACGGTGATAATAGGTTTCCTCGAGCAGGCTTTCGTGGGGAAGATTGTTCTTGTCATGCTTGTGGCTGGGATAGGACGAGGTGCAGCCGTAGGGCGTGATGACTTCCACAACCAGCAGGCTTTCAGCGCGCTTGTCCTGTTCCGGAAGGATGTTGCAGACGTAGCGGGTGTTGGAACCTGCGCCACGGGTTTCGATCGAAAGTTCGTCCGGTGAAATGACGAAGGCCTCTGTGCCTTTCTTGGCGGGGGCGGTGCAGACGTTGATGACGCAATCGGTTTCTGCCGTCACCTGCCATTTTGACTTGGGCGGAATGTAGACAGACCAAGGCTTGCCGCTGAACACGCTGGTGCGTTCCCCGATCACGCCCATGGCTTTGCCGTTGACGGTGACGGCGCCTTTTCCTGAAATGAAGACGATGCAGGTTTCGCGCGCCGTCTCCATGCCCTTGGCGGATTTTCCAGGCGCCAGTTTCCAGACGTCGTGGCCCACATATTTCCATTTGGCAGACTTTGGCGTGACGGAAATGACGCGCCCTGACTTGAGTTTTTTGGGTTTAACGAGAAGCTTTGGCATGGTGTCGCAGTCCGATGTTCAGCTTCTGGCCTTGCGCCAGATCTTGACGAGAGTATCGAATTTTTCAGCCATCATGGCAATTGCCGCATCGTCGCTAATGGTGCCACGCAGCCATTCCTGTGCCGCCTCGTTGAAAATGGTGCGGCCCACGGCAAAGCCCTTGACGTGTTTCTTGCCGGCCACAGCCTTGAAGCCTTTTTCCAGTTCCTCGGCCGGGGCTTCAAGCCCGAGCAACACGATGCCGCGGCAGTAAGGGTCATTGGCGTCAATGACTTTGCCGATTTCATCCCAGGCCTTGGGGTTTGGCTGGGGCTCCAGCTTCCACCAATCCGGCTTGATGCCAAGGTCGTAGAGTTCCTGCATGGCGCGCGAAATGGTGGTGTTGTCTAGCGGGCCGTTCTTCCCGGCGATGATTTCGACCAGCAACTCGCGCCCGGATTTGGTGGCCGCCTCGTAAAGCGTACGCAGCTTCTGGGCTTGTTCGGTCTTCAGTTCTTGCGGGTCATCGGGATGATAGAAGGCCAGGCACTTGATGGTGTGGGTCACCGGCCATTCGACGAGGCGCGCGCCCACGTCCTGGGTGAATTCAAAGCGCAGGGGGCGCGAGCCCGGCTGTTCCAGCGGTCGGCCAATCCACAGGCCAAGCTTCGCCGCATCGAACATGGCCTCACGGCCATAGGTGTCGTCGAGCAAGGTGCCAAAGCCCGGCTTGCCGCCCGACACCCTGGCGATGGCCTGTATGGCCAGGCGTTTGAAGGGGGCGATCTTCTCGCGCGAAGCGCCGATCTTGTCGGCCATGTCTTCCAGCTGCTTGCGGTGATCAATGGCGAAGGCCAGCAATTCATCAGGCTGTTTGCGGCGGGTTGTCGCCCAGTGAATGTGGTTGATGGCTTCATCCTTGCGGATGGCGCGATGCGGTGAGCCGTGTTTGAGGAAATATTGCAGCTCTTCCCACGTCACATATTCTGGCGAGCACAACAGGCGTGAGACCGCAAAGGCACCGCAGGCATTGGCCCAGGTGGCGCTGGTTTCATGGGGCTGGCCCGTCAGCCAGCCGCGCAGGAAGCCGGACATAAAGGCATCTCCGGCGCCGAGCACGTTGTAGACCTCGATCGGGAAACCCTTGCCGTCAATGCCCTTGTCGAGCGCATCAGGAATGTCGCCGGGATAGACCACGCACCCCATGGGGCCGCGTTTCAGCACGATGGTGCCCTTGGAGTAGGAGCGAATTTTCTCCAAGGCAGCGAGGGTATCTTCGGTGCCGCCGGCGATATGTACTTCCTCTTCGGTGCCAATGATGAGGTCGCAATCGGCGAGGATGGATTGCAGGTGGGCTGTCACCTTGTCAGACTTGATGTAGCGTTCTTCGCCTGCGGCATGGCCGGCGAGACCCCAGAGGTTGGGGCGGTAATCAATGTCGATGATGATCTTGCGGCCATTGCCCTTGGCAATGGCCATGGCCTTGCGCTGGGCGGCATCGGTGTTGGCCTTGGCGAAGTGTGTGCCGGTGACGAGCAAGGCCTTGGCGGAGAGGACGAATTCTTCGCTGACATCTTCAACCGAGAGAGCGCTGTCGGCGCAATTGTCGCGGTAGAAGATCAGCGGGAAGGTCTTGTCAGATTCAACGGCAAGGAGGACGAGGGCGGTGAGGCGCTGCTTGTCGGTGACCACGCCTTTGGTGGACACGCCTTCGCGGGCCAGCTGCTCCAGCACGAAGCGGCCCATCTGTTCGTCGCCAACACGGGTGATGAGGCCGGTCTTGAGGCCAAGCCGCGCAGTGCCAATGGCGATGTTGGTGGGCGAGCCGCCAACCGATTTGGCAAAGGATGTGACGTCTTCGAGGCGCGAACCGATCTGTTGGCCGTAAAGGTCCACGGAGCAGCGCCCCATGGTGATGACGTCCAAAACCGGTTCTTGGCCTGAAACTGATGACATGACGTGCTCCGCACCCGCTTTTGCATCGGGTAATGAAATTTCAATTCCAAATTCTATACTATATGGAATGAAAATTCCATAGTCTGTTTTTGACTGTGGCTATTTGCCTTTGCGGGTGCTGCGTCGCTCGGCCACCGCAACAGTCAGTGTCATGGCCAGAGTCAGGGTGGCGGCCATGGAACGGAAGCCTTCGAAGTTGGCCTCCTGGATTTCAAACCAGGTGGTGGCCAGTGAAGCCAAGGGCGAGAAGGGTGAATCCGTTATGGCGACAATGGGCACCTTGCGGGCCACGGCTGCTTGGGCCAATGCAACCGTTTCGCTGGCATAGGGCGTAAAGCTAATGGCCAGCACGCAATCTTTGGCCGTGGCGAAGCTCACATCTTCCTGGGCAAGGCCGCCCACGGCATCAACGAGGCGGGTTCTGACGCCAAGCTTGCCGAAGGCATAGGCCATGTAAGAGGAAATCGGGAACGAGCGGCGCAAGCCCACCAGATAAATTGTCTCGGCATTGGCCAGCATGGCAATGGCCTGTTCAAGTTGGTTCTCGTCAATGTGCTGGCGCAAATCGGCGATGGATTTGCTGGAGGCCTCACTGAAGCCATCCAGGATGACCGATGACTTGGACTTGTCCTTGGCATGGTCCTGAAGCTGCTGCAGGCGTTCATCGTAATTGAGCACGCGCTCGCGCAGCCGGGAGCGGAAAACTTCCTGGAGGTCGGAGAAGCCTTGATACCCTAACGACTGAGCGAAGCGCACCAATGCCGAAGGCTGGACATCGGCATTCTGGGCGATCGAGGCCACGGTGCCGAAGGCCATCTCATCCGGATTCTCGACGGCGTAGGTCGCGACCTGCGTCAGGCGGCGCGGCAGCTCTTCGGCGCGAGCGACAATCAGGGCCTTGAGGCTGGCAAAGTCGCGCGGCAGTTCAGATGGTGAAATCTCGGACATGGCGCAATCAACCACAAGTCCGTTCCATGAACAATGAAAATGGAACGGACATTCTTGTTCTGCGTCAAAACCTGTCAATCGAGACTATTCGCCGCTGCGTTCCTCGCCACCGCCGCCTTGGCCATGCTCTTCGAGGGTGCGGCGCAACTTCCGCACCAAGGCCGCGCGGCCCTTGGCGTCGGCGATGTTCTTCATGCTGTCGTCGATGTCCATGACGAGGTTTTGCAGGTCATTGTTCCAATCGAGCTTGGCAACGGCGGTCGGGTCGATGCGCGGCTTGGTGTCGGATTGGATGATGGCGCATTTCTCGGCATTCAAATCATAAACGTCGTCGAGGCGCGGGCGGATGATGCAATCATCGGGCACGATGCCGCGCACGGCCTCTGCCAGCGCCACCTGCGGCTCTTCTTCGCCATGGGTAAGGAACAGGGTCTTGGCAATGGGTGTTCGGGCCCTGATCCACTTTACCAGTTCAGGTCCATCAGCGTGGCCGGAGTAGTCATCGATCTTGCGGATGGCGGCGGCGACATTGACTTCTTCCCCCATGATCTTGACGCGCTTGGCACCTTCTTCCAGCAGGTTGCCAAGAGAACCCTTGGCCTGGAATCCGACGAGAAGAACCGTTGTGGATTTCTGCCACAGTCTGTTGCGCAGATGGTGGCGAATGCGGCCGGCCTCCGCCATGCCCGAGGCCGAGATGACAATGTGAAAGCCGGTGAAGCGGTTGAGCGCCTTTGAGTCATCGACAGTTTCCGTGGTCTTGACCAAAGGTGACGAGAAAGCACGCGCCAGATCTGCGCCACTTTCCAATTCACTCGCATGCTTCTTAAACACGGCAGTGGCCTTGTTGGCGAGTGGTGAGTCGATGAAGATGTTGGTGGATGGCGCCATCTTGTGTTCCATCACCCAAACCAAATCGGTCACCACTTCCTGGGTGCGTTCGACAGCGAAGGACGGGATCAGCATCACGCCACCACGCGCTGCGGCATCACGCAGTTCCTGGGCCAGGATTTCACGACGCTTTGACGTGTCGCGCTCAAAGCGGTCCTTGCTGCCATAAGTCGATTCACACACCACGAAGTCCCAGCCTGTGGGGCCGACGGGATCACGTTCCAGCAATTTGTTGTCCGGCCCCAAATCGCCGGAGAAAAGCAGGCGGATCGGCTTTTTGCCGGCTTGGGTGATTTCGGTTTCGATTGATGTGGAACCCAGAAGGTGACCGGCGTTCCAGTAGCGCATGCGGATGCCGGGGGCCGGTTCAAACCATGTTTCATAATTGACAGGCGTGATCAGGTCGACGGCAGCCATGGCATCTTCGAGGCCATAGATTGCTTCGACTTCGGGAAGGCCACGCTTCCTGTTGCGGTCATTCAGCTGTTTGACTTCGGTTTCCTGGATGTGACCGGAGTCCGGCAGCATGATGGCGCAGAGGTCCTGCGTTCCGGGCGTTGCATAAATCTTCTTGTCAAAGCCGTGTTTCACCAGCTTCGGCACAAGGCCGGTGTGGTCGATATGCGCATGGGTGAGCACGAGCGCGGTGATCGCTTTCGGATCATAAGGGAAGGCGCGATAGTTAAGCTCGCTCTCCACCTTCGGGCCCTGGAACATGCCACAATCAACCAGCACCTTGGCGGTGTCGGTTTCGATCATGTAGTTGGAGCCCGTTACTGTGCGGGCAGCACCATGGAAATGCAGTTTGGCGGTCATGTTCAGTCCTTCTTGGCAGCAAGGCCCTGGCGCAGGAGTTCGCTCCAGGTCTGTTCCGGCATGTCGGCCATGGAAAAGAGTTTCAGATCACGTTCGTTGATAAGGCCAGTCTTGGCGAAATTCGAGAAATTGATGGTCTCGTTCCAGAACTTTGAATCATAGAGCACGACGGGCAGCGGTTTTGACATCTTGCCAGTCTGGCGCAGCGTCAGCAGTTCAAACAGTTCATCCATGGTGCCAAAGCCGCCCGGGAACACGACCAGCGCCGAGGCCCGCATGGCAAAATGCATCTTGCGCATGGCGAAATAGTGGAAGCGGAAGGTGAGGTCCGGTGTGGAGTAGGGGTTTGGCTCCTGCTCCATGGGCAGCGTGATGTTGTAACCAATGGAAGGTGCTGCGGCGTCATAGGCACCGCGATTTGCCGCTTCCATGATGCCGGGGCCGCCGCCCGTGGCGATGACATTGTGCAGCGGCTTTGTGATGTTCTTGGCACCACCCTTTTCCGAAGCGAGCCTGGCAAAAGCCCGAGCCCCATCATACCAACCGTCGGCGGCACCGGGCTTCACGCGGGCTGAACCGAACACAACAATGGTGGATTCAACGCCCCAGGCGCGGAGATATTCTTCGGCCTTTTGGTATTCGAGCTGGAAACGGATGCCGCGTGTTGAATCACCCAGCACGAAATCCTGGTCAATGGCGGGCAAGCGATAGGCCGGATTTTCCATTTGCGGGTGATTGGAGGGATGCTCGACGAAGGTTGTCTTGGTCACGATTGATTCCGGTGTTGGAAAGCGTAAGACAAAGACTTGAAGCAAACTGCCCGGCCACGCAAGGGTTGCGGGCAAACATGACAAATCCATAAGGTGAATGATGGCTGAAGCGTTTGCGAAGAGATTCCAGGTGAGTGGCAAAAAGGGATTTTCGCTGGCCGAGCTGGACCCGCGCGACAGCTGCGGCTTCAAGAACAAGGACGAAACCAAGGCGCAGACCGGGAAGGATGCCATGGCCATTGATGCCTTGCAGAACCGTCTTTATGCCGAGGGCAAGCGCGCGTTGCTGGTTGTGCTGCAGGGCATCGACTGCTCGGGTAAGGACGGCACAGTGCGCGCCGTGTTCAATGCCTGTGGTCCGATCGGTGTCCTGAACACGCCATTCAAGGCGCCTTCAGCCGAAGAGCTTTCGCATGACTATCTGTGGCGCGTGCACAAGGCTGTGCCGCCCAAAGGCATGATCGGCATTTTCAACCGTTCACATTACGAGGATGTGCTGGTGGTCAAGGTGAAGGGCTATGCACCGCCAGACGTGATCGAGCGGCGCTATGAGGAGATCAATCATTTCGAAAAGCTGCTGTCGCACAACGGTGTGAAGATTCTCAAGTTCATGCTGAACATCTCGAAGGATGAGCAGGCGGAGCGCCTTCGGGAACGGGTGGCCGACCCGGAAAAGCGCTGGAAGTTCAATCCTGGTGACCTTGAAGACCGCAAGCTCTGGGACCAATATATGGTTGCCTATGAGGCCGCCTTGACGCGTTGTTCAACTGAGCATGCGCCATGGCACGTGGTGCCCGCCGACCGCAATTGGGTGCGTAATGCGGTTGTTGCCCGGATCACTCGTGAGACGCTGGAGGCCATGGACCCGAAGTTCCCGGAGCCCAAGGACTGGGACCCTGCCACCATTCAGATTGTTTAAAGATTTGCTGCTATGGCGGCAGCATGACCCAGGTTATTCCCGTTATTCTGAGTGGTGGCTCCGGCACCAGGCTTTGGCCCCTGTCGCGCAGCGCCAGGCCCAAGCAGTTCCTGAGCTTTGACGGCGGCCCCTCGATGATCCAGCAGACAGTGTTGCGCTGTCAGGGCAAGGGCTTTGATGCGCGGCCCATCTTTGTCGGTGCTGACCAGCATCGCTTTGTGCTGGCCGAGGCGGCGCGGGGGCTGGGTGTGTCAGCTGACATTATCCTTGAGCCAATGCGGCGCGATTCCTGTGCGGCGATCGTCGCCGGCGCGCTGCATGCCATGGCGCGTGATCCTGAATCATTGATCCTCGTGATGGCGGCCGATCACCATGTCCCTGATACGGCGGCTTTCGCAGACGCCGTGGCGCAGGCCGTTCCTGCCGCAAAAGCAGGGCTGCTCGTCACCTTCGGCATCAAACCCACATTCCCTGCCACAGGCTATGGCTACATCATGCCAGGCGAAGCGGTCTCCGGTGCCGTCCGGCGCCTGCAGAAATTCGTTGAAAAGCCTGATCACAACACGGCGCTCCGCTACATTGCCGATGGTTTCCTGTGGAACAGCGGCAATTTTCTGTATCAGGCCAAGTCCCTCGTCGCTGAGGCGCGGGCCTTCGTGCCCGGTGTGGTTGATGCTGTGGCCGCCAGCCTGCAGAAAGCGGCGCGCGATGCGGATTTCATCCGCCTTGATGCAGAAGGCTTTGCAGCCTCGCCGCAGATCTCCGTTGATTTTGCCATTATGGAAAGAACATCAAAGGCTGCGGTGTTGCCGGTTTCCTATGCCTGGAGCGACATCGGCTCGTGGGATGCGGTGGCGGCGTCCCTGCCCGTTGATGGGCAGGGCAACACCATTGTGGGTGATGGGCTGATTGAAGACGGCCGCAACGTCATGGTTCACTCGGAAGACATGCTGACCACTGTCTTGGACTGCGAAGATATTGTTGTTGTCACGACCAAGGATGCCGTGCTGGTGGCCAAGCGCGGCACGACAGAAAAGGTCAAAGGGCTTGTGGAGCGGCTTAACCAACCCGCCAGCGGCCAGGCAAACCCGAGGGTGCCTCCCACCTAAAATGGTGGAAATGGCCAGCCGCAACGGCTAAGGGGACGCTGTTTCAATTTTCCGGGTATGGGACATGGGTCGAGTGAGCAGCACACAACAAAACCTCCTGCAGAAGATTACAGATCGCCAGGCACGCATTGCGGTGATGGGATTGGGCTATGTGGGTTTGCCGCTGGCGGTCGCTTCAGCACGGGCCGGATTTCCGGTGACCGGCTTTGACGTGGACTCGGCCAAGGCCGAACAGTTGAATTCGGGTACGTCTTACATTGACGCAGTCAAGAGCGAGGAACTGGCGCAGCATGTCAAGCAAGGGCGATTCACCGCCACGGCTGACATGTCAAAGCTGGCGGATTGTCAGGTCATTATTGTCTGCGTTCCAACGCCCCTGACCAAACACCGTGAGCCCGACTTGAGCTATGTCCGCATCACGGCGGAAACCATAGCAAGACACATGAAGCCGGGAACACTCGTGGTCTTGGAGAGCACGTCCTTCCCAGGCACTACGCGGGAAGTGATGCTGCCCATCCTAGCAAGCGGTTCGTTGCAGGCGGGGCAAGATTTTTTCGTAGGGTTTTCGCCAGAGCGTGAAGATCCGGGCAACCGGCATTTCAACACGACGACCATTCCAAAAGTGATTGCTGGTGACGGGCCGGGGGCGCTGGAGTTGATGCAGGCCTATTACGGTGCTGTTGTCGAACGCGTGGTTCCCGTTTCGACGCCTGATACGGCAGAGGCGGTGAAAATCACGGAAAACGTATTCCGCGCCGTGAACATCGCGCTCGTCAATGAGTTGAAGCTGATCTACGACGCGATGGGGATCGATGTCTGGGAAGTGATTGAAGCGGCTAAAACAAAGCCTTTCGGATTCCAGGCCTTTTATCCGGGTCCGGGCCTGGGCGGCCACTGCATTCCGATTGATCCGTTCTACCTGACCTGGAAGGCACGGGAATTCGATATCCATACGCGATTTATCGAGCTTGCCGGTCAGATCAACACGTCGATGCCACGGCATGTGATCTCCCGGCTGGAAACAGCGCTGGGTCAGCATTTCGGCCGGGCTCTGGCTGGCGCCCGCATTCTGGTTCTTGGACTTGCCTACAAGAAAAATGTCGCTGACGTCCGCGAGAGCCCGTCCTTCAAGCTCATGGAATTGCTGGAAGGCCGTGGTGCGCATTGCGAATACCACGATCCGTTGGTGAATAGCGTGCCGCCAACGCGTGAACATGCAGAATTCACAGGACGCAAATCAACTGCGCTCGATGCGCGGTCAATTGGCAGGTTTGACGCTGTGCTGCTGTCTACCGACCATGATGACGTCGATTACAACCTGATTGCAAAGTCTGCAAGACTGATCATTGATACACGCAATCGGTTCAAGGACTTGCACGGCAACGGGGCTGTCATTGTGAAGGCGTGAGAGGGGGGCGTTCTTAGTCGAACTTGCCTTCTCTCAATGCTTCTTCGTAGGTCGCTGCCAAGCCGCCTTTCAGATCCCGCGCCCCGTTCCAGCCCAAGGCCTTGAGCTTTGATGTATCAGTGAGCTTTCGTGGCGTGCCATCGGGCTTTGTTGTGTCGAAAGCCAGCTTGCCTTTGAAACCGACTATGTCGCAGATTTGTTCAGCAAGTTGCCGGATCGTCACTTCGGCGCCTGAGCCGATGTTGAGGGGAATGGGGCCGGAATAGACTTTGGCCAGATGGACTAGTGCGTCAGCCAGGTCATCGACATGCAGGAACTCGCGCAACGGCGTGCCCGAACCCCAAACCACCATTTCCCGCGCGCCAGCCTGCTTGGCTTCATGCGCCTTGCGCAACAAGGCGGGTAGAACGTGGCTGTTGTTCAGGTCGTAATTGTCGCCGGGGCCATAGAGATTGGTGGGCTGTGCTGAAATGAAGTCATCGCCATATTGCTGGCGATATGCCTGGCACAATTTGATGCCGGCGATCTTGGCAATCGCGTACCACTCATTGGTTGGTTCCAGAGGGCCGGTGAGCAGGGCTTCTTCCTGCAGAGGCTGGGGCGCCAGCTTCGGATAAATGCACGTCGAACCAAGGAAAACCAGTTTCTTCACCTGCGCCTGATGGGCGGCGTGGATGATGTTGGCCTCGATCATCAGGTTTTGATAGAGAAACTCAGCAGGATAAGTGGCGTTCGCCAATATGCCGCCGACTTTCGCCGCAGCCAGGAACACGACGTCTGGCCGCATGGCCTCGAACCAGTTGGAGACGGCGCGCTGGTCGATCAAGTCAAGTTCTTGGCGGGAGGCGGTCAGAAGCTCGGCCTGTTCGGATGCAAGACGGCGCATGAGTGCGCCGCCCGCCATGCCGCGATGGCCGGCGATGAAAATCCTGCGGCCTTTGAGGTTGAATTCAGACATCACTTCTTCTTTGCGGGCGTGGCGCGGGCGCGTTCTTCGTCCAGACGGCGGAATTCAGCTTCACGTTTCACCAGATCGACATCGGAAATGACCATGTCGCTGACAAGGGTTTTAAACGGGGTGGTTGCCTTCCAGCCCAGTTTCTTGCGAGCCTTGCTGGGATCGCCGATCAAGAGGTCAACTTCGGTGGGACGGAAATAGGTCGGGTCGATACGCACCAGCGTCTTGCCGGACTTCACATCGATACCGGTTTCGTCGGCGCCCTTGCCGCGCCATTCGATGCTGCGGCCGACTTCCGCAAATGCCAGTTCGACGAACTCCCGCACCGAATGGGTCTCGCCGGTCGCCAGCACGAAATCGTCGGGCGCATCGGCCTGCAATATCTTGTGCATGCCCTCGACATAGTCGCGCGCATGGCCCCAGTCGCGCTTGGCCTCGAGATTGCCGAGATAAAGCGCTTGATCCAGGCCTACCTCGATGCGCGCGACGCCACGGGTGATCTTGCGCGTGACGAAGGTTTCGCCGCGGATCGGGCTTTCATGGTTGAACAGGATACCGTTGGAGGCAAACATGCCATAGGCCTCGCGGTAGTTCACCGTGATCCAGTAGCCGTAGAGCTTGGCGACGCCGTAGGGCGAGC
>CALMEZ010000176.1 GCA_937864985.1 uncultured Alphaproteobacteria bacterium
CGGGTGACGCGGCGCATCGCCAGGAGCAAAGGTCCGGAGCGCGTGGCTCCCGAATGGTGGCGTCTGGCCGAGGGCGAGCGGCCGCGCGATTATTATGCGGTCGAGGATGAGCAAGGGCGGCGCTACTGGCTCTACCGCGAAGGGCTTTACGGCGAGACGGGCGAAGAGCCGCCGCGCTGGTTCGTACACGGATTATCGGCATGAGCAAGACCAGCTACGCCGAGCTTCAGTGCACCAGCAATTTCTCCTTCCTGCGCGGCGGCTCGCACCCGGAAGAGCTTGCGGCGCAGGCGAAGCACCTGGGGTTAGCGGCCATCGCCGTCACCGATCGCAACACCTTGGCGGGGGTGGTGCGGGCGCATGGCGCGGCCAAGGACGCGGAGCTGGCCTTCGTCGTGGGGGCGAGGCTGGATTTGTCCGGCCATCCCCTCACCTCCCCACCGCTTCGCGGCGGGTCCCTTCCTCTCCCGCAAGCGGGAGAGGACACAGATGAAATACTCCGTCTTTTCACTCCTCAAAAACTCGTTCTCGGGCCACAAGGCTTGGGAACCTGCCTGGCGTCAGCCCGATCCAAAGCCAACTTACGATGTGGTAATCGTGGGCGGTGGTGGGCATGGGTTGGCCACAGCTTATTACCTCGCCAAGGAATTCGGCGTACGCAATATTGCCGTTCTGGAAAAGGGCTGGCTCGGTTCCGGCAACATTGGCCGTAACACCACGATCATCCGTTCCAATTACATGCTGCCGGGGAACAACCCCTTCTACGAGTTGTCGATGAAGTTGTGGGAAGGGCTGGAGCAGGATTTCAATTTCAATGCCATGGTGTCGCAGCGCGGGGTTCTGAACCTGTGCCACACGGACCCGCAACGCGATGCCTTTGCACGACGTGGCAATGCCATGCGCATTGATGGTGTGGATGCTGAGCTTTTGGATACGGCTGATGTGAAGGCCATGTATCCGTTCTTTGACTATGACAATCCGCGCTTTCCCATCAAGGGCGGGCTGCTGCAACGCCGGGGCGGCACGGTGCGCCACGATGCGGTGGCCTGGGGTTATGCACGCGGTGCCGACATGCACGGCGTCGACATCATCCAGCATTGCGAAGTGACGGGCATTCGTCGCGAGAATGGCAAGGTTGTCGGCGTCGAAACGACGCGCGGCTTCATCGGCTGCAAGAAGCTTGGTCTTGCGGCGGCTGGCAATTCTTCTGAAGTCGCTGCCATGGCGGGCCTCAAGCTTCCCATTGAAAGCCATGTGCTGCAGGCCTTTGTGTCGGAAGGCCTCAAGCCTTTCATCGATGGCGTTGTCACCTTTGGTGCTGGCCACTTCTATGTGTCACAGTCGGACAAGGGTGGTCTTGTGTTTGGTGGCGACATTGATGGCTACAACTCCTATGCGCGGCGTGGCAACCTGCCGATGGTCGAGCATGTGGTGGAAGCAGGCGTTGCCATGATTCCCGCCATTTCGCGGGTGCGCGTGCTGCGTTCCTGGGGCGGCATCATGGACATGAGCATGGATGGTTCGCCGATCATCGATAAAACCTCCGTGGACGGATTATATCTGAATGCAGGTTGGTGCTATGGCGGCTTCAAGGCCACGCCGGCCTCAGGCTTCTGCTTTGCGCATTTGATCGCCAAGGATCAGCCGCAGGCCACCGCCACCGCCTATCGGCTGGACCGTTTCCGCCGCGGCTACATGATTGATGAAAAGGGGCAGGGCGCAACGCCCAATTTGCACTGATGCTGATCACTTGTCCCCATTGCGGCACGCGGCCCGTCGAGGAATTCACCTTCCTGGGTGATGCCAAGCCGCAGCGCCCCACCTCCAATGATCCATCCACGATGGAGCAGTGGTTCGATTACGTTTACCTGCGCGACAATCCACGTGGCGTGATCGATGAATATGCACACCATTCGGGCGGCTGCCGCACCTGGCTGGTGGTGACGCGCAACACCGAAACGCATGAAATCACGGGCACGGTGCTGGCCTCGGACTATGCCGCCAAGCGCAATGAAGCCCCCAAGAAGGGAGCACGGAAATGACCGGCTTCCGTTTGAGCAAGGGCGGATTGATTGATCGCTCAAAGCCCTTGAACTTCACTTTCGATGGTACTGCCTATTCCGGCTTCCAGGGTGACACGCTGGCTTCCGCGCTGATTGCCAGCGGCACGCACCTGATGGGCCGCTCGTTCAAGTATCATCGCCCGCGCGGCGCAATCACGGCTGGTGCAGCTGAGCCAAACGCTTTGGTGGAGTTGCGCAGCGGCGGCCGCAAGGAAGCCAATACGCGCGCCACAATGATTGAGCTTTACGAGGGTCTGGAGGCCAAGAGCCAGAACCGCTGGCCATCGCTGCGTTTTGACATTGGTGCCGTGAATTCGCTGGCTTCGGCCATGTTTGTAGCAGGCTTCTACTACAAGACCTTCATGTGGCCGAAGAGCTTTTGGGAGAAGATCTATGAGCCGCTGATCCGCAAGGCGGCGGGCCTCGGCACGGCATCGAAAGAGGCGGACCCGGATCGCTTTGAGAAGGCCTATGCCCATTGCGACGTGCTGGTGATCGGCTCTGGCCCCACCGGATTGATGGCGGCGCTGACAGCGGCGCGTGGTGGTGCGGATGTTGTGCTGGCCGATGAAGGATCGGCACTCGGAGGCTCACTGCTTTTTGATAACGAAGAAATCGACGGCAAGTCTGGTATAGACTGGGCGCGTGGAGTCATTGCTGAACTTGCGTCACTGAAGAATGTCACGCTGATGCCGCGCACAACCGTGTTCGGCTGGTACGACGACAATGTGTTTGGCGCGGTGGAGCGGGTGAGTGATCACTTGGCCACGCCAAATCCTTACGAGCCGCAACAGCGTTATTGGCGCATTATCGCGAAAAAGGCTGTGCTGGCGGCGGGTGCCGAGGAGCGGCCCATCGTGTTTGGCGGTAATGATACGCCCGGTGTCATGACGGCGTCGGCCATGCGGCACTATTCAAATCGCTATGCGGCGGCAGCCGGACAATCTGTTGCAGTATTTACATCGACGGATTCAGGTTATCGCACGGCGCGGGACCTTGCGGCCCATGGCGTGTTTGTCTCCGCCGTCGTCGATACGCGCGCTGAGGCCAAGGTGGAGGGCAAACGTTTGCCAGTGTTGCGTGGCCGGCAGGTTGCGCAAGTCAAAGGTGGCAAGGCGGTGTCGGCGATTGAACTGACAGATCACACCGTCATCTCCTGTGATGCGGTGGCGATGAGTGGTGGCTGGAGCCCGATCGTCAACCTGATGTGCCATCGTGGTGCGCGGCCGGTCTGGAATGACTCGATCTCGGGTTTCGTGCCGCCGGACGTGGGCGGCGCCTTTGTCGCGGCGGGTTCTGCAAAGGGTTCGTTCCTGCTGTCGGACTGCCTGCGCGAAGGGGCTGCGGCTGGCACGTTGAAAGGCAAGGCACCAGCCGTGCCGAAGTGCCGCGATGAGGCGGCTGGCGTTGCGCCGTTCTGGTGGGTCAAGGATTTCAGGGGCAAGGCCTTTGTTGATTACCAGAATGACGTGACCGTGAAAGACCTGCCGCTGGCAGCGCGCGAGGGTTACAACCACATTGAGCTGGCCAAACGCTACACGACAACCGGCATGGCGACGGACCAGGGCAAGCTTGGCAATGTCAACGCCATTGCCATTCTGGCAGAGGCTACGGGCAAAACGATTCCCGAAATTGGCACCACCACATTCCGGCCCTTCTACACGCCCGTGTCGTTCGGCGCACTGGCCGGGCACAGCGTGGGCCATCACTTCCAGCCGGTGCGCAAGACGCCACTACATGAATGGGCTGAAGAAGAAGGCGCTGTTTTCGTTGAGACAGGCTTGTGGATGCGCTCCTCCTGGTTCCCGAAAGCGGGCGAAGACTGGCTGGCTTCCGCCTCGCGCGAAGTGCTGGCAACACGAAACGGCGTTGGTCTGTGCGATGTCTCGACCCTGGGAAAGATCGACATTCAGGGGCCGGATGCCGGTGCATTCCTTGACCGCCTGTATTGCAACACCTTCTCTACGCTTGCTGTGGGCAAGGCGCGCTATGGGTTGATGCTGCGCGAAGATGGCATTGTGTTTGATGACGGCACCACGTCGCGGCTTGCCGAAGATCATTTCATCATGACGACGACCACGGCCAACGCGGCGCGTGTCATGTCGCACATCGAGTTCTGCCATCAGGCCCTGTGGCCTGATCTAGACGTGACCTATGCTTCGGTGACCGAGCAGTGGGCGCAGATGGCGATTGCTGGTCCGAAGTCACGGGACACGCTGAATCGCATCGTGGATGGTGCTGCACTGACCGATGAGAACACGCCTTATCTGGCGGCCCGCAGCCTTACAATTCTTGGCGGCATGCAGGCGCGGTTGTTCCGCATCTCTTTCTCGGGGGAACATGCCTATGAGCTGGCGGTGCCGGCCGACTATGGCAGCCAGGTGGCGCGCAGCCTGATGCGTGCGGGTCGCGACTTCGGCATTGTGCCCTATGGTGTTGAAGCGCTGTCGATGATGCGCGTGGAAAAGGGTCACGTCGCGGGCGGCGAACTGAATGGCACCACCACGGCTGCGGATCTGGGCCTCGGCAAGATGATGTCTACCAAGAAGGATTACATCGGGCGGATGATGGCGTCCCGCGAGGGCTTGACCGATGCAAACCGGCAGTGCGTGGTCGGCATCCGCCCCGTGGACAAGGGTGACCGCCTGCGGGCCGGGTCGCACCTGTTGAAGCGGGGCGACACGCCCAGCATGGCCAATGACCAAGGCTACATATCATCAGTTGCATGGTCACCCATGTGCGGCATGTGGCTGGGCCTGGCCCTGTTTGCCAACGGGCGGGCGCGCATCGGAGAGGTTGTCAAGGTGTTTGATGGCCTCAGAAACATCACAATGGATGCGGAAATTTGTGATCCCGTCCATTTCGACAAGGAGAACAGGAGACTGAATGTCTGAGACGAAGGTATCGACTGTCCTGACACGGGAATTGCCCGTGGCGGACGGCGAGGCGCGGGGGCGCTTCGGGAGTGGAAGTGGAAAGCCTGGAAGTGAAATTACCGTTCTGAAAGCGGTGTCGACGGTTCTGGTCATGGCGCGGCGGCGCAAGAAGAAGCAGCTTGAAGAAGCTGTTACGGCGCTGAAAGGCATGGACGTGCGCTGGGCGGGTGCCGACCAGTTTTTTGTCATGGCCGTTGGCAAACCTGATGGTGAAGTGGAACAAGCGGTTCGCAAGAAGGTTGGCGAGCTGGCCTCTGTCGTGGACCAAAGCCATGGCCGCGTCGTGTTCCAGATTGCGGGTGAAAAGGCCCGCGAAATCCTGGCCAAGGGTACACCGGTTGATCTGCGCGATGAGCGCTTTCCGGTGGGCAAGTCTGCCTTGACGCAGATCGCCCATGTTGGCGCTCATCTGACGCGCGTTGCTTCGGATGCCTATCAGATCTCGGTGTTCCGCGGATTTTCCGAAAGCTTCATGGAATGGCTCAAGACCCATTCCATGGCTTATGGCGTGGCCATTCGCTGACGCTTAGGTTCCGCAGAAGGTCTGAGTCACTTCTTCATCCGGCAGGGGTGCGGCTTCGAAGCCGCCGCTTGTCGGATGTTCGGTGAAGGGTGTTCGCAGCAGTTCCCAAAATCTGTTGAATCGGGTCATGTTGCCATGCTCGGCTTCTGCCAGTGCGGCTTCAACCTGATGGTTGCGGGCGATGTAGATGGGGTTGGCCTGCTGCATGCCTGCGACATCAGGTGTTTCACTGCCAAGCCGATCACGCCAGTGCGCCATGAAGGCAAGGCCTGATGCTTGGGTGGCAAACTGGCTTTGCAGATCTACGGATACATCTTCGGCAGCATGCTGTGTCAGCTTGCGGAATGCGAGCGTGAAATCAGCGCGCCCTTCCATCATATGGCGCAGCATGGTGGCGATGAATTCGCCATCGCTGTCATGCCGTATTGTGATCCCGAATTTCTTTAGCATGCCAGCTTCGAAGGCGCTTTCGAACTGAGGATAGAACAGTTCAAGCTCGGTGCGGGCTTGGGCAATGGCGGCCTCGCGGTCGTTGTTCAAGAGCGGCAGCAGGCATTCAGCAAAGCGTGTGAGATTCCACAGTGCAATGGCCGGCTGCTGGTCCCAGGCATAGCGGCCATATTCATCGATAGAGCTGAAGACCTTCTTTGGGTGGAAGGCATCCATGAAGGCGCAAGGACCGAAGTCAATGGTTTCACCGGATATGGCCATGTTGTCAGTGTTCATTACGCCATGAATGAAGCCCACGCACATCCAGCGGGCGATCAGTTGTGCCTGACGCGCGATGGCACCGCGCAGCAGCAGGAGAAAGCGATCTTCCTGCCCCACGAGGTCCGGGTAGCTGCGGACGATTTCATGTTCGGCCAGTTCAACAAGAGCGTCACGGTCGAGATGGGCCATGGCATATTGGAAGGTGCCAACGCGTACATGGCTTGTCGCCACACGTGTCAACACAGCGCCAGGTTCCGCCCGGCGCCGATAAACATCTTCGCCGGTGGCCACGACAGCGAGTGATCGCGTGGTGGGGATGCCAAGGCCTGCCATGGCTTCGCTGACCAGGAATTCGCGAAGCATGGCACCCAAAGTGGCGCGGCCATCGCCATTGCGGGAATAGGGCGTGGGGCCGGAGCCTTTCAACTGCAGTTCGACAGTTTTGTTGGCGGGTGTTTTCAGTGTGGCGATGAGGTGGGCGCGGCCATCGCCGAGCAATGGCACCCAGTTGCCGAACTGATGGGCTGCATAAGCCAGTGCAACGGGTGACTGGTCTTGGAATGGACCATTGCCAGAGAGGGCAGTAAGTGTTTCGGGCTGTTCAAAAAAATCCGTAGCGAGGCCAAGCGTTTCAGCCAGTGGTACATTGACGACCGAAAAGCGCGGGGATGCCACCGGCACCGGTGCCACGTCGCGCCTGAAGCGCTGCGACAGTGGCGTGGCAATGGTCACGGCTTCAGCCAGCGCACCTCAGGGTAAGGCACGGGCTCCTTTGCCTTGAAGAAATAGCGGCGGAAGATTTCGGAATAGCCGCGCATCAAATATCCGTTGTTGCGCGTGATCATGGCCTGACGTTCGGCGCGATAAAGGGCGGGCAGGCGATACCATGCCATGGCGGGGCGTTCGTGATGGGCCACGTGCAGATTGTTGTTGAGGAACAGCAGGGACCAGAATGGCGATGCCTCGACGATGATGGTGCGGTGCTCCACCTTTTCTGCGGCCTGGTGCTCACAGAACGAACGCACAAGCGCGAGCGCAATTCCCGGATAAGCAACCAGCACGACATATTTCCACAGGGGCATGCCGAACCAGTGGACGATAGTGGTCGTGACAAACAGAGCAACAGCGAAGATGGCCCAAGATTGGATCTTGGCGCGGTCACCAGCAAGGCAATCACGCAATTCCGGACCCCAGAAGCGGAAGATGCTGATGGCCGGACCCATGACCATGCGGCCCGCAAGTGTCTGGTTCATGGTGTAGAGGCCGCGTTTGATGCCGGGCATTGAGGCCCATTCCTCCGGCAGGAGGTAATAGGATTCCGGGTCCTTGTGCGGGTCTGTGAGATAGGCATCATTGTGGTGGACAAGGTGTGTCTCGCGATAGCGGTGATAGGGCAGCCACATGGTGGGGGTGACAAACACCAACGCCTCATTCAGCCAGCGGTTCCGCGTGGGGTGGCCGTGCAGCACTTCGTGTTGCAAGGAGACATGCAGCGCTGCGGCATAGGCACCGATGGGCATGATCACCCACCAGGGTAACATGGCATGATAGGCCAGCAGCAGGCCGAGGACGAGGTACACAGTGACGATCACTGCGATGGTTGGCCACTCCACGGGACGGTTTGAGAAAGATGTTGCCATGTGGTTTAGAATACATCCGGCGGCTGGTTTTCGCCACTGCCACAACGCCACAGAACACCGTACAAGGATCAATTGTTTTCACCATGACCACCGTGATTGCTTCGCTTCCCATGTATGACTGGCCGGAAATTCGTGAGGATACAGACCGGTTCTGGGATGCCTTGGCGAAGGCTCTGGGAGTGGCGGGGGACCTTCAGCGGGGCGGCGATTATTCAGCGCCCTGGACAGACCCCCGCCTGCTGTTCAGCCAGACTTGCGGCTATCCGTTCACCCATGCATTGCGCGGCAAGGTGAAGTTGGTGGCCACACCGCATTATGTGGCGGACGGCTGTGATGGGCCCTTTTACCGCAGCATCGTGTTTGCCCGCGAAAAGAAGCCATTAGAGTCGTTCCGGGGCAGCCGCGCTGCCGTGAATGGCTTTGATTCCATGTCCGGCATGCTGGCGCTGAAACTGGTGTTTGCAGGGTTGGCGCAAGAGGGGCGGTTCTTTAGCGAAAGTGTTGAGAGTGGGGGCCACACTGCCTCCCTCGAAGCCGTACAGGCAGGGCGCGCCGATGTCTGCGCCATTGATTGCGTGTGCGTGGAACTGGCCCGCCGCTATCGCCCGTCGCTGCTGGAAGGTTTGCACGAAATCGCGCGTTCGCCGCAGGTGCCGGGATTGCCATTCATTACGCGGGGCGGAGACGTGGTGAAATTGCGGTTGGCCCTGCAACAAGTGTTTGCAGATGAGGCCTTGGCGGAGACGCGCACCCGATTGCTTCTGGGCGGGTTTTCGGTTCTTTCTGCTGCTGACTATGATGTGATCTTGCAGCGTGAGCGACATGTTGAGGCAAACGCCAAACACATCTTGGGGTAGTTACTTCCCTGTCCGTCTCAAATGCTCGTCCAGCCGCGGCATGATTTCGATGAAGTTGCAGGGGTGGTGGCGATAGTCCAGCTGCTTCACAAGGATATCGTCCCAGCCATCGCGGCAGGCGCCGGGTGATCCCGGCAGGCAGAACACATATTTGCCTGAGACAACGCCAGCCGTGGCGCGCGATTGCATGGTTGAGGTGCCGATCTTCTGGAACGAGATCATGTGGAACACGGTTCCGAAGCCTTCGATTTCCTTGTCGAAGAGCGGCCGCAGCGCTTCGATGGTGACGTCGCGCCCGGTGAGGCCGGTGCCGCCGGTGGTGATGACCACATCCACGTCTTGGCGCTTGACCAACTTGCGAACGGCGGCGCGAATCTGGCGCACCTCGTCTTTGACAATCAGGCGCTCGGCGAGACGGTGACCCGCCGCCGAGATGCGGCCCGCCAATGTGTCGCCGGATTTGTCATCGGCTGGCGTTCGTGTGTCTGACACCGTGATGACGGCGATGCCGGCTGGCAAAAAATCACGCGGTGGTTTTTCAGTCATGGTTGTTCCAGCCTATCCCGGAAGGCCTGCAGGTCATGCCAGGCGAGGCGTTTGGAGCCGGGGCTTTTCAGAAGTGTTTCGGGGTGAAAGGTGGCGATCATGGGAATGCTGCGATTGCCTGCCTCAACCGAAAGCCATTTGCCGCGGGCCTTGGGGATCGAGTCTTCGCCACCAGCCAGAACCTGGCCGGGCAGGGCGCTGAAACAGAGGATGGCCTTGGGCGACGCGATTTCGATGAGGCGGCGCGTGAACGGCAGGCAGAGATTGATTTCAAGGTCCGTGGGTGCGCGGTTACCCGGCGGCCGCCAGGGAATGAGGTTGGCCATCAGGATCTGTTCAGCGTTGTCGCGTTCCTCGACGCAACACAGGCCGATGGCTGCCAGCATGCGTTCGGCCAGCACCTGATGCTTGCCGGCCAAAACCTCGCCTGAGCGGTCTTCCTCGCTGCGGGGCCTGTCGCACAGCAAAAGCACGCGCGCCTGTATATTGCCGGTCATGAAGCAGAGGTTGCTGGCCGTTTTCTTCAGGGGGTGGGCATCGAAGCCCGTCAGTGCGGCGGCAATGTCGGCAATTGTCTGACAGGCAGCGGCACGGCGCATGGCCTCCGCCAGCAGGTCTTCGGCGTTGGCTGTTGCTGCCCAAGCCGCAGGCGGTGGTTGTACAGGCCGTGGTGACGGCGCAACGGCTTGCCGCAGCGGCGGACGCGGTGTTGGGACAGATACTGATTCCACCGGTTCGGGGGCAGGCACAGCGAGCATGCGGTTCACTGGTGCCTCAAGCAGAATTTCATCTGCGCCCATCTCCACAAGCCAGGCCAGTGCATCGGCGGCCTGAGCTGGTGTGAGATCGGATTGGTGTGGTGTCATGTTGTATTGAGGGCCTGTTCCGGCTTGCAGAAATCCTATATCAGGGGGCCTGACAATAGCAAATGCTGGGGATAGTTGTGACCGAGATTTCGCGCGAGAGAATGGACTATGATGTGGTGATCGTGGGGGCAGGCCCGGCGGGCCTAGCTGCGGCCATCCGCGTGAAGCAACTGTCCCCTGATACGACTGTCTGCCTCCTCGAAAAGGGTTCGGAAGTCGGAGCGCATATCCTGTCGGGTGCTGTCGTTGACCCGATCGCGCTGAATGAACTGATTCCTGACTGGAAAGAGAAAGGCGCTCCCCTGAACACGGAAGTGAAGGAAGACCGCTTCTTCGTGCTCGGCCCGAAGGGGGCGTTGCGCATGCCGAACTTCCTGATGCCGCCGCTGATGAGCAACCACGGCAATTATGCGGTGTCGCTGGGCAATGTCTGCCGCTGGCTGGCCACTCAAGCTGAAGCACTCGGTGTTGAAATCTATCCGGGCTTTGCGGCGTCTGAAGTTCTTTACGACGACAAGGGCGCGGTGCGCGGGGTTGTGGCCGGGGTCATGGGCATTGCCAAGGACGGAACGCACAAGGCCGATTATCAGCCTGGCATGGAGCTGTGCGGCAAATATGTGCTGATCGCCGAAGGCGTGCGCGGCTCCATCGCCAAACAGCTGATCAACCACTTCAACCTGTCGGACGGCAAGGAGCCACAGAAGTTCGGCATCGGCATGAAGGAACTCTGGGAAGTGAAGCCCGAGAACCACAAGCAGGGCCAGGTGACGCACACCATGGGCTGGCCCCTGGGCATGAAGACGGGTGGCGGCAGCTTCATGTATCACCTGGAAGACAATCTGGTGTCGATCGGCTTTGTGGTGCACCTGAACTACCAGAACCCTCACCTGTTCCCCTACATGGAATTTCAACGCTTCAAGCATCATCCGCTGATTGCGCAGGTGCTGGAGGGTGGCCGCCGTGTGGCCTATGGCGCGCGTGCCATTACCGAAGGCGGCTTCCAGTCGGTGCCGAAATTGACATTTCCAGGGGGCGCGCTGATCGGCTGCTCGGCGGGTTTCGTCAACGTGCCGCGCATCAAGGGCAGCCACAATGCCATGAAGACCGGCATGATGGCGGCTGAGGCAGCGGTCGCCGCCATTACCGAAGGCCGCAGTGCCGACGAGCTGGTAGCCTATGAGACCGCCTATGAGAACTCGTGGGTCTATGAAGACCTGAAACGTGTCAAGAACGTTAAACCCATGTGGTCGAAGCTCGGCCTCATCGGTGGCGTGGCTCTGGGCGCGCTCGACATGTGGATGAACACGCTGTTCGGCTTTGGCCTTGGCACGTGGAAGCATGGCAAGACCGATGCCGCCGCCACAGGCCGGGCGCAGGATTTTCCTGTGATTAACTATCCCAAGCCGGATGGTGTTCTGTCCTTTGACCGCCTCACCAATGTGGCCTTCTCCAACACCGCCCATGAGGAAGATGAGCCAGCGCACCTCAAGCTCACCAACCCGGAAGTGCCCATTGCGATCAACCTGCCGCTGTATGACGAGCCGGCACAACGTTATTGCCCGGCTGGTGTTTACGAAGTGGTAAGGACTGAAGGCCACGCCCCGCAGTTCGTCATTAACCACCAGAACTGTGTTCACTGCAAAACCTGTGACATTAAGGACCCGTCACAGAACATCGTATGGACCGTGCCGCAAGGTGGCGAGGGGCCGAACTACCCCAACATGTGATGCTGGCGTTCAGCAAAAGGCCTCCCAGCGGAGGCCTTTTTCGTTAACGCGGCATTAAGCATCGCGCAGCCTATAGGCACCACACTGGCCGATCATTAAAAATAAACTCAACAGAGAAACCGCTTGTTGAGACCAGGGTTGTACTTCTGGTCCAAAGCAGCGAGGTATTTCCATGTCCCGTTTCAACGGCAAAACGACTTCTGAACGCAAAAAGCCAATCTGGAAGCGCTTTTTGAAGGACCAAGAAGGTTCTGTTCTGCAGATCCTGGGGCTTTCGGCCATTCCGCTGTTCCTTGCGACAGGTGCAGCCGTCGACATGATGCGCGCCAGCCGCGAGCAGGCGGCGTTCTATGGCGCGGTTGATGCCGCGGCACTGGCCATTGCCGGTGATGACAAGTCTGCGACTGCAGGCCTCGATGAAGCCACGCTGGCTGCCAACAAGGTTTATCTGCAGGACCTCGCCAAGAAATACATTCTCGCCGACTACAAGGGTGACACAGGCTCTGCGCCCAGCATCGCCACCGATGTGACGGTGACTGGCCAGGCCGTGACCCTCAAGTCAAGCCTCACCTTCCCGACCACCATCATGTCGCTGGCTGGTGTGCAGTCGATGACGATCAATGCCTCCTCGACGATCAAGAAGGCCATGCGCCCGATTGAACTTGCCATTGTCATGGATACCACAGGCTCGATGGCGTCCGGCGGCAAAATGTCTGGCGCGAAATCTGCTGCCCACCAGTTGTTGGACACGATCTATAGCGGCGATCTCGCCAGTCAGCCGCGCAGCGAATATCTGCGCGTGTCGCTGGTTCCGTTCGCTGCCGCTGTTCGCCTCAATCCGGCTGGCTATGATTTCGACATGAACTGGATTGACACGGCGGGCCTGAACCCGCTGTCGCGCACCAATTTTGATCCGGCTTCCCCTGCCGTCTGGAACAACTATTATGCCTGGACACGGACCAAAGCCAACGCGACAACCTACAACACCTGGAACGGCTGCGTTGAGGCGCGCATGCGCGGCGTTGCTGCTGCGGGCACCGATTACAATGTGAACGACGCAGCTCCGACACAGGCTGACGGCAACACGTTGTTCCCGGCCTATTTCGTGCCGGACGTGCCCGGCACGTCGTCGAGCAATACAACAACTTCGACCTATGGCTCAAACTACATTGGTACGTCCGGCACGCCCAATGAATATACGGGCCTGACATCGACTTACACGACGGACAGCGGTGCTTACTCGACGACCGCAAAGCTGCTGAAGAAGCAACAGAACTACGCCAAGTATGACGGCAAGGTGATCGGTACGGAAGCGGCACCAGCCGACTCCGCTGGCGAAGGTCCTTGGCAGAATTGTGCGGCGTCAGCGGTTGTACCGATGACTTATGACCGGGCGACAATTGAAGCTGGCATTGATGCCATGTCACCGAAGGGCAATACGGTCATTCCGGAAGGCCTGGCTTGGGGCATGCGGACCATTTCGCCTGGCGCACCATTCACGAAGGTTCAGGGCTCTGGCCCCATTCCGTCGGCTGGAATCTCGCCTTATGGCGATCCGCGCTGGCAGAAGGTTATGATCATGATGACCGACGGTGACAACAACGTCAACGAAGGTTCAGGTGGCTATAACAACTCGACCTACTCAGCCTATGGCTTCATCGGTGAGCAAAGCGCCTACAACCGCTTCGGAACAACTGATGCGACGGCGGGCGCCAACGCCATCGACACCGCGATGCTTCAGGCTTGCCAGAAAATCAAGGATTCTGGCGTGGAACTTTACGTGACATCGTTCGGCTCGGGCATCTCCGCCCAGTCACTGGCCAACCTCAAGGCCTGCGCCACGGACGCAAGCCACTATGCCCACTCTTCGACGCCGGGCGACCTTGTCTCGTTCTTCGACCATGTCGGCCAGAACGTGCTCAACAAGATGATTTACGTCAGCAAGTAAGCTGAAGGCCACTCAAACGGGAACCGGCGGAGGCAATTCCGCCGGTTTCTTTTTTGGTTGCGGCGTCCTCGAAAAAACCCCAATTTGGCGGCACGACTCATAGGCCAATGTGTGGGCCAGATGGCCATATTTCCAGGATTTCCATGACCTTCAAATCACTCCGCCTTGCCGGCCTTCTGTTGGCTTTGTGCACTTCGACGGCCATTTCCGCCACACCTGTGGAAACGGCACAATCATTGTCCGGGAACTTTCTGGCAGGCCGGTCGGCGGCGCAGGCCAAGGATGCGGCCTCTGCTTCGGCCTATCTTGAAGCTGCGATGAAGCAGGATCCTGGCAATCCCGGGATCATCGAGCAGCTGTTCCTGATGCGCCTCACCAATGGCAATATTCCGGCGGCAGAAGAGTTGGCGCCGCAAGTTCTGAAATACAACAGCCAGCACCGCATGGCGCGGCTGGTGACGGGCCTCAAGTCTTTCCGCAACAAGAAATACGCCGAGGCCCGCCAGGATTTTGCAGAGGCGGCTTACACACCGCTCGGCGAGTTGACCTCGGCCATGCTGACGGCCTGGACTTATGCCGGCGAGGGCTCACTCAACGCGGCTCTGAAGGAACTGGACAAGCTCGACAGCAATGAGAATTTTGCCAACTTCAAGTCGTTCCAGTCGGCGCTGATTGCTGATTACCTAAACTCGCCGGTGCGCGCTGAGGCCGCTTACAAGAAGGCCTATGAGCAGAACGCCACCAGCCTTCGGATCGTGCAGGCCTATGGCAATTATCTGGAGCGGAACGGCAAATTTGATGAGGCCGGGAAAGTCTATGATGCTTTCCTCGCCAAGACCGACAACTACCCGCTGATTGCCAAGGCCAAGGCGGACCTTGCCGCCAAGAAAAAACCGGAGGCCTTTGCGTCGACCCCGGAGCGTGGCGTGGGTGAAACAATGTCGTCGCTGGCGGCCATCATGAATGATGACCAGAGCATCGACATTGCGCTGCTGTATACGCGCCTTGCCATGGATCACGGCGCTAATCAGGTGGTGACGCAGATCATGCTGGGTGATGTTCTCTCCGGCATGAAGCGCTTCGAGGATTCCATCACCGCCTATCAGGCCATTCCGGCGGACTCGCCGCTGCGCCCGGCCGCGGAGCTTGAAATTGCCAGCAACCTGCAACAGCTGGACCGAAACAGCGAAGCCGAAGCCCTTCTGCAGGGCATGATTGCCAAGGACCCTTCAAATTTTGATGCCCATGTGTCGCTGGGCAGCCTTGCCCGATTCTCGGAAAAATATGACAAGGCGATCGAACAATATGATGCAGCGCTTAGGCTTCTGCCGTCGATTGGCAAGAACCAGTGGCGTATCATCTATGACCGGGCCATTTGCTACGAACGGCTGAACCAGTGGGACAAGGCGGAAGTGGATTTCCGCAAGGCGCTCGAGCTGCAGCCGGATGAGCCGAATGTTCTCAATTATCTCGGCTATTCGCTGATCGACAAGAAGATGAAACTCGAAGAAGCCATCGGCATGGTCAAGAAGGCCGTTGAGCTGAAGCCGAATGAAGGATTCTTCGTGGACAGTCTGGGTTGGGCCTATTTCCAGATGGGCGATTTTGACCAGGCCTTGCCACACCTCGAACGTGCGGTCGACCTGAAGGCCGGTGACCCGATCATTGCGGAACACCTCGGCGATGCCTATTGGCGCGTTGGCCGCAAGCTGGAGGCGCACTTCCAGTGGCAACACGCCAAGGATAACAAGCCCGATGCCAAGGACCTGGTGCGCATCGAGGACAAGCTGAAAAACGGCCTGCCGGACCTGCCGCCGCCTGTGAAACCGGCTGATGCCGGCGCACCGAAAGCCACCAACGGCTGATGCCCTCTGTCGTTGTCGAAAGGGCGCGCGCCAAGGTCAATGTGGCGCTGCATGTACTTGGCCGCAGGGCCGATGGCTATCACGAACTGGATTCGATCGTGGCTTTCGCCGACTATGGCGACTCGCTGGTGCTTGAACCGGCGGCCGTGACCAGCCTTGCCGTCAATGGCCCGTTCGCATCTGATGTGCCAACAGACGAAAGCAATCTGGTGCTCAAGGCGCATGCGCTGTTGTCGTCCCATGTTGCCTGTCCTCCGGTGCGTTTTGTGCTGGAGAAAAATCTTCCTGTTGCCTCGGGCATTGGCGGCGGTTCGACTGATGCGGCCGCGGCCTTGCGTGGTCTGTTGCGATTGATGGGGGCATCGCTCGCGCCATCGCAGCTCACAATGCTGGCGCTGCAACTCGGCGCTGATTTGCCTGTGTGCCTTGAAGGCCGAAGTGTTCGCATGCGAGGTGTCGGTGAAACCCTGACGCCCCTCGCAAACCCGGTGGCCGCAGCCATTGTGCTGGCCAATCCGCGCGTGCCGTGCGCCACCAGCGCGGTGTTCAAGGCCATGGGATTGAAAAATGGCGAAACTTATCGCAGCGGACTTGACCCGGATGCGCCCGCCTTGTGGCGCAATGACATGACTGAAGCTGCGATTAGCGCCGTGCCGGTGATCGCCGATGTGCTCATCGCCCTCGGGAAGGCCGAGGGATTGCACAGTGTCCGCATGTCAGGTTCTGGTGCCACCTGCTTTGGTTTGGCGGACAGTCTTGAGGCTGCGCAAACCGCAGCCAAACATCTGCAGACGCGCCACCCCGACTGGTGGATCGTCAGCGCTGCAATCGTTTGACTGTTATTGCTTGGTCTTGGTGACGGTGAATTCACCGGATCGGATGCGCTCGGGCAGTCGCTCGCACATGACGGCCACAGGCTCTTCGCCATAACTCTCGATCATGTCGGACAGGGCTGCAAAAATGGCTGCAGACGCGATGCAATCAGGATGCAGTCCGTCATAGACAGCTTCTTCCCAGGCTTCGAGAATGAAGCGAAGCGCGGCCTGTTTTTCTTCTTGTGGCTGGGGCGCGCCTTCAGTTGCCTTGTAGGTCTGCTTGTACATGATGTCCGCAAAAGTGCCTGTGGTAAGTGCCGCATGGAGTGCGTATTCACCATAGCAGGAACAAGGTTAGCGGGGAGTCGAACCTTAAAGGAAGGTTAATATCCAAAGGGATATTCTATTCAAAGACTTATCAAGTTGCGCGCAATCGTAACCGCTTCGGTGATGTTTGGCGCGAGGCGAAAGGCGCTGATCTGCTGCCAGTTTACCCATGCCACAGACCTTGCATCGCTCATTGCGGTGGCTTCGCCCGCCAAAAAATGGCCGGTGAAACAGGAGATCACATAGCGCACTTCACCTGCATCCACAGAGAAATCTCCGACATGCTGCTGCAGGTCGGCCCTGACATTGGTCTCTTCCAGAAGTTCACGTGCAGCGGCCTCGACTGGCGTTTCCCCCATTTCAAGCTTGCCACCCGGAAGGCTCCACATGCCTTGGCCCAGGGCCTTGCCGCGCTCCACAAGCAGAACGTCATCCCCGCGCCACACGCAGGCTGAAGCTGCCTTGATGATCGGGCGGGGACTGCTAATCTCTGTTGCCATGTGTGGACTATACAGTTTCTCGCGCATGCCGGAAGAGGTGCGCAACCTGTTCAACTATGCGGAGCATCCTGATTTTCCGCCGCGTCAGCATGTTGCGCCATCGCAACCCATTGCCATTGTGCGGCAAAGTGGTGATGTGCGGCACTTTGCGCTGGTGCGATGGGGCTTCGTGCCGTCGTGGGCGAAGGAGATTTTGCCCGGCAAGCCGCTGATCAATGCGCGCTGCGAGACGATCACGGAAAAGCCGAGTTTCCGCAATGCCATTCGCCGGCGCCGCTGTCTCATTCCGGCCGATGGTTTCTATGAATGGGAAGGTGACGTGCCAGGCAAGAAGAAACCCTATTACATCCAAAGGCACGATCGCGGCCTGATGGGTTTTGCCGGAATCTGGGAGCACTGGATGGGGCCGGATGGATCAGAGCTCGAGACGGCAGCCATCATCACAACGACTGCCAATGCGCTGGTCGCCACCATTCACACGCGCAGCCCCGTTGTGATTCAGCCTGGTGATTTTGAAACCTGGCTCGATTGCCGGAATGAGAACCTGCAAGATGTGGCGCCGCTGATGCGTCCTGCACCAGATGATTTCTTCATCATGGCGCCGACTGTCGTGCCGCGCAGCGGTGCAAAGCCGCCACCGCCAAAGCCGGACGGCGGACAGATGGGATTGCTCTAGAGGTCTGGTACGACGCGGCCTGGGCTCAGAATATTGTTGGGGTCAAACAGGCGTTTCAGGCCGCGCATCACGTCGAGTTCGACTGCTGACTTGTAGCGGCGCATGTCTTCTACCTTCAACGTGCCAACACCATGCTCAGCGCTGAAGGAGCCGCCGAGCCCCACGGCAATGCCATGCACGATGTCATTCATGGCGTGCCACTTGTCGAGATAGGCCTGCTTGTCCATGCCAATGGGTTGCGACACGTTGAAGTGCAGGTTGCCATCGCCCATGTGGCCGAAGGTGGCGAAACGGCAGCCGGGCAGGAAGCGTGCAACGGCGGGCGTGGCCTCGGCAATGAAACGCGGCACCTGCGAGACCGGCACGGAAATGTCGTGCTTGATGGAACCGCCTTCCGGCTTTTGCGATTCCGAAATCGATTCCCGCAATGACCAGAAGCTTTGGCGTTGCTGTTCATTCAGGGCCAACACGGCATCCGTCACCAAACCCTGCTCCATGGCGGTTTCCAGAATGGCTTCAAGCTGGCCTGCGGGTGCATCGGCCAGTTCCAGCAGCACATGCCATGGCGACTGGAAGGGACGAACCTGCCTCATGTGCCGCACGGCGAATTCAATGCACAGGTCTGCCATCAGTTCGAAGGCGATGAGACAGTTGCCACTGTGCTGCTTTGCCAAGGACAAAAGTTGCAGGGCAGTCTCGGGCGAGGGCACGGCGGCGAAGGCTGTGGCGTGGTGCTTCACCTGCGGAAACAGTTTCAGCGTGGCTGCCGTGATGATGCCGAGGGTGCCTTCTGCCCCAATGAAGATGTTGCGCAGGTCATAGCCTGCGTTGTCCTTGCGCAGGCCATTCAAGGTGTTGAGTACGCGGCCATCGGCGAGCACCACCTCCAGCCCCAGGCACAGTTCCCGCGCATTGCCATAGGCAAGGACGTTGAGTCCGCCGGCATTGGAGGAGAGATTGCCACCAATGCGGCAGGTGCCTTCGGAGGCAAGGCTCAAGGGAAACATGCGGTTCGCGGCTTGGGCTGCATCCTGCACGGATTTCAGCGTGGCACCGGCTTCAACAGTGATTGTGTCATTGGCGGCATCGACAGCGATGATTTTTGTCATGCGGTCCAGCGACAAGGCCACTTCGCTGCCATTGGCATTGGGCGTCTGGCCGCCAACGAGGCCGGTGTTGCCGGATTGGGGCACGATGGCGCATTGGGCCGCATTGGCGATCTTGAGGATGTCGGCGACTTGCTGCGTTGATGAAGGGCGCAACACCACAGGTGTCTTGCCATGCCACAGCCCGCGCCATTCCTGGAGATAGGGCTCCTTGTCGCCCTCGCTGGTCAACACGCCCTTGTCCCCGACAATGGCGGCGAAGGCGGCCAATGTTTGTGCTGATGGAGGCCTTGTCATGTGATATCCCGTGGCGCGGCCGCGCGGCGCAGGCGATCATTGATAGCTTCGCCAAGACCTTTGTCCGGAATGTGCGCCACGGCAATCTGCGTCACACCAGTTGCATCCACGTCGTGCAAAATGCGGAACAGATTGGCGGCGGCTTCTGTTACATCGCCCTTCTGTGAGAGGGAGTAGGGGCCAAATGCCGTGTCGCCAAATCCGATAAAGGCCTCATCGCCTTCCGGCGTTTTGGCGTTGAGCCGCAGTTTTGCGCGCGGTGCATAATGACTGGCCAGCAGGCCGGGGCTGTGGAGCGATTGCTCACCCGGTGGCGCGAGGAGCTTTTCGTCAATGACGCATTCGATCATTTCGCGTGCCAGACCGCCGGGCCGCAGCAGATAGGCCTTGCCGTCGCGGAACTGAACCACCGTCGATTCCACGCCAACACTGCACGGCCCGCCATCCAGAACCATGTCGACCTTGTCGCCCAGGGACTGGAGCACATGATCGGCTGTTGTCGGGCTGATACGTCCTGAGGCATTGGCGCTGGGGGCGGCGATGGGCCGGTCGACACTCTTGAGAAGGGCAAGCGCCAGCGGGTGGTTGGGCACGCGTAGCGCGATGGTGTCGAGGCCTGCCGATGCGAGCAGTGACACAGTGCAATCCCTGCGGCGCGGTACAACGATGGTGAGGGGGCCGGGCCAGAAGGCGGCGGCAAGTTTCTCGGCCTGTTTTGAAAATTCACCTTGCGCCAGCGCCTGATGGGTTTCTGCCACGTGCGAAATCAGCGGATTGAATTGCGGCCTGCCCTTGGCGGCATAGATGCGCGCCACGGCCGCATCGTTGGTGGCATCGCCCCCCAAGCCATAAACGGTCTCGGTCGGGAAAGCGACCAGCCCGCCCGCGCGCAGGATCTTCACGGCTCTTGATATTTCACTGGCAGAAAACATGTTGCCCGCCCTATAGCAGCAGGACAGGTTGCAATCCAATTGTCATGACCACGCTCGTTTTCACCCATCAATCCTCACTCGCCCACGAGACGCCGCCGGGCCACCCTGAACGTGTGGACCGCATCAAGGCCGTGAATGCTGTTCTGGGGGCCTCGGCGCTGAGCGGCATCCTGCGCAGGGATGCACCGCGCGGGCTTGATGAACATATCCTCCTGGCGCACACGCAGGAGCACTTGCGCCGTGTGAAATCAACCGCACCGGAGCAGGGATTTGAATATCTTGATCCGGATACGGTGATGAGCCCCGGCACGCTGGAGGCGGCCTACCGCGCCGTCGGTGCAGCAACGGCAGGGGTTGATGCTGTGTTCCGCGGTGAAGCCGACAATGTGTTCTGCGCGCTGCGCCCGCCCGGCCATCATGCCGAGCGCGACAAGGCCATGGGTTTCTGCTTTTTCAACCAGGTGGCCATCGCGGCTCTTTATGCGCGCGAGCGCTATGACGCCGAGCGTGTGGCCGTGGTTGATTTCGACGTGCATCACGGCAATGGCACGCAGGATATTTTCTGGTCGGATGAAAACCTGTTCTATGGCTCAACGCACCAGATGCCACTCTATCCCGGCACCGGCAGTGCTGACGAGACAGGGGTGGGCAACATTTTCAATGCGCCACTGAAAGCCGGTGATACAGGGCTTGAGTTCCGCGCCGCCATGCAGACCTTCATTCTGCCGGCGCTGGAAACCTTCTCGCCTGATCTCATTCTGGTGTCGGCGGGCTTTGATGCCCATGCGCGCGATCCCCTGGGAAGCCTGCAACTGACCGAGGAAGACTTTGCCTGGGCCACGGTCCGCCTCATGGAAGTGGCTGACAGCATGTGTTCGGGGCGCGTTGTTTCGGTGCTGGAAGGCGGCTATGATTTGCAGGCGCTGGCGGGGTCCGTTGGCGTTCATGTGCACGCCCTGATGCATGGCTCCGATGCCCTGCCAGAGGCAGAAGATGATGGCAGTGACGATTTTGATGATGGTGAAGACTGATGGCCGACGCCGATGACATTTCAAGCCTGAGCTTTGAGAAGGCGCTTGCCGCTCTTGAAGACATCGTGGCGCGGCTTGAGGGCGGCAAGGTGGACCTCGCTGAATCCATCAAGATCTATGAGCGTGGTGAAGCGCTGCGCAAGCACTGCGAAGACAAGTTGAAGGAAGCAGAAGCGCGCATCGAGAAGATCACGCTTGATCCATCGGGGAAGCCGAAAGGCACGCAGCCCCTGGACGTTGACTAACCGAAGGCGATCCGGCGGACCTTGCCCCAGGCCTTGGCGACCATGGCGGCGTCGATCTTGCCGGAGCCCAGCCATTTCTGGCGGGCGCGGCTTGTTTCGCGCATGTTGACGAGGGATGACTTGAGGCCCGATGTGCTGGCCCCGCCCAGCATCATGTGCGTGAGAATCTGATCGAGCACCAGCACGCGGAAGCGATGCACCTCCATAGCGCGGATCATCCACTCATAGTCAGCACAGATCTTGTAGCTGGTGTCGAAGCCGCCAACCTGGTCATAAACCTCTCGCAATGCATAGGTTGACGGGTGCGGCGGCATCCAGCCGGTGAGGAATGCGCCGAGCTTGAAAGGCTTTGGCTGCCAGACGCGGTCAATGGTGCCGCTGACATGATCCGGCACCATGTTGGTGCCGCCTGTCACGATGGGTGATTGTTTCAGACCTTCGGCGATCAGCGCCAGGCTGTTGCGGTCATGGTAGACGTCATCGGCATTGAGCAGGCCCACGGCGTCGCCTGTATACATCTTCAGGCCCTTGTTCATGGCATCATAGATGCCCTTGTCTTTTTCACTGTGGATGCGGATCAGCGGTGACTGGTAGGAGCGGACAATCTCCAGCGTGCGGTCCTTGGACCAGCCGTCGACCACCAGCATTTCGCGATCAGCATAGGTTTGTGACAGGAAGGACTCCACCGTGTGGCGGATGGTTTTCTCCGCGTTGTAACAAACGGTGATGACAGAAATCTTCATGCGCAGTCCCCAAGCCTCATGTGAGCCTTGAGTTGTAGCAGCAGCGCCTTAATCCACCCTGTCAAAACTGTTTCAAGGTTTAGGCAATTTATAAGACTGGGTTAACCAAATCGCCCTTGTTTCAATGGCTGCGGGCAATGCAGAAGTCGACGGCTTCGAGCAGGGCCGTCTTCCAGTCGCTATCGGCAAAGATGGCAAGGGCATCCTTGGCCAGCTGGCCATAGTGGCGCGCACGGTCCTGGGTTTCGGTGATGGTGCCATGACGCTCCATCAGCTTCTGGGCATAAAGCAGATCATCGGCGGTCTGGTTGCCTTCTTCGAGGGTGCGCTTCCAGAAGGCGCGTTCTTCCTTGGCGCCGCGGCGGAAGGCGAGGACAACGGGCAGGGTGATCTTGCGCTCGCGAAAATCATCGCCAACGCTTTTGCCCATGTCCTTGCCGCTGCCGGAATAATCCAGGGCGTCATCGACCAATTGGAAGGCAATGCCGAGGTTGCGGCCATAGGATTCCAGCGCTTCCGCCTCATTGCGCGGGCGGTTGGAAATGACGGCGCCAACGCGCGCTGCAGCTGAGAACAGGGCGGCGGTCTTGGCGCCAACTACCTTGAGGTAACTGTCCTCGGTGGTTGAGGTG
>CALMEZ010000177.1 GCA_937864985.1 uncultured Alphaproteobacteria bacterium
CTCCTAAAGCGCGTATTATTAGCTCGGCGGTAGTGGGCGTAGAGCCTCGGATTATGGGGATTGGGCCTGTGGGAGCAACCCAAAAAGCCCTTCAAAAAGCAGGTTTAAGCCTTGATGACATGGCGGTAATTGAGTTTAATGAAGCGTTTTCGTCTCAATGTTTGGCGGTGTCGCGCAATCTTGGCTTGGCCGATGACGATGCCCGAATCAATCCCAACGGAGGAGCCATTGCTCTTGGGCATCCACTCGGTATGTCGGGGACGCGTATTGTGCAAGCGGCAGTAAATCAGCTTGTTCGTACTAATCAGCGTTATGCCTTGGCGTCCATGTGTGTAGGCGTGGGTATGGGTTATGCCGTAGTGCTTGAGCGGGTGTAGAATTTACTAATCATAACAACCTGATTGATTCTGCACAAAATAAAACGCATTTAGCCTAACCATTTTTTGACTAATTATTGGAAATTTGCACTATTCCAATAATTAGTCATTTTTAATTTAATTAAACCTATGAGGTTTCTGATTCGGACGATTACCAAAACTTCATAGGTTTGACAACCCTTTACATAGGCAAAACCTATGAGGTTTCTAATTCGGACGAGTACAAAACCTCATAGGTTTGACAACCCCTTCTTATGACAAAAAAACAAGAACAAAACATCATTTTATTATTAGGAGCACTGCAAGGAATCGGTCCTTTCTCGACCGATATGTATTTAGCAGCTTTCCCTACCATCGCCCAAGAACTTAACGTATCCATCGCCGAAGTCGCTTTTTCGATGAGTAGCTACTTCGTTGGAATTTGTTTGGGACAACTTCTTAACGGCCCTCTTATTGACCGTTTTGGACGTAAAATACCCTTAATGTTGATGTTAAGTGTTTATGTTGTAGCGAGTGTTGGGTGTTCGATGGTTGATACCGTTGAGGGATTGATTATCCTGCGCTTTTTTCAAGCCGTTGGTGGAAGCATGGGTATGGTAGCCAACCGCGCTATTGTTCGTGATGTATTTCCTGCCAACCGTTTGGCGCAAGTATTTTCAACCATGACCTTGGTGATGGGAATTGCGCCTATCATTGCGCCTTCGGTGGGTGGATTTGTAGTAGTTGGCTTTGGTTGGAGAGCCATCTTTTGGGTATTAGCGGCATTTGCAAGTCTCGTCCTAGGTTTGGTCTACTTCTTTTTACCCGAATCTCGCGGAAAAGACCGAAGTGTATCTCTCAAACCGAAAGCAGTTCTAACGGACTTCTACTCCATTTTACAAAACCGTGCCTTTTTAGGTTTTACTTTAGTTGCTGCCATGAATACTGCGGGAATTTTTGCCTTTATTTCCAATGCCCCTTTTGTTTACATGAAGCTTCTAGGGCTCAACGAACAAACGTTTGGCTGGGTATTTGGCTTAAATGCTGCCTTTTTCGTAGTTGGTAGTCAATTCAATCGTTGGTGGTTGAAGTACCATTCAAGCCAGACTATTGCCCTGAGAGGATTGTTAGTGCAAGCGGTTATGGGAGTTTCTTTGGTATTTGTTGTGGCTTTATCGTACCTTACGTTGGGGTCGTTGATGAGTTTGATAGCCGTTTATACCTTTTGCTTAGGAATTATTGGAGCAAATGCAATGGCTTTGGCAATCCGACCTTTTTCAAAAAACGTAGGATCGGCGACAGCATTACTTGGAAGTTTTCAAATGGGGGCAGGGGCAGTTGCCTCAGCCATTTGTAGCTATTTTGATGACGGTACGGCCATGCCTATGGTGATGCCCTTCTCGTGGAAGCAGCCGGGCGCATGCTGCGTCTGGCCAGCAAGGACACGTTCGTGGCCCGCCTTGGCGGCGACGAATTTGGCTTCATCATGGAAGGCAGCCGTAAGGATATTCTGGTCTTCGCCAACAGCCTGTGCGAAGCCCTGCGCGCGCCTTTTGAGCTGCGCGAAATCACGGTGGATGTCTCCGCCTCATGCGGCGTGGCCTTCTATGAGGCTGAATTCCAATCCGCCAAAGACATGTTTGAATGCGCCGACTACGCACTCTATCAGGCCAAGCTGCATCACAACGGCCGCGCCGTCTTGTTCTCCCACGAACACCGGACAGCCATGCGGACCTCCCACAACATCAACCAGGCTTTGCGCAGCCCCGGCGTTTCCGCAGAACTGTATCTCGCTTACCAGCCCATTGTGGATGTGGACACACGGCGGATCACCTGCTTTGAAGCGCTGGCACGCTGGAAAAGCCCGTTGCTCGGCGACGTGCCACCCAGCAAGTTCATCGCTGCCGCCGAGGCCTCGCCCCTTATCAACAAATTGACCCTTGTTCTGCTCAAATGCCTGCTTCGTGACATGGCGGAATGGCCCGCCGATGCGCGCGCTTCGTTCAATCTGTCAGCCCGCAACCTGTCGTCGCCTGACACCATGCTGCAAATCATTGCCGTCATCCAGATGAGCGGCATTGATCCGAAGCGAATCGACTTTGAAGTGACTGAAACAACATTGATGATCGATTTCGACAGCGCCCTGCGCTCATTGACACTGTTGCGCAATCTCGGCTGTGGCATTTCCCTCGATGATTTCGGCACCGGCCATTCAAGCCTGAGCTACATCAACAAGCTGCCTCTCGATAAGATCAAGATCGATCGCAGCTTTGTGCTGGCAGGCGCTGATGACCTGAAGACGCGTGAGATCGTCAACACCATTGCCTCGCTTGGCAATAAACTTGGCCTCGCCTGTGTGGCAGAAGGTGTCGAAACCAAGGAACAGCTGCGGCTGATGCAGGATTGCGGTTGCAGCCTGATGCAAGGTTATTATTTTGCTCGCCCAATGATGGCCGAGCAGGTCATTCACCTGGTCAGGGCACAGGACGCAACATTCCTGCCCCCGGCCAGCCCGTTGTTGAAATCCGCCTGAGGCCTTACTTCGCGGCGAGCTTGGCCGCGATCTTGGCCACATGGCTGCCCTGCCACTTGGCACCTTCCAGGTCCTGGGCAGAAGGCTGGCGCGAGCCATCACCACCGGCGAGCGTCGTTGCGCCATACGGCGAACCGCCACGGATCACATCATGGCCCATCTGGCCCTGGTAGGCATAAGGCAGGCCGACGATCACCATGCCATGGTGCAACAGCACGGTATGGAACGACAGGATCGTTGATTCCTGGCCGCCGTGCTGCGTCGCCGTGGACGACATGACAGAACCCACCTTGCCAACCAGCGCACCCTTCATCCACAGGCCGCCCGTCTGGTCGATGAAGTTCTTCATCTGCGCCGTCATGTTGCCATAACGCGTGCCCGTGCCGAAAATGATGGCATCATATTCAGCAAGATCATCGACCTTGGCGATTGGCGCCTTCTGGTCGGTCTTGTAGTGCATGGCCTTCTGCACGTCTTCCGGAACCAGTTCCGGCACACGCTTCACGTCGACCTTGGCGCCGGCTTCCTTGGCACCTTCGGCAGCGGCATAGGCCATCTGCTCCATGTGGCCCCAGGCTGAATAATACAGAACAAGTACTTTTGCCATGTCGTATCTTCCTTTATCGATTGGCTAGGTTGAGATTGATGTTTGCCTTCAAGACCACTGATGTGCAGTGCCTTGCGCGGGCATGGGTTTAAATCCGTAACAGTAATTGTTACAACTATCTAACCACCCCGTCCTGTTATTGCAAGGGCCAATCTCAGAATCCCGGTGGAAACTTGGTCACACCCCTTGTCCGCAAGCCCGGTGAAGCGGCAAGAAGAAAGGGAGAGGACCCGTCCCATGCCTGGCAAGATCGTTGAATTCAAGGTTCCACCGAACCTCACTGTCGTGAATCATCCGCTCGTCCTGCACAAGCTCACGCTGATGCGCGACAAGCACACACCATCGGCCGTCTTCCGCCAGCTTTTGCACGAGATCAGCCACTTGCTGGCCTACGAAGTCTGCCGCGACTTGCCCATGACCACGCAAACCATCGACACGCCTCTGGCGGAGATGGAGGCTCCGATTCTCAAGGGCAAGAAACTGGTGATTGTGTCCGTGCTGCGCGCCGGCAATGGCCTACTCGAAGGCATGTTGTCTTTGATTCCGTCGGCCCGCGTCGGCCACATCGGCCTCTACCGCGACCACAAGACGCTGCAACCGGTCGAATACTATATGAAAGTGCCGGAGGATATTGCCGAGCGCCGCACCATTGTGGTTGATCCGATGCTGGCAACAGGCAATTCTGTTTCAGCTGCTGTCAAGCGCCTGAAGGAAAAAGGTGCTAAAGAGATCCGCCTGGTCACGTTGCTCTCTGCGCCGGAAGGCATCATGCATTTCCATGAAGAACATCCGGATGTTCCCATCTACACGGCCTCTGTCGACTCGCATCTCAATGATGTCGGCTACATCGTGCCAGGATTAGGTGACGCCGGCGACCGTATGTTCGGCACCAAGTGATCTTCACGCCCCATTAATCATGGTGCGGATTTCAGAGGCCTGGTTATCTCTCGGCAAGATTTGATCCGTTAAATTGCGGACAAGTTTGTTAGGAGTCTGGTAACAATGGCTGCACCTGAACGCATCACCCGCGACACATCGACGGGACAGCTGCGCAAAGATGCTGCCGGCAATGGCAAGAAGCACCGTGTGCTCTATGCCGAAGACCAAACCACGACGCGCGTTGTCACCACCGCTTTGCTTGAACGCATGGGCTATGAT
The DNA here is from genome assembly GCA_937864985.1 of uncultured Alphaproteobacteria bacterium. Classification (GTDB taxonomy): domain Bacteria; phylum Pseudomonadota; class Alphaproteobacteria; order Rhizobiales; family Aestuariivirgaceae; genus Aestuariivirga. Next base: position 4,655 of record CALMEZ010000177.1, read on the forward strand.
GTCGTAGCCGTCGAAGACGGCGAGCTCGCTGTCGAGGAAGCCCGCAACAACGCCTTTGACGTGATCCTTCTTGATATCGAAATGCCGGTCATGGATGGCGTCACCGCCGCACGTTCAATCCGCCGCGACATCCCGCAGGCCAAGGCAACACCCATCCTTGCGCTCTCGGCCTTCCTCGCCGACTCGACCGAACATTCGGTCTGGCGCGATGCCTTTGACAGCGCCGTGCCAAAGCCCGCCAACAGCAATGAATTGGGGCGTGCCCTACGTGCCGCCCTGTTGGGCAAGCCGACGGAAGCACTTGCCGTGGCACTGCCGAGGGCATCCTCACTTTGGGCGAGCTTCTCCAGCGAATTGCCGGCCGGCATGCGTAGCCTCCTGGCCCGCGCTGCCGCCCAGGAGATGAACCATCTCGTACTCACCTACGCGTCTTGCACTGATGCCGGCGATCACCACGGGCAGTCCACCTGCCGGACACGGTTGAACCAGCTCGCGCAGAATTTCGGCGCTTCGGCCGTGTCAGACGCACTCTCTGCCGGCACTGTGACGTCGCAGTCCCTGCTCTTGGCCATTGGCCAGTGGCAAACCGCACAGGCTGGCTGATCCGCGTATCCGACAACAGAAAAGCGGCCCGGCAATGCCGATGGCCGCTTCAATCGTGCGAAGTAGTAGCGATCAGCCGCGCAGCGGCGACGGGTCACGTGGCTTCGGTGCGCCTTCGATCGACTTCAGCATGTGCAGGAATTCATCGAGCTCGGGGCTCAGGCGCTTGGCCGTGGAAACTTTCAGGTCTGGAACTTGGTTTTTCATATCTGCATCCCTTGCACATCAGCTATCGGCGTTGAACTTACAAAGGATTAAGCCACACCCCCGCTGAAGGGCGTCCGAACGTTTCGTTCATTTTCGTGTCAGGTTTCAGAAAACAGGCTTAAAAATTTCTCAATGACATTCTTGTGATGGAATATTCCCACAAACCTATTGTAACGTCTGTTGTGGCGGTTCCCGTCAACACGTCAAACGCTTTGGAGTTGGAGGAAAGAATGAAGTTTGGAGCAATGTCCTTGATTGCAGGCACCGCAATGGTGCTGAGTGCTGGTTTCGCGATGGCCGGTGCCGCAGACGACGCCATCAAGGCCCGCCAGGAATGCATGAAGTCCCATGGCGCCATGATGAAGGTTGCCGTGCCAATGATGAAGGGCGAAGCCCCGTTTGACGCTGCCGCGCTGAAGGCCACCTATGATGGTGAAGACAAGGCCTGCGCCGATTGGGCCAAATGGTGGGGCGCTGACACCCAGAAGGGTGAAACCGTTGAAACCTACGCCAAGCCGGAAATCTGGACAGATGCCAAGGGCTTCGAGGCCGCTGGGGGCGCTTGGTATGAAGCGGCCCAGAAGCTGCGCGCCGCAACAGACGAAGCGTCGTTCAAGGCTGCTTTCCCTGCTGTTGGCGAAGGCTGCAAGGGTTGCCACGAAAAGTTCCGTCGCCCGAAGAGCTGATATTCCCCTGCAACGTCTGAGGTGACCCCCGGCAGATCCACAGGTCTGCCGAGGGTTTTGCCTTTTGCATTCCAACCCTACCGATATTTAATGACACTTCCACAACCCGATAGGCTACGACCGGGTTGGCAGCATCACGTGGCCTCTCCGGGGGCCAAAAATTGGAGACTGAAATGAAGTTGAAGTTGAGTGCTGCTGCACTGGGCCTGTCGTTGTTTATGGGGTTGGCCGCCAATGCCACCCATGCCGCAAGCCCTGATGATGCCATCAAGGCCCGCCTAGCCTGCATGAAATCTCATGGCGCAGTGCTGAAATTGGGAGCTCCCATGGTCAAGGGTGAAAAGCCTTTTGACGCCGCCGCCCTCAAAGCCGCCTACGACGCTGAAGACAAGGCCTGCGCGGATTGGGCCAACATGTGGGGTGCCGACACCCAGAAGGGTGACAAGGCAAAGACCGACGCACTCCCGGAGGTCTGGAGTAATGCCAAGGGCTTTGCTGATGCCCAGGCCGCACTTGTGGCTGCCACCCCAAAGCTGCGCGCCGCCGCCGATGCCAAGGGCTTCAAGGCGGCACTGCCGGCCTTTGTGGGGGCCTGCAAGGCCTGCCACGAAAAGTTCCGCCGTCCCGACGGCTAATTATTTCACCTACGCGATTTCAACCGATCCTGGCTTTTGCTAGGACGAACCCTGTTCTGTCATGCCCGCTCGCGCGGGTGTGATGGAATAGGAAGCAGTCAGTAATCGTTACATGCTGGAAGGGGTGGCCCCATGCCCAAATTCAAAACCATTGTGAAAGCACTTGTCCCGCTTGCCGTTCTGGGGCTCGCCGGCTTTTGGGTTCTGACAATCCCCCATCCTCTAACAGCCGATCAATTACCCAAACACACCGCAGATGTGACGAACGGCGAAAAGCTGTTCCACGCGAGCGGCTGCCACTCCTGCCACCTGCCATCGAAGGATTCAGGCCTGGATGAAGCTTCAGTTGCCGGTGGCGCGCCACTGAAGACACCGATCGGAACCCTTTATCCGCCAAACCTCACGCCCGATCCCGAAACCGGCATCGGCAAGTGGAGCGATGTTGATTTCGTCAACGCCATGCAGAAGGGCATCGGCAAGGATGGCGAACACCTGATCCCTGCTTTCCCATATACATCCTATGCTCACATGAGCACCGAAGACGTGCTCGACATCAAGGCCTATCTGGCAACATTGCCGGCAGTGAAGAATGCCGTGCCGCAGCATGAAGTCACAGCCCTGCCATTGATCCGCCGCGGCCTCGGGCTTTGGAAGTATGTCGGATTGAAAGACGCAAAGTTCGTGAATGATCCCGCCCAGTCTGCCAGTTGGAACCGCGGCGCCTATTTGGTCAATGGTGCGGGGCATTGCGCCGAATGCCACACGCCGCGCACTTTCTACATGGCCAGCGACGATGCAAAGTTCTTGGGCGGTGGCCCACACCCCGATGGCCAGGGCAAGGTGCCCTCACTGCGTGATCTCGTGGGCCGCGGCAAATACAAGGACGCCGCCGATCTGGTCAGCGCCTTCCAGGACGGCGAGGCCATGGGCTATGAACACCTGTCATCAGGCGGCATGGGCGCGGTGCAAAGCAACCTCTCCAAACTCCCCGTCGAAGACCTGAACGCCATCGCGGAGTATCTGTTGAGTTTGAAGTAAGGGCCCTCATCCGGCTGTCGCCACCTTCTCCCATTTGCAAACGCAAACGGGAGAAGGCCAAAGCTTCAGCCTTCTCCCGTGCGCCTTCGCATGGGAGAAGGTGCCCGACAGGGCGGATGAGGGCTCTGAGCCTCAGGTCAGCGAATCGAGCCACCCCTTCAGCGCTTGCGTCGCCGCCTCCGGATATTCCAGCGTCGGGAAATGCCCGCAGTCATCCAGTTCCTCGTAGCGGCCCTGCTGCACCGCCGCTGCAATGCGCCGCCCGTCCGCCGCAGCACTGAACTGGTCATGCACGCCCCACAGGCACAGCACCGGGCATGAAATTTCCCGAAGCCGCGCCCACTTGTCGGTGCGATGCGCCAAGGCATCGGATTGCCGCGCCAGTGTTTCGGGGTCCATCTGTTGGCCCATGGAAATGAAGGCTTCCCGCGTCTCCGGCCCTCTTGGCCCCGGCAGATGCGAGATCATGTT
>CALMEZ010000178.1 GCA_937864985.1 uncultured Alphaproteobacteria bacterium
TCAAGGCATTGGAAGTGCATGCACCCGCCATCCTTGAAGCAGCCAAGGCGAGCATCGAGACGGCGAACCGCAACGGGCACCGTATCTTGCCTGATGCGCAGGCTTTTGCCGCCAGCCCCGCCGATTCCATTGACTATGCCGTGATGGAAAAGGCGGACAGAGTGGCCGTTATACCCGTCGCAATGGGCTGGTCCGATGTGGGGAGTTGGGATGCGATCTATGCGCTCGGCGCCAAGGACACGGATGCAAATTGCCAGAAAGGGGATGTGCGAATGATCGATGGAAAGGGCAATCTGATCCAGAGCGATGGACTGCGCATCTCTGTTTCCGGCGTCCATGACCTGATCATCGTGGCAGCGATATCTGGCACGGCTTTCTTCACGTTCCTGCGCCTTCCGCACGGGGCTGGGGCCAGTGTTTCCGGCAAGGTTGCGGCGGGATAACGCGTTTCTCACAAAGGCTTGAAGTCAGCCCTGTCTCACGTGACTGAACTTTTGCCACAAGCCAGCGTATGTTCTGCATCAGCCCCGATGGAGAAACCCTATGCTTGATACTGACCTGTCCCGCCGCCGTTTTGGCCTACTGTTCGCCGCAACATCAGCCGTTGCCTTGGCCATCATCAACCGCCCCGCAACGGCAGAGGAAACATTCGAAGTCACCAAATCAGAGGAAGAGTGGAAAAAGCTGCTTTCGCCTGAAGCTTTCGCAACCCTGCGCCAGGAAGCCACCGAACGGCCGTTCACCAGCCCGCTGCTCGATGAACACCGCAAAGGCACCTTCAATTGTGCTGGCTGCGACCTGCCGCTCTACGCCTCCGAAACCAAATTCGACTCCGGCACCGGCTGGCCAAGCTTCTTCGACCATCTGCCCAATGCCATCGGCCAGAAGGAAGACAACACGCTGTTCACGACGCGCACCGAAGTCCATTGCCGCCGCTGCGGCGGGCATCTCGGCCACGTCTTTGACGATGGCCCAAAGCCCACAGGTCTCCGCTATTGCATGAACGGCGTGGCGCTGAAATTCGCGCCCGCCGCCGCCTGAGCGTCAGATCACAATCCGCGTGCCCACTTCGACCACACGATCGGTGGGCAATTGGAAATAGGTGCTGGCGTCGTTGGCATTCTTGGCCAGCATGATGAACAGCTTGTCCTGCCACAGTGGCATGCCGCCATCCCGCGATGGCTGCAAATTGCGCCGTGAGAGGAAATAGGTGGTGCGCATCGGTTCAAGCTTGAGGCCCGCATCCGCCAGCGCCTTCGGCACATTGGGTGATTCCATGAAGCCGAATTTCAGAATGGTGCTGGTGAAGCCCGGGCCAATCGGCTCGGACCGGACGCGCTCACCCGTTGCAGCATAAGGCGTATCGACGCCGCGGATCGTGAGGATGATGTTGTCCTTGTGCAGCACCTGATAGTGCTTCAGGCTGTGGAGCAGGGCGGCCGGCGCGCTTTCGGGGTCCGTGGTGAAGAATACCCCCGTGCCCTGGATGCGATGCACACGGCTGTTCTCAAGACTGTGCACCAACCCCTGCAACGGCGTTTCGAGTTTGCTGGAAGCAGTCCGCACATGCCGCGTGCCGCGCCGCCACGTCCACATCAGCACAATCATGGCGGCGGCAATGGCCAGCGGCACCCAACCGCCTTCAACGATCTTCAACGAATTGGCGAACAGGAACAGTGAGTCAATGGCCAACAGCGGCAGCATCACACCCAATACAGCGAGCAACGGCCAGCGCCAGCGGTTGACCATCACGAACATGGCCAGGATCGTCGTCACCACCATGGTGCCCGTCACCGAGATGCCATAAGCCGTGGCGAGGCTTGACGATGACTTGAAGGCCATGACAAGGACGATCACGCCAGACATCAGCAGCCAGTTAATCTGCGGCAGGTAAATTTGCCCGGCATTGCTTTCAGATGTGAAATTGATCTGCATGCGCGGCATGATGCCAAGCTGGATTGCTTGCCGCGTCAGTGAATAGGCACCGGTGATCACGGCCTGGCTGGCAATGATGGCCGCCGCTGTGGCGATGAGGACGAGAGGCAGCGTGCCCCAGGCCGGCACCATGTGAAAGAACGGGTTTTCAATTGTCTCAGGCTGATGGATGATGAGCGACGCCTGGCCCAGGTAATTGAGCAGCAGGCTGGGCAGCACCACCACCAGCCAGGCCAGCCGGATCGGCGCTTTGCCGAAATGGCCTAGGTCGGCGTATAGAGCCTCGGCGCCTGTCACCGCGAGGAACACAGCGCCAAGCACCACAAGCCCCGCAGCGCCGTGGTTCGATAGGTAACGCAAGCCCAGCAGTGGATTGAAGCCAGCCAGGACTGACCAGTCTTCAGACAAACGCAGCGCACCGGACACGGCAAGCACCGCAAACCACACAAGCGTGATTGGCCCGAAAAGTGAAGCAACCCGGGCCGTGCCATGCGACTGGACGGCAAAGAGTACGATGATGATGGCGATGGTCAGCCAAACCACAAATTCTGCAAAGGCAGGAGAAACAATTTCGAGGCCTTCGACGGCACCCAGCACAGAAACGGCTGGCGTGATGATGCCATCACCATAGAACAAGCCGGCCCCGATCATGCCGAGAACTGGTATCGCAGCTATGAACTTGCCGCGCCCGCGTTGGGCCAGCGCCATGAGCGACAGGGTGCCACCTTCGCCGCGGTTGTCAGCGTTGAGCAGGATCACGACATATTTCAGCGTCACCACAAGAAACAGCGACCAGATGATGAGAGAGAGTGCCCCCAGCACATCGGCAGGCACAATGCTGCCATCGGCGCCCATGCCCGCCCGCACAGCTTCGCGCATGGCGTAAATGGGGCTGGTGCCGATATCGCCATAAACAACGCCGATTGACCCGAGTGCCAAGGCCAGCAGGCCTTGCTTGTGAATGTGAGGTGGCGGTTCGGGGCTGTGCGGGGTTTGCGGAACGTTGGCGGCCTCGCCGCCGGTTGCTAAAGTCTCAGTCATGCCACTCTCCATGTTGCAGTGCAGCAGGGCGCTGCATATGCGCCCGCCCCAACCCGAAAACACGTGCTGAAAACGCAAGGCAGGGCCGCTTGCCTCGCGTATGGCGGGCAAAAGCAGCACTTCAATCAGAAAAAATAAAAGATTAAAAACAATAACTTAGGTGAAGGGCATAAACCGTGCCATGAAGTTTAGGAGTTATGCTGCCTGACGACAGGCGCAGTTAAACTTGGTGAATGGCCGGTGTCGGCCTAGTCTCCAGCAATGACGCCTACAGATCTCGACACCACCCATGCCGCCCCGCCAGCCACCCTCTCTCCGCCACAACAGGCCTTGTGGTGGTTGAAGAAGGGCAACCTCAAGGTGGGCGCCGAATGGACCACGGCTCACAGCATCTGCCAGCAGGCCGAAGGCACCTTCGAATATGATCTCGTGCACGCACTCTGCCACTGGATCGAGGGCGACATCGGCAACCGCGACTACTGGTACAGGCGCGTCGGCCCATGGAAGCGGGCGGGAACCGTGGAGGAGGAGTGGCAGCGGATGGCAGCGCAGGTGTGAGTGAATATGAGTCATATGCATGCGGTGGCACGCAGCGAATGTCTCACCCACGCTCCACAAAGCTGTCTATCACCCGCTTCTCGCCGGCCTTTTCGAAATCCACCGTCAGCTTGTTGCCCTCGACAAACGTCACGCGACCGTAACCGAATTTCTGGTGGAACACGCGGTCGTCTACCGCATAGCCCGCGCCCACCGATGACACGATGCTTTCGCCTTCGATAAAGCGTGGCGTGGTCCGCAATGTTTCGCCGCGCTGCGCGCGCTCGGCAGCCCTTTGCCAGCCGGGCGTCGAATAGCTGCTGCCCCGGTTGAATGAGCCATTGCGGTCAAACTGGCTCTGGCCATAGCCGCCAATGCCATAGCCACCATAACTGGTTGTCATCGGCACAACATCCACATGCGCCGGCGGCAATTCATCAAGGAAGCGCGACGGAATGGCCGATTGCCACAGCCCGCGCACCTGCCGGTTCTGCGCGAAGGAAATCGTGGCGCGCCGCTTGGCCCGCGTGATGCCCACGTAAGCCAACCGCCGTTCCTCTTCCAATCCGGCGCGGCCCTTTTCGTCGAGATTGCGCTGGTGCGGAAACAGCCCTTCCTCCCAGCCCGGCAGAAACACCGTGCCGAACTCCAGCCCCTTGGCCGAATGCAGCGTCATGATCGTCACCTGGTCCTGGTCGCTCGACTGGTCACGGTCCATAACCAAAGCGATATGCTCCATGAAGCCTTCGAGGTTTTCGAACTCCGACATGGAACGCACAAGTTCTTTCAGGTTTTCAAGCTTGCCCTGCGCTTCGGGCGATTTGTCGTTCTGCCACATCTCGGTGTAGCCCGATTCATCCAGAACGATTTCTGCAAGCTCGGTGTGAGGCAGGGCCTGCGCCTGCTGCCGCCAGCGTGCAAAATTTTCAAGAAGCAGGCGCAGCGATGTGCGCGCCTTGTTCGGTAATTCGTCAGAGGCAATCACCGTTTCTGACGCGCGATAAAGCGAGAGACCTTGAGCGCGTGCGATGTCGTAAATTTTCTTGATCGAGGAGTCACCAATGCCGCGCTTCGGCGTGTTGACGATGCGCTCGAATTTCAGGTCATTGTCTGGCGATACAATGACCGAGAGATAGGCCACCGCATCCTTGATTTCGGCGCGCTCATAGAAGCGGGGTCCGCCCACCACACGATAGGGCAGGCCCAGCGTGATGAAGCGGTCTTCGAAGGAGCGCATCTGGAATGAGGCCCGCACCAGGATTGCCATGTCATTATAGCGCTCGCCCTTGTGGTGCAGGCTTTCAATGTCGTCACCGATGGTGCGCGCTTCCTCTTCGCTGTCCCAATGGCCGCGCAAGGAAATTTTGTCGCTGTCAGTCTTCGTGGTGCGCAGCGTTTTGCCCAGCCGCGCTTCGTTTTTGGCGATCAGCCCCGAGGCCGCACCGAGAATATCGGGCGTTGAGCGGTAATTCTGTTCCAGCCGGATGATCTTGGCGCCTGGAAAATCCTTCTCGAAGCGCAGGATGTTGTCAACCTCCGCGCCCCGCCAGCCATAGATCGACTGGTCATCGTCACCGACACAGCAGATATTGCGGTGGCCCTGCGCCAGCAACCGCAGCCATAGATATTGTGCCACGTTGGTATCTTGGTATTCGTCGACCAGCATATATTTGAACCGCTGCTGATACGTCTTGAGCACATCCGGGTGATTCTGGAACACGCGCAAAGGCTCCAGCAGCAGGTCGCCAAAATCCGCAGCATTGATGATCTTGAGACGCCGTTGATAATCCGCATAGAGCCTGGCACCCGCACCATTGGCAAAGCCGTAAGATTCTGCCTGCGGCACCTGCTCGGGAAACAGACCACGGTTTTTCCAGCCATCAATCAGGTTGGCCAATTGCCGCGCCGGCCAGCGCTTCTCATCCAGGCTTTCCGCTTCCAGCAACTGTTTCAACAGCCGCAACTGGTCGTCGTCATCAAGAATGGAAAAACCGGATTTGAGCCCCGCCAATTCGACATGGTTGCGCAGAATCTTGACGCCGATCGAATGGAAGGTGCCCAGCCACGTCATGCCCTCCACCATGCCACCGATCAGCATGCCGATGCGCTCCTTCATCTCGCGCGCCGCCTTGTTGGTGAATGTCACGGCGAGAATCTGATTGGGGTAAGCCTTGCGGCTGGCCAGCACATGGGCAAGCCGGGTGGTGAGTACGCGCGTCTTGCCCGTGCCGGCACCCGCCAGCACCAGAAGTGGCCCCTCGGTTGTCAGCACGGCATCGCGCTGCTCGGCGTTCAGGCCCTTGAGATATTGCGGCTCCGGTGCCGCCATGGCGCGCGCCGTCAACCCGCCATCCAGCGGAGCGGGGGCGGAAGCGTCAAAAGGAACCGAGGGCAGGGGCTTTGATGTCATGACTACTATTTGGCTGGCACAGCGAATCTGTGCCAGCCAATATAGTCATTGCAGGGGCGTTTTGCCCGGAAATCTCAGGTGGATTGTCAGGCCGCTTGGCGCGGCTGGGAAAGCGGATGGTGCTTCAGTTCCATCAGCGTGGCCTGCCAGTGGGCAGCCATATCTTCATCGCCCGTGCGGCGCGCGAGTTCAGCATGGCGGCAGGCTTCCGACATGGCGCGGGGGCCATGGACGAAAACCAGGGCTTCTGCGAAATGTGCATAACCGTTGTTCATGGGAGCCTCCTTCAGGTTGATGAGTCACCTTGTGAAGCTTTAATGCGCCGGGAATTTTGCGGATATGTGACGATTGTGGGGCGAGTCAGCTTTTTCGCGGAATGCCAATCTTGTGTCCGACTTGTTGCGGCACGGGAAGAATCTTGTGCACTGCAGCCATGGCATCGATGCGCGCCTTCACATCATCAGGAAAATTGGATGTTTTGTGAATGTTGAGGTCCACATGGCTGACCATCACTTCCAGAACACAAGCAACCCAGCCATCCTTGGCATGCTTCATCTGCTGGACGTAGTGCACACGCTTGTGATCGTGGTCGATAATCTGTGATTCAACGATCACTTGATCCGTCGGCTGAACCTCCTGCAGATAGGTGGTGTGGGTTTCGAGCGTGAAAAATGAATTGTTGGTCGCCTTCACATAATCCGGCCCCAGACCAAGCTCGAGGAACATCTGGTCGGCGGCCCGGTCAAATAGCACGCCGTAATAGGCCATGTTGAAATGGCCATTGTAGTCGATCCATTGCGGCTCAACCGCCATGACAGTGGACTGGTGGGGTTTCGGGGCAGGCAAGGCCATCGCAATCTCTCTGAATCGTGTTAAGGTCGGACCATGAACATACACGTGAAAAGCCCCAATGCAGCAGCGGCAATCGACCGCTTGAAGCCTGAATTCGGCGATCGCCTGTCAACAGCCCCGGCCGTTCGTGAGCAGCACGGCCAGGACCTGACCTGGCACAAGGGCGCCCCGCCCGATGCCGTGGTCTTTGTCCGGTCGACCGAAGAGGTGCAGAAGGTCGTCAAAGTCTGCGCCGCGCTGAAGGTGCCGGTGATCCCCTTTGGCACCGGCACATCGCTCGAAGGCCATATCACCGCCATCCATGGCGGCATCACCATCGACATGAGCGGCATGAACAACATACTGGAAGTTAACGCCAGTGATCTCGATTGCCGCGTTGAGGCGGGTGTGACGCGTAAGACGTTAAACACTAACTTGCGCGATCAGGGCCTGTTCTTCCCGATAGATCCTGGCGCTGATGCCTCCATCGGCGGCATGACGGCAACCCGTGCTTCTGGCACCAATGCCGTGCGTTACGGCACCATGCGCGAAAACGTGCTGGGCCTCACTGTTGTGATGGCAGATGGCAGCGTCATCCGCACCGGCACACGCGCCAAAAAATCTTCCGCCGGCTATGACCTGACCCGGCTGCTGGTGGGGTCTGAAGGCACGCTTGGCGTCATCACCGAAATCCAATTGAAGTTGCACGGCATTCCCCAGGCCATGCGGGCCGGCGTCTGTTCGCTTCCCAGCACCCAGGCTTGCTGCCAGGTGGCCATCGAAACCGTACAGATGGGCATTCCCATCTCCCGCATCGAACTGGTGGATGCCGAAAGCATCCGCGGCATCAATGCTTATTCCAAGTTGTCGTTCCCTGAGCTTCCAACATTATTCCTCGAATTCGCCGGCACCGAAGCCTCGGTCGACGAGCAGGTGGCGCTGTTCACTGATATCGTTTCGGGGCACGGCGGCAGTGACATCACCTGGGCCGCCCGCGAGGAGGATCGGCTAAAACTCTGGCAGGCGCGGCACGATGCCTTTTGGGCAGCGCAGGCCATGGTCAAGCCGGGGCTCGGTTCCTTATCGACAGATGTCTGCGTCCCGATCTCGCGGCTGGCCGAATGTGTTGAAGAAACCCGCCTCGACATGGAAAGCCATGGCATCTATTGCCCGATGATCGGCCACATCGGTGATGGCAATTTCCATGTCGGGATTTATCTCGACGCCAATGATCCCGCCGATGTGTCCCGCGCCAAGGCCGCATACGACCGCCTGATAGACCGGGCGCTTGCGATGGGCGGCACCTGCACCGGCGAACACGGCATCGGTTCCGGCAAGCGGCAATATCTTGACCGAGAACACGGTGATGCCGTGCGAGTCATGCGCCAGATCAAGGCCGCGCTTGATCCTGACAACATCATGAACCCCGGCAAGAACGCAGCGCCCTAGATCAGGCCAGGAACAGGCAAGACCGCCATGAGCATCTGGAAGTCACCGGTCTTCTATTTCGGCATCCTTCTTGTGCTCGTCGTGGCCGCGGCCCTCATCGCGCCTTTTGTCGTCAGTTGGGACCGCTACAAACCAGAACTCCAGGCTTACGGCCAAAAGCTCACGGGCCGCGATGTCGTGATCGCTGGTCCGGTCCAGGTTCGCTTGTTCCCGTGGCCGCGACTTGAAGCGCAAGATGTACGCATAGCCAATGCCAAAGAATTTGGTGCCGGCGACTTTCTCTCCACCGACAAAGTGACCGTGCGGTTGTCGCTGGCTGGGCTGTTCAACGGGTCACTCGATGTTGAGGCCGTGGACCTTGAAGCGCCCCAACTCGTCATCATCCGCAACAAGGCTGGTGAAACCAATTGGCGCATGACGCCGGCGCAGGCCATCTCCAAGAGCGGTGTTTTGAATCGGGTTAAGCTTGACCAGATCCTGGTTCACAATGGTTCGATCTGGATGCAGGATGAAGGCCGCAACTATTCTGGCGCTCTGTCGAAGATTGAGGCCAAGCTTGCGGCCGGCGCGATTGAGGGCCCGTGGAAACTAAATGGCCAAGGCACATTCAGGGGCCAGGTCCTCGATCTATCTGTCAGCACCGGTGTCTATGCTGCAAATACACCACTGAAGCTGTTCGCCCGTGCCATCCCGGCCGATCAGGTCATCCCGATGATTGCCACGGAAGGGGAATGGTCGGGGACCGAATTCAAAGGTACATTGCGCATTGATCCCCACGACGTGCCCGACCAGAAACAGAGTGCCGAGGGTGATTTCCAGCCCTTGAAGTTGCAGGCCGATTTAAGGGCGACCATCGACAGCATCGCCCTCGACAAGATCAAGATCAACCCTGCCGACACCAAGGACAGCGGCACATTGATCGAAGGATCGGGCAATGTGGAACTGCAATCTCCGGCCCATGCGCAACTGGCGTTGACGTCACCCCGCGTCAATCTCGACACGCTGCTGGGGGCGGGCTCACTGTCCAAGTGGCGGGACGGCGGTGTGCTCGCCGTGGCGAATGGCATTTTCCAGGCCATGCCGTCTGGACTTTCGACAGATGTCGATGTTTCGGTCAATGTGCTGACATCCGGTGGCGATACATTGAACAACGTGGCCTTCAAGGGTCTTGTTGACCAGCAAACAATCCGCATCAATGAAGCTTCTGCAGCGCTTCCGGGTCGGTCCAGCGCCAATTTTGATGGCGTCATTTTTCCGGGCGAAGGAGCGGCCGAACTGGGTGGCAAACTGCTGTTTGAAACGAGTGACTTCCGCGCCTTTTTGGGCTGGATTGCGCCAGAGCGCAAAGCAGCGATTGATTCCGCCTGGACAGGCAGCCGCGGCCGCCTCGTCCTGAAGTCCGACATGGACTGGACGCAGAGCCGCTTCGGCATGCAGAATCTGCAATATGAATTTGATGCAGCTCCAGGCACAGGCGAACTGGCGCTTCGCCTGGGGGAGGTGCCAGGTGTCGACCTCAAGCTCAAGGCCAGCCGTGTCAATCTGGATGACCTGATCCCGCAAGGATTTTCGCTGCTTCCTAACGGCAAGGCCTTGTCTTTTTCAGAAATCCTGAGGCCGCTGTTCAAGGGGCAGGATCGAGCCGAACGTCACATGAACTTGCAGGTCGACGCTTTGACCATCAACGAAGTGTCAGCCAATGACGTGACCCTGGATTTCACCACCGGCCTGAGTGGCGTCGAGGTTAAGGCACTGCGCGTGGGTGACGTGGATGGCGCCACCCTGACCGGCAATGGGCTCATGCTCAGTTCCCCGGATGGTCCGTCAGGCTCCATGAAATTCGCGCTTGCAGCTGCCGATCCGACAGCATTCCTCCGTCTCCTGGGGCTTGTCGGCCAGGACAAACCTCCAGCTTGGACAACAGCCCTTGGCAAGACAGATATGAAGTTTGACATCACAGCCAGCCATGACGGCAAAGCAGCCTCGCTGGTTGCCACGGCAAACGGCACCAGCGGCCCTCTCGGCTTTGCCGGAACGGGCGAACTCACAGGCATCACTGCATTGGAAACAGCGCACTTCACTGCCAATGGTGTCGCCAACAGTGATGACGGCAGCAACATCCTGCGGCTGATGGGACTGGTCCCGCTCCAGAATGACAGCGCGGCAGGTGAAGCAACGCTGGCTCTGCAAGGAGACTGGCAATCCGGTTTGTTGGCTGAATTCAAAGCCAGCGCACTGGAGGCCGAGATGTCTTACAAGGGCAAACTGCAGCCGTTGCAGACCCATTGGGGACCCGACGGCGACATTTCGATCTCGGCACGATCAGCTGCTGGCCTACGCCGCATCATGGGATGGCCACTGAAAGAGACCGAAGGCACCATCAACATGGCCGCGCACATCGCGGATGACAGCACGGGCCTGCATGTCACTGGCGTCAAAGCCAACATTCTTGGCACCAGCCTGACCGGGACTGGGACGATTGATGGCACCGGCAAACTCTCTGCGGACCTCGAAACTGGTCCCCTTGAGCTTGGCGATGTCCTGACCTGGTCTCTGCTGGATTGGGATGGCAGCGCAAATGATGTGACCAAGTCATTTGCCGATCCCAAGGCCGCCTTGCGTCCCGCCGAGATTTTTGTTCATCCGCAGTCACTGGTCACGGGGATCGGTGTTCCAATGGATGAGGCGATTATCGGTTACGGAGCAACTGCTGATGCCGTCACGCTCAGCCTGCGCCAGCCCGGGCCCGAAGGCCAGGAGGGTGAACTCGTCTTGAAGCCGCTCGGCGCAAGCTATGATGTGTCCGCCCATGGCCGCATCAAATTGGATGTCGCGAAAATCTTGAAGGGCACAGATGGGGCAGGCTTTGGATCAGGCACGCTGCAACTCGAGGGCAGCGCCCGCGGCGAAGGCAGAAGCCCGGCGGCTGTTCTGGCGTCGCTGAATGGCAAAGGCAGTTATTGGTTGAATGCCGGCAAGCTCGACCGCATCACGCTGAATGGTTATGCGACAGGCATTGCAGCCACATCGAGCCAGGACAGCCTGAGTCAAACGCTGAAGGCCCTCGACAATGCACCAGGCACCGAGGTCGGTGAGCGCACGGGCGCCTTCACCTTGCAGAATGGAGCATTGGCGCTTGCGCCCTTTGGCCCCGCTGCTACTGATTCCGTTGCAACGATTGCTGCCGGATCAGACCTGACCGAGGGCACCGTGCAGGTGGCAACCCGGATCGACATCCCGGCCCGTTCTGATTTGCCGCCAGTGACTATTACTTATGCTGGGCCCCCGGGCTCCATGCAAAAGCGTAGCGGCACGGCTGCCTTGGCGGCCAAGCTCGGCTATCAACTGCTGGCCAAGGACATGGCAGCCCTCGAAGCCTTGCAGCAGCAGCAGGCAGCACTGGCCGCGCAGGAGGAAGTCCAGCGCAAGCAGGATGAGGAACGCTTTGCCGCCTATCAGGAGCAGCGCGAAGAATTGCGCAAGCGGTTGCGAGAACGCCGTGTCTTCGCGGCAGAACGTGCAGCACAGGCCGCAGACTTGCAGGCCAGTCTGGCGGCAGCCCTGCAAACCGGTGATGCCATGAACAAATCTGATTTGGCCCGTCAGCTTCGCATCCGGGCCGCACGCGCGCAAATTCTGGCGAACCCATAATGCGCCATGACTTGATGTCGAACCCCGTCGCACTGCTGCTGGGGACGGGGGCCTGTCTCGGCTTGCTAACGCCACTGGCTCGCCTCGCTCACGAGGCGGGCATTGATCCGTTTTTGTGGGCTGCGCTGATATCGCTGGTGCCCGGCTTCGCATTGGCCATCGTCGCTTTCCGGCGGGGCTGCGAAGCTGACATGGCAAAACTCATGGCGTTTGGAGTGACCTCCGGCATCTTCGCCTATGTGGTGCCAAATGCAATCTTGTTTCTGGCCATACCCCATATCGGAAGCGGCTTGGCGGGATTGATGTATGCGCTTTCTCCAGTGGCCACGGCAGTGATCTCTTCTATCTTCGGCGTTCGCCCTCCGAGCCGCGCCATGCTCGTGGCAGTGAGTCTTGGATTCATCGGCGCAGTGTTGATTGTGTTGGCGCGCAACACACTCGCATTGCCGTCCGCAGGCAGCTGGCTGGTGATTGCCCTGGCCGTCCCCGTGTCCTTGGCCATCGGCAATGTCTATCGAACAGCCAAATGGCCTGAGCGTGCCACGCCATTGCAAATTGGCGCAATGTCCAATCTCATGTCAGCACCATTGTTGCTGCTGGCCTCCATGATCAATGTCGGCCAGTTGGATCTTGCGCCGTTAGTGCATCACGTGCCGCTGGCGGCATTTCAATGGCTGGCATCGCTTGCCATGTTCAGCCTGTTTTTCCGCCTGCAATGGATCGGCGGTCCAACCTACCTCAGCCAGATCGGCTATGTCGCGGCTGCTGTAAGCCTGTTCATTGGTGTGGGACTGTTGGACGAGACCTATCCCGCGCTGGTGTGGGTCGGCGCTGCATTGATCATAGCAGGAATTGCGGCTTCGGCTTGGGACGTGCTCGTTACCTCCAAGACACCGAGACGATAGTTCGCCATCCCCACCCACGAATCGGGGCAGGGATGGCGTTTGAGAGATCAGCCCTTGCGCATGACCACGGGGATCATCAGGTCACCCCAGAAGCCACCTTCGGCGTGATGCCGTGCGCCGCGCTGCAATTCGACAGAGATGCCGGCGTTGACGGCTTCAATCATCGAAGTGTTGAGACGGTGCAGGTCATTGGCCAGACGCTTGATGGCCAGGCGCTGCTTCTCGCTCATTTCCTCGGTCTGGGCTTCGGCGCGGTCTTTGACGTGGGTCGTCAGCATGGTGTCCTCCTATTCGGCGGCTTGCAGTTTGGGGGTGGCGTGGAACTGGGCGGTTTCTGTCGACTCCTTCATGGCGGTCGTCGAGGATTGGCCAGCGCTGATGGTCATGGCCACTTTGTCGAAATAGCCGGTGCCCACTTCGCGCTGATGGCGCGTGGCGGTATAGCCGCGGGCCTCGGCGTCAAACTCACGCTGCTGCAATTCCGAGTAGGCGTCCATGCCACGGTCGCGGTAACCATCAGCCAAATCAAACATCGACATGTTGAGGGCATGGAAGCCGGCCAGTGTCACGAACTGGAACTTGTAACCCATGGCGCCGAGTTCACGCTGGAACTTCTTGATCGTCGCATCATCCAGCTTTTTCTTCCAGTTGAAGGACGGCGAACAATTATAGGCCATCAACTTGCCCGGATATTTCTTGTGCACGGCCTCCGCAAACTTGCGTGCATCGTCAAGATCGGGGTGCGATGTTTCCCACCACAGCAAGTCGGCGATTTCGGCATAGGCGAGACCGCGAGAAATGCAGTGGTCAAGGCCCGAACCTGGCTTCAGGCGGAAGAAGCCTTCCGGCGTGCGCTCACCGGTGATGAAGGGGCGGTCACGTTCATCCACATCGCTGGTGAGAAGCTGTGCCGATTCCGCATCGGTGCGGGCCACGGTGATGGTGGGAACGCCCATCACGTCGGCGGCAAGGCGTGCCGAAATCAGGTTGCGCTCGTGGGCGGCGGTGGGGATCAGAACTTTGCCACCGAGATGGCCGCACTTCTTTTCG
>CALMEZ010000179.1 GCA_937864985.1 uncultured Alphaproteobacteria bacterium
CAAATGGAATGAAGGGAAAGTGGAAGAGAAAGCGCCTGGCGGGGAAAGCCCGGTAGATGTGCAGCAGCGACAGGTTCGTTTTATTCAATACCTGCTTTCACAACCAGTTGACAAAGTCCTCATTTGCATGCATGGAAGAGCCATGCGCATCTTTCTACCCACGCTGCTGGAGAAGCCGCTGACGGCCATGGATGAATTCCCGCATCATAATCTCACTTTATATAAATTGAAATTCAGCAACGGAAAGTTTACAATTGAACTTTTTAACAACATGGATCATTTGCACGAATTGAATACAATTGAAAACGGGTAAGGATATTTTTAAAACTCAAGTAGCCGTCTCAATTTGAAGCGCGTAAATAACCGGTAGCATGGAAAAGATCAAAGTTTCAGCAGTATCTTATCTCAATACAAAACCATTTCTGTATGGATTGGAACACTCCGCCATTCATCATCAATTTGAGTTGACACAGGATATTCCTTCCGTGATCGCAGAGAAGCTCATATCAGGGAAATGCACAGTGGGCCTTGTGCCCACAGCGGTCATTCCCGATATCCCGGGTTCACAGATCATCGGCGACTATTGCATTGGATGTGATGGAGAAGTAGGTTCTGTATGCATCTATTCCCAGGTTCCTTTGGAAGAAGCATCAGCAATCTACCTCGACTATCAATCCCGCACATCAGTTGAGTTGAGTAAAATACTGATGAAGGACTTCTGGAAGGTTTCTCCTGAAGTGCTGCCTACTGATTATGGTTATGAAGATCACATCGCCGGAAATGTTGCCGGCCTGATCATTGGCAAACACCTGCGGAATCTTCGACAGGCCATTGGCCTCCTGGATCGCGTACCAGGGCAAGACCAGGTACGCAAGAAAGCCAACCGCGACCCAGAGCCACAGTGATTTGTTGGTATTGAAATTCATGGTGGGCGCCGGTCGGGCCGGCGTCATTCACGCCGTCAGCGCGACAGGTTCTGGATCTCTTTTTCCCACCGGGCGATCAGGCGGCGGCGCTCGGCACTGGCACCGTACTTGGCATAGTCGTAATTGATGAGCTTGATTTTGGCCGGGTCCGTCATGCGCGGGTCTTTCGGCACCTTGGTGTTGCTGGGCAGCTGGAACTGCTTGGCCGCCAGGCCGAACTGCTGCCCCCCTGGCGTGAGCGCCCATTCATAGAATTTCTTGGCGACCTCGGTATTCGGGCCCCCCTTGACGATGCTCATCGAGCCGACTTCGGCACCAGTGCCTTCTGAGGGCGTGGCCGAGCCCACGGGGAAGCCGTTGACAGCCTCGGTCGTCACATCGTGCACAAAGCTGATGGACACTGTGGTCTCGCCCCGCGCCGCCGCCTTGACGGGGGCGGTGCCGGAACGCGTGTAGGTGCTGATGTTCTTGTGCAGCGCCTTCATGTAGTCGAAGGCCTTGTCTTCGCCCATCAGCTGCACCAGCGTCGCAATCATGGTGTAGGCGGTGCCGCTGGAC
>CALMEZ010000180.1 GCA_937864985.1 uncultured Alphaproteobacteria bacterium
ACTCGGCCCGTGGCGAGTTGAAGCGCGCCGTCATCGACCTGCCGGAAGAAACCCGCAACAACGCCGATGCCATGCGCAAGGTCGTAGCCGACCAGATCGCCGCCCTCAATGCCCTGTCTGATGTGGTGCGCCGCCAGGCCGGCACGCAGGACTTCTCAGGCCCTGGCTACCTGTCACCGCGAGGGGGCGGGTCTGGAGGCTCCGCGGGAAAATCTGAGGGTGCCTCGTTCGCCGCTTCCCTTTCAGGAACGACCAGCACCCGCAAAGACACCCCGGAGCGGACGAACGAACGCAACCCCGCCGTTGAAGGCACCATGGCGCAGATCGCCGCCAGCGTGGAAGCGCTGTCGGGTTCTAAGCCAGCCGCACGCCGCAAGCAGGTAAGCGTCGATGTCTCGGGCCTGCCCGCACATGTGGCCCGCGAAATCGCCACGTATAGCGTGAAGCTCAATGCTTCGGCCCGTGAGGTGGTGGAAGCCATCGATGACGGCCTGCCACGCGACCTCGAGAAGCGTTACACGGCGGGTGAAACCGATGTTTATACCAAGCGCCTGCACGAAGCCCGCAGCCGCAAGACCATCGCCGCCATCAAGGAGCGCTATGGCTCCAACCGCCTGCTGCGCAGCCGCATCAGTGCCTATGTGCGCCTATTCGAGAAGCTGCTCGACACCTTGAACGACGTGCCCAATGGCGCCAACACCATCGACGCTGTCATCGCCTCGCAAAGCGGGGAAGTCTACGTCATGCTGGCGGAAGCCGCAGGCCGCATTGCCGAGAAGTGATCATCGTTTCCCTCAGCCCGCGTTGCGGGTATGAGGGGCGATGCTTTCCATCACCTCCGAATCCTGGCCGATTGCCGGCACCTTCACCATTGCCCGCGGCAGCAAGACCAGCGCTGACGTTGTCGTCGTATCCCTGACCCGCGACGGAGAAACCGGGCACGGCGAATGCGTGCCCTACCCGCGCTACAATGAAACTGTGCCCATGGTGATGGCAGCACTTGAAGCGGCAAGGCCCGCCATTGAGAAGCTGACCTCGCGCAGTGCTATTGCCGGTTTGAAACTGCCCCATGCCGCCGCCAATGCGTTGGATTGCGCCATGTGGGACCTGGAAGCCAAGCAGCAGCACAAGCCAGCATGGCTTCTGGCCGGAGTGCCCGAGCCCAAGCCTGTCATCACGGCTTTCACCATCAGCCTCGACACACCCGAAGCCATGGCCGCAGCAACAGCACGCGCCAAGGACCGGCCCTTGCTGAAACTCAAGCTTGGCCGCGAAGGCGATGAAATGCGCCTCGCCGCCATCCGTTCTGCCGCACCCAACGCCCGATTGATCGTCGATGCCAATGAAGGCTGGTCGCCCAACGTGCTTCCAGCCATGCTGAAAGCCTGCAGGAACTACGGCGTCGAACTGGTGGAACAACCGCTACCGGCCGCCAATGACGAATTCCTGCGCGGCCTGCAACGCGACTGCCTGATCTGCGCTGATGAATCGGCCCACGGGCTGGACAGTTTGCCTGCCCTCAAGGGCAAGTATGACGCGATCAATATCAAGCTCGACAAGACGGGCGGACTCACACCCGCATTGGAACTGGCCAATGCCTCGCGCGCGCAAGGCATGAAGATCCTGGTGGGATGCATGCTCGCCACATCGTTGGCGATGGCGCCCGCATTTCTTGTGGCGCAACTGGCAGATTATGTTGATCTGGATGGCCCCTTGCTGCTGGCCAAAGACCGAGTGCCGGGGATCAGCTACGCGGGAAGCCTCATGCAGCCGCCACCCGCCGCGCTCTGGGGCTGACGCGCAGCACCAACGCTGCAAGCGCAATCGCAAGAGCCGACATGCCGGCCATGGCGAAATAGGTGTGAACCCCGATCCGCGCATAGAGATAGCCGGCAAAGACCGTGTTGCACGACATCAGGATTCCACCAGACAGGGCTGCGTTGATGCCCTGGGCCCGGTTGCGCAGCTGTGGCGGTGCCATGAGACGGATGACGTGCATGGTTCCAAGATGCGTGGCGGCAAACGAAAGCGCATGAAGAAGCTGCGCAATAAAAATCATGGGAAAACTGGTGACCAGCCCCATCATGATCCAGCGCACAAAGCCGCCGCCCATGCCAAGCAGAACCAGCCAACCGGGACCAAGTTTTTCAACGACGAAATTTGAATAGCTGAGCAGCGCGACTTCGGCCAGAACGGCGGCACACCAAAGCACACCAATATCCACCGACGAAAATCCGAGGCTCTGCCAATAGACTGAGCTGAAACTGTAGAGCATGGCATGCGATGCCTGACCAAGCCCTGTGGCCAACATCAGCAAGGGAAAGCTTGAGCCGAAAAACAGGTCACGGGCCCGCAAATCAGCATGGGAACGAGACACAGCGCGCTTGTGCTCCGGTTCATGTGGCAACAGGAACGTTGCGGCAAAGGAAAGCCCTTGGCAGGCCGCCAGGATCCATGCCGTATCTTCGGGAGCGAGTTTCGTGAGCATCAAGCCAGACGACAGGCTGCCGATCAGAAAGCTCAGCGATGCCCAGCGCCGCACCCGGCCATAATCAATGCCGTGCGCGGTGGCGCCATCGATGCTGAAACCCTCGGTCAACGGAAAGACCGGAGCAAAGGCAAAGGCCGCGATCAAGGCAATGGTCATGATCGGGCTGAAGCCATGCGACAGGGCAAGCGTTGTATAACTGGCAAAGGCCAGCCCGGAGCACAGCTGGATGACCAGGCGCCGGTTGCCGAAATGGTCGGCAATCCAGGCAAAAAGTGGTGCCCCAATGAGACGCGCCGCCATCATGCCCGCCACCACGGCGGCAATGCCTGCCGTGTCAAACCCCCGCGCCTGCAGCCACAGGGGCAGGAACGGCAGCTGCACGCCACTGCCGATCATTAGCAGCGCATAGGTCAGCGAAAGCCTGAAAGCGAAAGATTTTGCCGTCATTTGGCCGCTCTAAACCAAAGCGTAACCACTTTCCACGATTATGGCCGCAAGTGTGCCATGCGCCGTGCCGCGTGGAAGTGTGTGTGTTGTGTGGGGACGTGAGTATGAAAGACGTGGAAGCCGTCACGGCCAGCCTGTCATTTGAAGACTTGCTGCAGGCCGTTAATGAATCGAGCCGGGGCCGCTGGTTCCTCGACGAATTTCAGAAGCGGTTGCGAAAGACCGAAACCGGTGACATCCTCTCAGCCATCTCCCGCATTGAAGCCCGCATCCAGTCCATGCCGGCTGCTGGCGCTGCACCGGTCGAACTGGCCCGCATGCGTGAGGCACTCTCAGCCGCCCGCGCCGACATCGCCAAGCTGGCAGCACCGCAAGGGCTATCCGCCGAAGGCCGCCTGTTTGCCAGCCTAGCGGAAATGGCCCGCAAGGCGCTACCCGCCGAAAAAGCCACCGCCGACCTGGCGCCTGGCATTGTCAAGGCGCTGCAGCTGGTTGACCAGCTTGACGCGACTCTGAACGGAAGCGCTCCAGCTGAACCACCGGCAAGGGGCGACAAGTTCTTCAAACAGGATGAAGCCCTGTTTGAGGCCCCGGCCGCCGCCCCAAAACCCGCATTGGTAACGGTTTCCCCGGCCCCGCCTGAAGCCAAGGCCCCACAACCTGTTGCCGCCGCCAAAGCCGAAGTTGACGCACCTGCGCAAGGGGCCAAACTGGTGATCATCAAGTCTGGCGTCAAAGTTGAGGAACCGGCCAAGGTCGCGGAGCAAGCCGCTCCGGCAACCATAGTCCGGGAAGAGAAGCCACCGATCAATGCTGCGCCGAAAGAGCCTGCAGGCAGCGCAGAACAACCAGCCGAAGCCATCGCAAAACCAGCGATCGAGATGCCTGAAACCAGCAAACTGCCAACCGGAAAAATTGACAACCCGCGCATCGTCATCATCCGCCGCAAACCGGAAGAGATGACCGAAGTGCCATTGGCGGAAGAGTCAAAGACTGAAACGGCAGCCTGACATTAAGTTCAATCAAATCAAAAGGCGCAGGTGAGCCTCACCTGCGCCTTTTTATGTTCAAGATGTTATCTTTACCAATCAACAGTCAAACCAGCCGAAACAATGTCGAGATGCTGTTTGAAATTGGCAACCAGCGGCGCAGGCGAAGGCGGTGCCTTGAGATTGACGCCGCCATTCTTGATGAACACATGGCTGTAGGCGATGTTGGCCTTGACGTTATCTGCCAGCTTGTAGGTTGCACCAACCGACAGCCAGAAGCGGTCATTGTCGGGGATACGTGGCGTCCGGAATGCATCAGGCACAGGCGACTTTTCGTAGGCCACACCAGAGCGCAGCGTCAACGCATCGGAAGCCGCATATTCGCCGCCCAGCGAGAAGTACCAGCTGTCTTTCCAGTTTTCGGGCGTCTTCAGCGTGACGGCTGGCGCACTCAACTGCACATCTAGGCTCTTGAAGCGGCTCCAGTTGGCCCATTCAACGCCACCCAGCAAAGTGAACTGGTCGTTGACCTTCTGCCGAATACCAAGAGTGACAATTTCAGGTGTCTTGAGCTTGGCTGACGCAGTGCCCGGCAATCCACCAGCTCCAAATTGCGAATGTCCCTTCAGCGTGTGACTGACCGATGAGCGGAAGCCCAAGCCAATGCTCGTGCTGTCGGTTGGCTGGAACAACATGCCAGCTGTGAGGCCCACACCGATATCATCGGCACCATAGACTTCAAGGCCACGTACGCCTGTTCCAGGTGTACGTGCTGAAAGATCAGCTGTGATGTATTCCACTTGCGCGCCCAAACCGACAGAGAAGGAATCAGTCAGTTTGTAGGCAACCTGCGGATTGAAGTTGTAAGTCTTGACGTCTGACTTGTCACCATTCGGCACACCAATCCAGTTGTCCTTGCCATCTGTGACGAGGCCGAACGGCGAGTTGATAGCCATGCCAACTGTCATGCGGTCATTGACCGCATAAGTCCAATAAGAGGCCGGCACGAACGCAAACTTGCCGATATTGCCGCTGTCATTGAAGGGAACAGCTGGCGCAGGTCCACCCAGGCGCCCATCCTTGGCCCGCGAATAGGGGATGATGGCCGCTGCATCTGTTTCTGAAACGAAACCCTGGCCACTGTGGAGCGACATGGTGGCGGGGTTCCAGAACATGGAAGAAAGACCATCCGTGCCCGCCGCGATGCCCGCGAAAGATGCACCCTGCCCCTCGGCCGATTGTTCACGTACGGCAAAGCCACCGGCCATTGCCGTTCCGGCCAGCAGCGTGGTCATCACGCCAGCCAATATTGTCGATTTGAATGAATGTGTCATGACTGCCCCATTGTCTTGAAACTTAGATCGCCGGGACTCTCCGGCCCCCATTGCCACCTTTTTGCCCTATTTTGGGCAGCTTTGGCAATCAATAAAGCCGCCGCTCAAATGACTATTTTAAGCTGGCCTTTACCCTATAAGGCCACTCTCAGACCTTCCAACGGCAAATGTGAGTTCCAATCCCGTGTCTCCCCTCCTGTCCCGACGCACCTTCATGAGCCTCGCGAGCGCCACAAGTATGGCTTTCGCAACAAAGGCTTATGCGCAGACCGTGCCCCAGGAGACAGGGTCGTTTGCAGCGGCCGTGCCGCCGCTCGACCTTTCCGGCAAGCTGGCGACACACACCGGTGTTGTCGCCGATGCGCAGGAATCAGCCATGGTTACGGAAGGCTCGTCCGAAGCCATGGCCAGCGCCATCTCGATGTACGAGGAAATTGTGGCACAGGGCGGCTGGCGCAAGCTGCCCCAGGGCAAGCTGCAGAAGGGCATCAAATCCAATGCCGTCGTCGCGCTGCGGGAGCGCCTGGTCCGCGAAAGCTACATGGACATTGACGCCCTGTCGGTCGCCGACCCGCAGACCTATGACGGTATGCTGATCGGTGCTGTCCGCAATTTCCAGATCAACCATGGCATTGCGCCCACCGGCAAGATCGACAACCGCACTCGTGCCGCCATGGATGTGCCAGCTCAGCACCGTCTCTTCATGTTGCAGGATAACCAGCCGCGCATCGAAGCCTATGGACAAGGCTTGGGTGGCCGCAACATCCTCGTCAATATTCCCTCGGTGCAGTTGGAACTTGTTGAACTCGGCAAGGTCTATGCCCGCCACAACATTTGCTGCGGCAAGCTGGACCGGCCAACGCCCACATTGGCCAGCAAGGTGACGGATGTGACCTTCAACCCGACCTGGAGCGCACCAGCCTCCATCGTAGAGAAAGACATCATCCCGAAATACCTCAAAGACCCAGGCTATCTCGACAGCCTGAACATTCACGTCTTTGACGGTGTCGGCGGACCCGAAATTGACCCGTCGACGGTGGATTGGGAAAACACACCGGCTGACCGCTACCACTTCCTGCAGGCGCCCGGCGACCAGAACGCACTGGCCACCGTGAAGGTGAACTTCAAGAACCCCTTCATGGTCTACATGCACGACACACCTCACCGCGAGCTGTTCGCCCAGAACAACCGCTATCAAAGCTCTGGCTGCGTGCGCGTGGAAAACGTGCGCGCCTTCATCAACTGGATTCTGGCGGGGCAGGATGGTTTTGACGAAGCCCAGTTTGAAATGATTACGGCGACACAGGAAACAACCGTCATGCCGGTGCACAATGTCATTGACGTGCGCTTTATGTATCTCACCGCCTGGGCCACGGAAGATGGCCACGTCAATTTCAGGCCTGATGTCTATCAGCTCGACGGCGCAGGTTTCATTTACGGCCAGCCCGACCCAGTTGGGTCCGCTTAAATCGTAACAACTTGAATATCAGATAGTCAGGGCCTATCTGTGGCCCATGACATTCAACACAGCTTTTATCCACGTCTTTGAACCTGGCGATGCAGACCAGCATCCGCTGCTGCTGCTCCATGGCACCGGTGGCAACGAGCGCGATCTGTTGGACCTCGGCCATGCGGCAGCGCCAGGCCGCGGCCTGCTGTCGCCGCGCGGCCGCGTATTGGAAAATGGCATGCCGCGCTTCTTTCGCCGTTTTGCTGAAGGCAAGTTTGACGAAGATGATATCCGACTCCGATCCGCCGAACTGGCGGATTTCGTGACGGGTGCGTGTGCGGAATACAAGCTGAAAAAGCCCATCGCGCTTGGCTTCTCCAACGGCGCCAACATCGCGGCCGCCCTGCTTGTCCTCCATCCTGATGTGCTGGCGGGTGCGGTTCTGCTGCGCGCCATGGCGCCCTTCAAATCCATGCCACCCAGTGATCTGTCTGGTGTCAATGTGCTGCTGCTCTCAGGCGCACAGGACACGATGATCCCCGCACCGGAGTCAAACCGGTTGGCCGCACATTTGAAACAATCCGGCGCAAATCTCGTTCACCAGACATTGCCTGCAAGCCATGGCCTGACGCAGACAGACTTCACCCTGATCACCAACTTTCTTGCCGCGCAGGAGTAACCAACATGACCCTCAAAGGATTTCACCATCTCACCGCAGTGACGGCCGATGCGCCGCGCAACCACGCCTTCTATACGGAAACGCTGGGCCTGCGCCTCGTCAAGAAAACGGTGAACCAGGACGACGTGCGCGCCTATCACCTGTTTTATGCCGATGGTGAAGGCTCACCCGGCACCGACATCACCTTCTTTGACTGGCCAACAGGCCCTGAAGTGCGCGGCACACATTCCGTGGTGCGCACCGGCTTTCGCGTCAACGGCGAGAACGCCATCACCTGGTGGGCATCACGCTTCCGCGATTTGAAGGTCAAAGCCAAGGAGCCGGTGATGCGCGCCGGACGATTGACACTCGATTTCGAAGACTTCGAGGGACAGCGCCTCGCGCTCGTCAATGATGAAACCAAGACACCCTTCGTCGAATGGGGCAAAAGCACGGTGCCTGCTGAACAGCAGATTCACGGACTGGGGCCGATCACCCTCAGCGTACCTGATATCGCACCAACCGAAGCCGTGTTGACGCAGGTCATGGGCATGAAGAAGACGGCTGATCACGATGGCCTGCATGTCTTCCAGATGGCCAGTGACGGTGCCGTCGCCGAATTGCATGTGCGTGTTGAACCGCTGCTGCCGCCCGCGCGGCAGGGGGCCGGTGCCGTGCATCACGTTGCCTTCAACATTGCATCCTCGGAATATGGTGCATGGGCTGAACGCCTCAAGGCCATGCGCGTTCCCAATTCCGGCCCGGTCGACCGTTTCTGGTTCAAGAGCCTATATTTCCGCGAGCCGAATGGCATTCTGTTCGAGATCGCCACCGACGGGCCGGGCTTTGCCGCTGACGAGGACATGGCGCATCTGGGCGAAACCCTGTCATTGCCGCCCTTCCTCGAAGACAGGCGGGCCCAGATCGAAGCCAACCTCAAGAAGCTTTGAGAAATTGACAAGCCCCTTCGCCTGCGCTTCAAACAGGACTAAAGGGGCAATATGAGCAAGATCACCATTCAGGACGTGGCCAAGCGCGCCAATGTTTCCGTCGCCACCATTGACCGCGTGCTGAACCGCAGGCCCGGCGTGCGCACCCAGACTGTGGAGCGTGTCGAAAGCGCCATCCGCGAATTGAACTACCAGCCCGACCGCATTGCAGCACGCCTGGCGCGCGGCCGCGAATACCGCCTGTGGTTTATCCTGCCACTGACAGCGGGCGAATTCATGCAGTCAATTGGCGCAGAAGTGGAAGACGCCGCACGCCGCATGGCCCCTGAGCGCGTCTCGATCATGGTCAAGAAGGTCGACGTGTTTGATGGCCCCTTGCTGGCCCAGACCCTCGATGAGATCGGCGAAGATGTGGATGGCGTGGCCTTGGTGGCGCTCGATCATCCGGCCGTACGGGAAGCCATTAACGCTTTGGTGGCGCGCGGCATCACGGTGGTCACGCTCGTCTCCGACGTACCGGGTTCCAAGCGCACGCATTTCGCCGGCATCGACAATTCATCGGCAGGCCG
This sequence comes from uncultured Alphaproteobacteria bacterium, assembly GCA_937864985.1. GTDB lineage: Bacteria > Pseudomonadota > Alphaproteobacteria > Rhizobiales > Aestuariivirgaceae > Aestuariivirga. The sequence goes on from CALMEZ010000180.1 coordinate 8,889, forward strand.
CACCGCAGCGGGCCTCATGGGCCGCTTCCTCAAGGCCAAGTCCGGCAAGGTCGGCCTCTTTGCAGGCTCACTATCCCTGCGCGACCACATAGAGCGCCAGTTCGGCTTTGAGCAGGTGATGGCCCATGAGTTCCCGCAATATGAAATCCTGCCCGTGCGCGAAAGCCGCGACGACGTGGAGCGCACCGAACAGCTGACCCTGCAGCTGTTGAATGAACACCCTGACCTGGTCGGCATCTACAACGTCGGCGGCGGCACCAAGGGCATCGTGGCGGGTCTCGATTCATCGCCGCGCGCCAAGGACATTGTGTTCATCGCCCACGAAGTGACCGAAGGTTCACGCCGCGCCCTGATCCGCGGCACCATCGACGCCATCATCAACCAGGACGCCGGCCACGAAGTGCGCTCCGCCGTGCGCGTGCTCATCGCCAAGGCCGACAACGCCCCCCTCATCGAAGCCCAGGAACGCATCCGCATCGACATCTTCATGCGGGACAATTTGCCGTGAGCGATGAGGATCTGGTGGTCAGGCCAGAAAGGGCGGCCGACCAATCCTCAATTTACGAACTGACAAAGCGTGCATTTGCACCGATGCCCTTCGCCGGCGGCAATGAGCAAGACATCATCGACCGTCTAAGAGCCGACGGCGCACTGTCCTTGTCGTTGGTTGCTGAGCAGGGTCGCCGCATTGTTGCACACATCGCATTTTCACCCGTCGTGACCAATGGTGCAGACGAGCAATGGTTTGCGCTCGGCCCGATTTCTGTTGATCCCCCGGTTCAGCGAACTGGCATTGGCACGCGCCTGATTCGAGAAGGCATCAACAGATTGTCGGCATTGAATGCGGCAGGGATCGTTGTGGTCGGGAACCCTGCCTATTATTCCCGTTTCGGCTTCAGGCTATATCCCGGCACTGCACCACCAGGCTATCCGGAGGAGTATTTTATGGTTTTGCCCTTGCAGGGACCACTCCCGACAGGTCCTCTCACATTTCATGCAGCTTTTGGGGACCATTGACCGTCAACGTGCGTAGGCAAGACTCGCCAAGGCAAACAAAATTCACTCCGCAAACCCATGCGATTCCGGCACAATGGTGAGGTGGAGGATATTATGCCCGCATTCCAGCAATCCCTCGCCGATGAACTTGAAGCCATTCGCTCTGCCTCGTTGTGGAAGGTGGAGCGGGAAATCCTGTCGTCGCAATCCGCCCACATCACCGTTGGTGGCCCGCGCGAGGTTCTGAATTTCTGCGCCAACAATTATTTGGGCCTTGCCAATCACCCCGCCTTGATTGCCGCGGCAAAAGACGCCCTCGACAGCCACGGCCTCGGCATGGCGTCGGTGCGCTTCATCTGTGGCACCACTGACCTGCATCGCCGGCTTGAAACCCGCATCGCCGATTACCTCGGCATGGACGACAGCATTCTCTTCGCCGCCTGCTTCGATGCCAATGGGGCCGTGTTTGAACCGTTGTTCGGCGAGCAGGATGCCATCATCTCCGATGCCCTGAACCATGCCTCGATCATCGATGGCATTCGCCTGTCCAAGGCCAAGCGCTATCGCTATGCCAACAATGACATGAATGAGTTGGAAGCGCGGCTGAAGGAAGCGAAGACCGCCAATGCGCGGCGCATCGTCATCGCAACGGATGGCGTGTTTTCCATGGATGGATATTTCGCCAACCTCAAGGCGGCACGCGCGCTGGCAGACAGCTATGGTGCGTTGGTCATGGTCGATGACTGCCACGCCACCGGCTTCGTGGGGCCGCAGGGCCGCGGCACGCCGCACCGCGCCGGCGTGAAGGTGGATATTCTCACCGGCACACTGGGCAAGGCGCTGGGCGGGTCAGCGGGCGGATATATTGCGGCCTCCCGTGAGATCGTTGATCTGATGCGCCAGCGTGCCCGTCCCTACCTGTTTTCCAATGCCTTGCCGCCGCCTATCGTGGCCGCCAGCCTGAAAGCGATTGACCTTGCCGCAGCAGGCGATGACTTGCGACGCAAGCTCACGGACAATGCCCGCCTGTTCCGCACCCGCATGGCCGATGCAGGCTTCAAACTTCTGCCAGGCGAACACCCGATCATCCCCGTCATGCTGGGTGAGGCGAAACTGGCGCAAGACATGGCCCGCGCCCTCTATGATGAAGGCGTCTATGTCACGGGCTTCTTTTACCCCGTGGTGCCGCAAGGCAAGGCGCGCATCCGAACCCAGATGTCTGCCGCACACAGCACACAAGACATTGAACAGGCCGCCGTAGCCTTCGCGCGCGTCGGCCGGAACCTCAAGGTGATCCCATGAAAGCTCTGGTCAAGGCCGAACGTGCTGAAGGCCTCGTCCTGCGTGACGAGCCGAAGCCAGACATCGGCGCAGATGACATTCTGATCAAGGTGGCCAAGACAGGCATCTGCGGCACCGACCTGCACATCTGGAAGTGGGATGAATGGGCCCAGAAGACAATCCCCGTTCCAATGGTCGTGGGACATGAATTTGCTGGAACAGTGGTTGAGGTGGGTTCGCACGTTCGTACCATGAAGGTGGGTGATCGCGTCTCCGGCGAGGGCCACTTGATCGGCATGAAAAGCCGCATGGCAAGGGCTGGTCATTTCCACCTTGATCCGGAGACGAAAGGCGTGGGCGTCAATGTGCCGGGGGCCTTTGCCGAATATCTGAAAATCCCCGCCTTCAATGCCATTCATCTGCCGCCGGAAGTGGACGATGAAATTGGTGCCATCCTCGACCCCCTCGGCAATGCCGTGCATACCGCACTCTCGTTCGACCTGATCGGCGAAGACGTGCTGATTACCGGCGCCGGTCCCATCGGCATCATGGCCGCAGCCGTCTGTCGCCATGTCGGTGCCCGCCACATTGTGGTGACGGATGTAAATGACTACCGCCTCGAACTCTGCAACCAGGTCTGCGATGCCGTCACCGTCAATGTCTCGCGCGAAAGCCTGCGCGACGTGATGGCGAGGCTTCACATGCATGAAGGGTTTGACATCGGCCTTGAAATGTCTGGTGCGCCACAGGCCTTCGACCAGATGGTCGATCACATGATCATGGGCGGCAAGATCGCCATGCTCGGCATTCCCGCCAAGGCAACGCCGGTGGATTGGAACCGCGTCATTTTCAAATCGCTGACCATCAAGGGCATCTACGGCCGCGAGATGTTTGAGACCTGGTACAAGATGATCGCCATGCTGCAATCGGGACTTAACGTGCGCAAGGTCATTACCCACCGCATGAAAGCTGGCGACTATGCGCAAGGTTTTGCCCTGATGAAGCAGGGCGCCTGCGGCAAAGTCGTGCTGGATTGGACGTGAAATGGTAATCAGCCTTCTGACGATTTTGTAAGCTTGCTATCAGCCTTTTATCAGGTGGCGCGGTTTAAGACCGCGCCATCATGCGGCAGACGGCCAATGCAATTGAATACCGCGTATGGGACATTCCCACGCGCCTGTTCCACTGGATATTGGTTCTCGCAGTTGCCATCCTGTTGCTGACCGGCCTGCTGCTCGGTGACCCTTGGTATCGTGTACACGTCTATTCAGGCTATCTTGTCGCCACCCTGCTGGTTTTCCGTGTGGTGTGGTGGTTCTTTGGAACCGGTTACAGCCGCCTTTCAGCACTACTTCGCGCCATCGGCCTTCGAAGCCGGGTTCGTCTCGGCCGCCCACGGCGACGCCGATATCGCCGGCA
>CALMEZ010000181.1 GCA_937864985.1 uncultured Alphaproteobacteria bacterium
CATAGCCACGCAGCGACAAGGCGCGGGCCGCTTCGAGGCCGGCAGGCCCGGCACCGACGATGAGCACATTCTTGCTCGCGCCCTTTGGGTTCATTCGTTCAGGGTGCCAGCCCTTGCGCCACTCTTCCATGAAGGTAGGGTTCTGGGTGCAGCGTGAGATCGACATGGTCATGTCGCCGGTAATGCACATGTTGCAGCCGATGCATTCCCGAATATCTTCGATGCGGCCCTGTTCAATCTTTTGGGGGATAAAGGGATCAGCGATGGAGGGCCGCGCCGCCCCGATGAAATCAAGCACACCCTGCCTGATCATGCGCACCATCACATCAGGGCTGGTGAAGCGGCCAACACCCACAACGGGCCTTGATGTCAGCTGCTTTATGCCGCGCACCAAGATTTCCTGAGCTGCTTCCTCCTTGAAGCGCGATGGGCCCGAGCATTCATCCCAGCTGCCTTGCGCCAGATCCCAGCAATCAGGCAGGTCGGCGTTCATGGCAATGAAGTCGCGCACTTCCGCATTTGAAAAGCCAAGTTGGCCGATGTGCTCATCCAACGACACGCGCATGGTGAGCGCCATCGTGTCTCCGACAGCATCGCGCATGTCGGCAATGACTTCGCGGGCAAAGCGTGAGCGGTTTTCCAGTGAGCCGCCATATTCATCGCTGCGCTGGTTAGTGGCACGGCTGAGGAAGTGCTGGAAAATGCCGAATCCGTGTGCGCCATAAAGGCAGATCAGGTCAAAACCCGCGCGGCGTGATCGCCGGGCCGCATTCACAAACCAGCGGCGCAAATTCTTGATGTCGGTCTTGTCGAGCGCGCGGGCCTGCACCGGATCATTGGTGAAAGTGCGGATGGGCAGGGCGGTGGGCGCAAGCGGCACCTCCTTGGTATAGAAGTTGGGTCCGTTGATGCCGGAATAGGCAAGCTGGATGCCCGCCAATGCACCATGGGTTTTCATCTTCTCGGCCATGCGGCGCAAAGCGGGAATGTCCTGGTCTTCCCAGAGGCGTAATTCAATGAACGGTGTGATTTCCGAGGTGTGGTGCATCTCCGTCTGTTCCGTGAAGATGACACCCCAGCCGCCTTCGGCCTTGATGCCGCGCATCTCGGCTGCAGCTGAGGGATCGCGATAGCCGCCACCGTTGCAGTGGGGCACCTGATAAAAGCGGTTCTTGGCCATCAGTGGGCCAATCTTCACCTGTTCAAACAGAACGTCATATCGTGGATCACGCATGGTCTTCCCTCAAGTCCCCGCCAGCTGCTTTCGGCAGGGCCGGCTTTTTCACTGCAGATCGGCCGTCAGGTAAATCAGGCTTTGCAAAAGCATGGCTTAGGCTTCGTCTCATGACGTCGCCCTCAATTTCAGGCCGGGAGCGGCTTCTTCAGTAATCGATTTCTGGCAGAAGCTGGCAAAGGTGCTGACCGTGAGGGTAGACCGCGCATGCTTCTGGCGCAGCAATCCCAAGTGCAAGGCGCGCAACTTGCCCGACAAAGGGATGTAGCGCAGCTTCTTGCCGTCAGGTGCCCGCTCGGACGTCGGACGGATGTTGGCAAAAGAAAAGCCGATGCCATTTGCCACCAGGGCCTGCATGACCGCCATATCATGGGTGCGTTCGACGATGTTTGGCGCTTTCCCAATCTTGTTGAAGAATGACAGAAAGTAATCGGAACTCACCGGCAGATCGAGCAGCACCATGGGATACTTCACCAGCTCTGCCGGAGAAACAGAATCGCATTGGGCAAGGTCATGGTCTTCCGATACAAGCAAATAAGGCGGCAATGTCAGCAGAGGTTTGAAAATCAAGTCGTCGGGTATGTTGAGGTCATAGGTCAGTGCGATGTCAAAGACCGCATTGCGCAGGCCTTCAATGAGTCCAGTCTGCGATCGCTCGAACTGCCTGAATTCAACTTCCGGGTGGAGTGTCACAAATCGCTTGCGCAATTGCGGCAAAATGATCTGGGCGAAGGTCAAGAGACACCCGACGTTCAGAGGGCCCCGCACCTTGTTCGTGACATCGTTGGCCAGGGATATGAGTTGGGAAGCCTCCGAAAGAACATTTCTGGTCTGTTGCAGGAACTGCGCGCCACCGGGCGTAAGTGATAGTCCGTGGGCATGCTTGCGCACAAACAGCTGCAGGCCGAATTCCTCCTCCAGCTGCGAAATGGCTGCCGAAATCGACGGAGATGACACATTGACCCGTTCCGATGCAGCGGCGATGGAGCCACATTCGGCAACGGCCTGGAAATACTCAAGCTGGCGTAGCGTGAAACGTAAGGGCATATGTCTGGAACCCGACCATCTTTGTCAAAACCTAACCATGGGCTATAGAAAACGTTATTTTACCTAACGTGTCCATTCCATAGTAGATTGGTGCTTTACATGGAATGATGCCGCCAATCCGCGGCTTTTTCACAGAGGACTTTCATCATGGCCGTAGAATGCGTGAACACTCTCGTCATTGGGGCGGGGCAGGCAGGGGTTGCCATGAGCGAGCACCTGGGTAGTCGGGGTGTTCCGCATCTCGTTGTCGAGAAGGCTCGCATTGCCGAACATTGGCGGACGGCCCGCTGGGATTCACTGGTTGCCAATGGGCCCGCCTGGCACGACCGCTTTCCCAACATGGAATTTGGTGACCTTGGCCCCGATGAATTCGCGCCGAAGGAACGTGTTGCAGACTATTTTGTGGCTTATGCAGAGAAGATCAAGGCGCCGATCCGCTGCGGCGTAGAGGTCACTGCATTGCGCAAGCAACCCGACGGACACGGCTTCGTTGCTGAAACGCCATCCGGCACAATTGAGGCAAAGTCTGTTGTCGTTGCAACCGGGCCATTCCAGAAGCCGATCATCCCTGCGGTGGTTCCGGCGGCGGCTGGCATCATGCAGATCCATTCGAATGCCTATCGCAATCCCAGCCAGTTGCCGGCGGGGGCTGTTCTTGTTGTCGGAGCAGGATCCTCAGGAGTTCAGATCGCAGAAGAGCTGCAGAGGGCGGGCCGCAAAGTTTACTTGGCAGTAGGTCCCCACAATAAGCCGCCGCGGCGCTATCGCGGCAAGGACTTTGTATGGTGGCTGGGTGTTCTTGGCATGTGGGACGCCAAGACTCCCCATCCCGGCATGGAACACACAACGATTGCGGTCAGCGGTGCCTATGGCGGCAAGACGGTTGATTTCCGGCAATTGGCCTGGGATGGAATGACGCTTCTGGGTCGCGGAAAAAATTACAAGGACGGCGTATTCCACTTTGGAGATGACCTTGCTGAGAACATCCGCATGGGTGACGCTGACTATCTGTCGGTTTTGGATGCCGCTGATGCCTATGTCGCCAAGAACAATCTGAACTTCCCGCAAGAGCCCGACGCACGCAAGCAGACCCCTGATCCGGATTGCATGAAGCATCCCTTGCTGCAGCTCAACCTCAAGGAAGCCGGTGTGACGTCCATCATCTGGGCAACGGGTTTTGCACTGGATTTCAACTGGGTGAAGATGGACATATTTGACGAGAGGGGCCGTCCGAAGCATGAGCGCGGCGTTTCCGTGGTGCCCGGCCTTTATTTCGTCGGGTTGCCATGGCTGTCGCGCCGTGCTTCGTCTTTCATCTGGGGTGTGTGGCATGACACCAAGTACGTCGCGGATCACATTGTTGGCTGAGACAGCGTAAGGCACGCTCAATCAAGCAGCTTGTGTTTGCGGGACGTTCTTCCCTAATGTGCTGGCGAAGCACGCCGGCAGGAAGCACAATGGCAACACTGAGTATCCGCATTGATTTCGGGCCAGATCAAAGGCTTGGCCCTGGCAAGATTGCGTTGCTTGAGCAGATCGCGGCGCTGACCGCCATGCTCACAACCGTCACCATGCCTAGGGAAAGCGCCAGGCGCCGGCGCGCGATCCGCTCTTCGACGGCCAGCTCGAAATCATCGTCATAGGCCGGGGCGGCGCTCTCGGCCCAGAACGCGGCGAGCTTGGTTTCGGCGTCACTCATCGGAGCCTCCAAAGGCGGCCAGATCCAGCGAGATCACCGCCGGTCCCGTGCCCTCGAGGTAGCGGTCCGTAGCGTCGCGCGTCAGGTCGGGGTTCAGCTCCGGATCATGCGTCACGATGACCACGCCATCGCGCGACACGCAGCAGTCGAGCTCCACCGCCGTCACGCCGAACAGATAGACGGTATAGGGGTTCGGGTTGCCCGGCACGTTCGGCACGCGGCGGAAGGTGGCGGCGATGTCGGCCGAGGTCAGCGGGCTGCCGTCGTGGAAGGTGACGCCGGGGCGCAGCTTGAACTCCCACGTCGTGTCGTCGACCACGCGCCAGGATTCCGCCAGCGCCGGCTGGATCGCCATCGCCGCGTCGCGCCGCACCAGCGCGTCGTACATGTTGCGCAGCGCCCCGGTGTTGGCGAGGTTCAGCAGCCAGTGAGGATCAAGCGTGCTGGGCGGCGCCTGCATGCCGATGC
>CALMEZ010000182.1 GCA_937864985.1 uncultured Alphaproteobacteria bacterium
CACCGGTAAAGAAGCCCGCGGCATTTCCGGCATAGATGGTGGTCCTTCCTGTCTCAACGCTCACATACCAGTCGCCATTGTCCAGGAAACCGTTGCCGTTGGTATCGAGATCGCCCCACGAGAGATTGGGGCCGAGATTGATGTAATCACGAGCGTCATCATAGTTGTTTACCACATCGATGCCAGCGGTCCCGGCAGGATTGGCAAAGAAATTGTACACGTCACTGCTCGTATCGACACCGCCATCGAGCGAATCATTGCCAGCATCGCCGTGCAGCACATCGTTGCCGCCATTGCCACGGATTGTGTCGCCGCCGCCGCCGCCCCACAAAGTGTCATTGCCTTCAACGCCTGTCGGAACAAGAACCGCATTCACATCGAACACAAGCTTGCTTTCGCTGTTGCGGGTATCAAGAAGATCTGACCCCACGTAAAGCTTCTGCGTGCCAAGATTTACGCTCGAAACAATCGCATCGGAATGTGCCGGGATGACCAACGTGACAGACTGGCCTCCGCTGTTGCCGCTCCCTTGCGAAGCTGACTGCATTGTAACAGTCACAGCAGCGTCAGAATTATTCCGGATGCTCCAATAGGCAAGGCCATTCGCCAGGCCTAACGAGGTCAGATAAGGCTTGGACGAGCCCGAGCTGCCGGAATAAGGCACAGTCACAAAGCCGGAAGATCCAAGTGCGCTCGCGTAGGTGAAAATACCATCACCGTCGATAACATCATTGCCTTCACCGCCAAAAATGATGTCGTCACCACCAAGGCCGGCAATCTTGTCGACAACACCACTACCGCTGATCGTGTCGTTGGACGCTGACCCGAAAGTATTTCCGCCTGTCGTTGGTGCGGTAATCGTCGCCATAATAAGCCCTGAAATCTCTTGTTGTTCAGGGCAGGCTTATCAATCCACATCTCTCGGGGTGCTTAAACCCTTGGCTAAACTTTGATTAAAACGGCCCTTCTGGGACCGCTGGTAAACAACAGGTGGCCAGGGATGGTAAATCAGGTTCTCGCGAGATGATTCAGTTTGGGTCAGTTGGCAGCAACCACAACAGTATCTTCGCCTTCCATCGTCATGCCGATTTTCAGACCCGCAGCCTTTGCGATGGCTCGCGCGTAGTATGGTTGTACCAGGCGCGCATCGAGCGTTTCCATCGCACCACCGCCATCCAGGACTTCGACCAGAGGCGCCGGCAACTTGGCGCGCTCGCCCTGTGCCTGCACCTTGAAAGCCCGGCCATCCACGCTGACGGTCACCGTGCCGCCGCGCGGAATGCCGGCCAGCGCCAAAAGAAGCATATTGAGAAGCAATTTCACTTCCGCCTTTGGCCGGTTTTCGCGCGGTGCTTGCCAGACTAGCTTGGTTTTCTCCGCGCCGACAAAATCCTTGGCAACTTCACCGGCCTCACCGAGATCGATTGAGGCACCGGCTGAACCAGACGCACCAAAAGCGATGCGGCAAAATTTGAGCTTTGCGGTGGCAGTCTTTGCTGAGGACCGCACCATGTCGAGTGCCGTTGCCTTCATGTCTGCATCAACATCCGGATCATCCATGAGTTCAAGGCCATTGGCGATGGCACCAACCGGCGAGATCACGTCATGACAAACGCGCGAGCACAGCAGAGCTGCAAGATCCAGGTCGGAGAGTTGAAGGTCCATGTCGAGGCATCCGCAATCATTGATTCGTCTTACAGCTATATCAAATTCTGGAGGGAATTTCCGCATTGACGGCGATGTGTCCAAGCGCCCATAGGGACCCCGACGCCGCGTTACCTTGCAAAAGAATATGACCAGATTCCTCGTTCCTTCTCCCCAGATGCAACAGCTGATTTTGATTGCCCAGCTGGCTTCCCGCGACATTATGAACATTTATGCCAGCGATTTTGCCGTCGCCACGAAAGCCGACTTGAGCCCGGTAACCGAAGCAGACGCACTGGCAGAAAAGACAATCCTGCATGAACTGCAAAAGTATTGGCCGGATGTGCCGGTTCTGGCCGAAGAGCAGACCGCGGCTGGTCTCATCCCCATCCTGGGCGATAGGTTTTTCCTGGTGGACCCGCTGGATGGAACAAAAGAGTTCCTGTCCCGCAACGGCGAATTTACGGTGAACATCGCACTCATTGAAAAAGGACGCCCGGTTTGCGGCGTCGTTTACGCCCCTGCCATCAACCGGATGTATTGGGGGGATTTGGCTGCAGGTGCTGCACTGGCCATCGTGAAGCCTCTTGATGATTTGACCACCAAGACTTGGCAGCAAATCAAAGTGCGGCGCGCGCCCAAAGACGGTCTGGTTGCCGTTGCAAGTCGATCTCACCTCGATGATGCGACAGAGGCGTTCCTCGCAGGACACAAAGTAAAAAAACGCACATCTGCAGGTTCGTCTTTGAAATTCTGCCTTGTCGCTGCGGGCGAGGCAGATATCTACCCGCGTTTCGGGCGGACGATGGAGTGGGACACGGGAGCCGGGCAAGCGGTTCTGGAGGCAGCTGGCGGTAGGGTCTGCCGCGAAGACGGCGTACCCCTGACCTACGGAAAGGCCGAGCGCGGATTTGACAATCCCGCCTTCATCGCCTCTGCGTGATCACTCTTTTCGGTTTGTTAACCAAGCTGAAAGCCCCGATCCCATAAGAATTTGGCCAAGACGGTTTTTTTGCCTCGTTGCCGCCAGTTTCATGCGGCAAGAGGTTTTGGTGATTCCGGAGGTCTAAATGTCCGCCCATTGTTTCAAGTTAGTCAGGTCGATCACTGCCCTGTCGGTAATTGCGCTTGTAGCAACAAGTCCATTGCCATCCACAGCGCAGACAACAGGCAGCATCTCAAGAACGCAGCCACAGGCCGATACATTCACGACCGAAGAAATCTTATCTAAGAGTCATGAGTTCTTCGGTAAGGCCAGTCGTGGCTTGGGACAAGCGATTGAATACGCGTTCCAGAAGCAAGGTGAGCCTACCGCCTACATTGTCGGTGAAGAAGGCTCAGGGGCCTTTGTCGGCGGCTTGCGCTACGGCGAAGGCACGATTTACTACAAGAATGGCGCAAAACAGCACATCTTCTGGCAGGGGCCATCGATTGGCTGGGACTTTGGCGGCAATGGCTCCCGGACGATGACCCTCGTCTACGGTTCGCAATCTCCAAAAGACCTTTACGCCCGCTTCGCTGGTGTCGAGGGATCGGCATATTTGGTTGGCGGCGTCGGCGTGAATTTCCAGCGCCGGGATGATATCATACTCGCTCCAATCCGCACCGGCGTGGGAGCTCGACTTGGTGCCAACATCGGCTACCTGAAATATTCCAAAAATCCGACCTGGAACCCTTTCTGAGCAGCCACAATATTTTTGGCGGCCCACGCAGGCAACACCTTTCGGCGCCTTCGACATTGGGCTACCATTAACCTATGGTGGTCTGCGCTTTGCATCTTCTGGTCTAGTCTGAAGGTGGAAGGGACCGAGTGGGTGGTATATGTCTCAAACTGAGACACTGATGTTATTGGCGTTAGGCGTCTTCGCGACCCTGTTTCTGGTCTTGCTGTTCGGTCGTGGGGTTTGGTCGCTCCTTGGCCGGTGGAGCGGCTGGAAGGAGGCGCGCAAGGTTCCGCGTACAATACGGGACTTGCAGGCCGAGCGCGATTCACTGAAAGCCGAAAAGGCAATGATGGCCAGCAAGCTTGAAAACGCGCTTTCCGACATGAAACTGCGTCTGGCCGAACAAATGGCCGAAGTATCACGAAACCGTAATCGTGTGCTGGACGCCAATGCAAAGCTGCAGGCGCAATCCAATGAGATTGAAACCCTCAAAGCCGAAATCCTGCGGCGCGAGGAAAAAGTCTTTGCGCTGAACGCCCAGATTCAGGACAACGTCAACGCAATCTCCCAAGCCTGGGCCAAGACCGCCGAACATGAATCGGACACAACACGTGCCATGACGATGCACAAGGAAGCCATTGCGGCCATTGATCTGCGTGATGAACGCATCCGCAATCTGGTAAGTGAGGCCAGGACACTGCGCGAAATCATTGCCACTCTCGTTCCCGGCAAGGGAACGACTCAGGTCGCGCCCTCGGCCGAGGCTGCTGTCACAATACTGCCTGCGCGCGATATGGCGCTACGTGAATTGGAAATGCCGAGCAGCAAGGTTGAGCCTGTGGCTAACAGTTTCTCGGCCCGATTTAGTATCAGCAATCCTCTGACTGTTGCAGAGATCCAATCACCTGAAATATCCCAGGCCGAGCCCGTTGCAGCATCTGCAGAAGCAGCGCCGCAAGAAGCATCAGAAGCTGGTCCATTGGAACAGGAAATCTCCAACGTCCTATCAATCACTGAGCGCATCCGCGTACTGCAAAAAGGTATCAAAAGGTAGTACCGCATTATCTGCAGATCTCAATTTGATAGAAAATGATAGGATTGCACCGTTGTGTGCTGGTTGCGTTGACTCTCATTCCATTTGGAATATCCTATCCAAACCTGCCGTAGAATGTTACGTTTATTCCATTCTTCTGCCGGCCGCAACCTGCCAGAAAGAGCATGGGCGGATGAGGAGGATCAATTAGGTTTCAGATGTTCCTTTGTCCGGTCATTCGGGGGAGCACTTTGCGTCATTGCAAAGGGTCTCCTGAGCACAAGAGTTGCGGTTGAAATCACATAGTCCCGCACTTTGGGGATCCGGATTCAACCACGGCACCAATCCTGAGGGTGCCAATACAGGAGCATAATATGAAGAAGATTCTTTTCGCCGCTGCTATGGCTGCGCTGATGAGCACCTCTGCCATGGCTGGCACGAAGATCGGCGTTTCCATGGCCCTCTTCGACGACAATTTCCTTACGGTTCTGCGCAACGGCATTGACAAGCAGGCCAAAGACTTGGGCGTTGAAGTCCAGATCGAAGACGCCAAGAACGACGTTGCAAAGCAGCTTGACCAGATCAAGAACTTCGCTGCTTCGGGCGTTCAGGCCATCATCGTGAACCCGGTTGACACGTCTGCCACCCAGGCCATGACGGACGCAGCCGCCGCCGCGAAGATTCCGCTGGTCTATGTGAACCGCCAGCCGATCAACGTTGACACCTTGCCTGATGGCCAAGCCTTTGTTGCCTCCAACGAAGTTGATTCCGGCACGCTGGAAACCAAGGAAGTCTGCGCCCTGCTCAAGGCCGCCGGCAAGTCCGAAGCCAACGTCTACGTCATGATGGGCGAACTGTCGAACCAGGCTGCCGTGCAGCGCACCAAGGATATCCACGATGTTATCGGCGGCCCGGATTGCGGCGTGAAGGTCAATATCATCGACGAACAGACAGCAAACTGGTCGCGCGACCAGGCCCAGAATCTGATGAACAACTGGATTTCGGGCGGCAAGGCCTATGATGCCGTCATCGCAAATAACGACGAAATGGCCATTGGCGCCATCCAGGCCATGAAGGCCGCTGGCGTTGACATGAAGACGATGATCGTCGGCGGTGTAGACGCCACTCAAGACGCTCTGGCTGCCATGGCAGCCGGCGACCTCGATGTGACTGTGTTCCAGAACGCTGCTGGCCAGGGTGCCGGCGCTCTCGATGCGGCCATCAAGCTGTCGAAGGGCGAGGCAGTCGAGAAGAAGGTCTACATTCCTTTCGAGAAGGTAACCCCAGACAACCTCGCCAACTATCAGAAGAAGAACTGAGCTCTTAACCGAGAACAATTGCGGTGGAGCGGCGTCAAAGACGCCGCTCCATTTTTTACCCGAAGCGCCCCCGATTGGCGTCTTCACTTTTGCGGGCCATGCGCTAGCATCGGCAAAAACTGGGAGGGACCTATGGCAACTGAAACCCATGGTGTGGGGGGCCTCGTCTACGACAAGTCGAAGCGGGAATGGCCGGGCGAAGTCAACGTTCTTATCGCCCTCGTGGTCATGGTCGCGCTTTTTGAAATCCTGGGCTGGATTTTCCTCCACGACAGTTTCCTGTTCAACACGCGCCCTGATGTGCACACGCTGTTCAACAACCAGCGCCTCTCTGCCATTTTTGTGCAACTCGCTGTGCAAGGCATCATTGCCGTCGGCGTGACACAAGTCATCATTTCAGGCGGCATCGATCTATCGTCGGGCTCCGTTCTCGGTGCAACAGCCATGATTTCCATGTCCTTCGCACAGACGGCGCTGGTCAACGGCAATCCCAACCCCAAAGCCATCTTTGGCCCTGCTTTCATGGACTTGCCCATCATCATACCAGTAATAGTCGGTCTTGCCTGCGGTGTCATAGCAGGCATGATAAGCGGCGGACTGGTGGCCTACACAAAAATACCGCCGTTCATCGCAACGCTGGCCATGATGGTCGCCGCGCGTGGCGTGTCGCGCTGGTGGTCGAATGGCAATCCAATTTCCTTCCCCACAGCCGAATTCAATAGCATCGGCACAGGCATCCGCCCCTTCCTGATTTTTCTAGGTGTCGGCATTCTATTTCAATTGATCCTCTGGTTCACCAAATATGGCAAACACTGCTACGCCGTGGGTTCCAACGAGGAAGCCTCACGCATCTCCGGCATCAAGGTCGACCGCCATAAGGTATTGACCTACACCATTGCCGCTATGCTCGCGGGCCTTGCGGCCGTGGTGATCATCTCCAAGCAGCAAACTGCCCAAGCGGGCATGGGCATGATGTATGAGCTGGATGCCATTACAATGGCGGTGATTGGCGGCGTGTCGCTTTCTGGCGGCCGTGGATCAATTATCGGCACCTTCCTCGGCTTTCTCATCCTCAGTGTCATCATCTCGGGTTTCATCTTTCTGGGCGTTAACGCCTACTATCAGGAAATGGTGAAAGGCGTGATCATCGCGGGCGCGGTGGTTCTCGATCAGTGGCGCCAGCGCGCCGGCTCAGCAGGCAGGAAATAGCAGCATGTCCGACATTGTTCTCAAAACAGAAGGCCTCACCAAATATTATGGTGGTGTGCACGCCCTGGAAAACGCCAACTTCATGCTGCGCAAGGGTGAGCATGTTGCCATCATGGGTGACAATGGTGCCGGTAAGTCCACCTTTGTGCGGCAGATCACGGCTGTTGAGCAGCGCACCTCTGGCAAAGTCAGCTTTTACGGCAACGAGGTGAATTTCAAGACGCCCCTCGAGGCCCGTGAAGCCGGAATTGAAACGGTTTTCCAGAATCTCGCCTTGGCGGATGACTTGGACGTGCCATCGAACCTCTTTCTGGGCCGCGAACGCTTCCTTTTCAAACTTGGGCCTTTCTCCATTCTTGACTCAAAGTCCATGCGTGCCTCCACGCGCGATGCATTGGTCAAGACGGGCGTCAAAATTCCAAACCTTTCGAACTCCATCCGTCGCATGTCGGGTGGCCAGCGCCAGTGTGTGGCCATCGCCCGGACGGCAACCTTCGCCTCCAAGCTCATCATCATGGACGAGCCCACCGCCGCGCTGGGCGTTGCCGAAACAGCTCAGGTCGAAAATATCATCCGCAACATCAAGGCCAATGGCGAACCATTGATCCTGATCTCGCACAACATGCGGCAGGTTTTCGATCTTGTGGACCGCATTGTGGTCTTCCGCCGTGGCCGCATCGTCGCAAACCTGAAAAAAACCGAAACAAGTGGCGAGGAAGTTGTGCAATACATCACCGGCGCAAAGCAGGCGGAAGAAAACATCCTGGCAGCGTGACATATCATGGCCTTCAACAGCACCGAAGACGCACGTTACCCGAAGCCTGAACGCAAGCTGCGCCTTGGTTTTGTAGGAGGCGGGCGTGGCGGTCTGGTAGGGGAATGGCATGCCACGGGCGCAAGGCTGTCCGGCCGGTGGGACATTGTGGCAGGCGCCTTGTCCACGAACCCGGACAACGCCAAAGCCTCGGCAAAGGATTGGCTGATCCCCGAGGATCGAGCCTACACATCATTGCACGAGATGGCAGAACAGGAAGCCAGGCGCACCGACGGCATTGAGGCCGTTGTCGTCTGCACACCCAATTTCAATCATCACGAAGCTGCTTCAACATTCTTGAAGCACGACATCGACGTCATCCTCGACAAGCCCATGACAACGACCATGGCCGATGCACTTGATCTCTTGCGCCTCAGCCGCGAGAACAAGCTCTTCTTGGGATTGACCTATCCCTACACCTTCCATGCCATGGTCCGGCAGGCACGCCAGATGATCCTGGGCGGCGCCATTGGTGATGTGCGGCAAGTGCTTGTCGAGTATCCGCAGGAATGGGGCACGGCACCTGACGACCCAAGCTTCAAGGGTGCCATCTGGCGGCGCGATCCTGCCCGCGTCGGTCGCACTTCGGCTACGGGAGACATCGGCACCCACGCCTTCCATTTGATGAACTACGTGACCGGTCAGCCCATCACCAGGGTGCGCGCCGAGTTCCACACCTGCGGGGCGCCAAAGCAGATGGAAGATACAGCCTTCATGAATGTCAGGCTGGCCAATGGAGCGCCCGGAAGCATCTGGATCACGCAAGCCGCACCCGGCAACTATTGCCGTCTCACCATTCGCGTCTTTGGCCTCAAGGGTGGCATTGAGTGGAACCAGGAACACCCTGAACAGCTGCGCGTGAACTACCTCGATCAGCCAGAGCAGACCATAGTGCGTGGACACGGGGCTGGAGTTTTGCCGTCCGTACAGCGGCTCATTCACTTGCCGCGCGGTCACGGTGAAACCATGACGGACGCATGGGGCAACATGTACACGGAATTTGCACTGGCCATCGCCGCGCGCCGCAGCGGTGTCCCATTACCTAAGGGCTACATCGAAATCTCGACCGCCGAAGACGGTGTGCGTGGTGTCAAGTTCATAGATGCCTGCGCCGACAGCAGCGAGGCTGGTGGCACTTGGCAAGAATGCTGGATTGACCCTTGAAATCATGATGGCTTTTGAAAGCATCTGATGGTTTCCATCATGGTGGGGTGGACGGAATCTGGAAGTTCGATTTACATTGGGGGCAAAGGAAAATTGAGCCATGCCACTCGACACGTTCAACACCTTCCCGAATGACACTTACCCGCGTGATTACAGCCTCACTGGCCCGCTGAACGCGCGCGCCCAGAAGACGGGGCTGGCAAATGCCGCGTGGTACCGCACAGACATTCCGCGCGCCCGCATGAAGGAACTCATGCAACGCTCCGATGGCCCTGCAACACGCGATACAATCATTTGGTTGGGCTTGCTGGTCGTTTGTGCTGGGTTTGGCATCTACTTCTGGGGCACTTGGGCCTGTGTGCCGTTTTTTGCAGTTTACGGTGTGCTTTATGGCTCGGCAGGTGATTCACGCTGGCATGAATGCAGCCACGGCACCGCCTTCAAGACACAGTGGAAGAATGACGTGGTCTATCAGATCGCCAGTTTCATGGTAATGCGTAACCCGGTGGTCTGGCGCTGGAGCCATTCCCGCCATCACACCGACACGATCATTGTCGGCCGCGATCCGGAAATCGTTGCCATGCGCCCACCGGATCTCTTTAAACTGCTGTTGAACTTCTTCATGCTGATCGGCTATCCGCTGGCCTTGCGTGACATGCTCAGACAAGCCTCAGGCAAGGTCAGCGATGCCGAAAAGGATTTCATCCCCGAGCAGGAACAGCACAAGGTTGTATTCGTGGCACGCATCTGGACAGCGATCTATCTTGCCACGCTGGCTCTCGCGATTTACATGCGCTCTGTCCTGCCCTTCATGATCATCGGCTTCCCAACTATGTATGGGGCCTGGCACATGGTCTTGACCGGCCTGACACAGCATGTGGGTCTCGCCGAGGACGTGCTTGATCATCGCTTGAACTGCCGCACCGCCTACATGAACCCCTTCAGCCGCTTCATCTACTGGAACATGAACTATCACGTTGAGCATCACATGTTTCCAATGGTGCCATACCATCAGCTTCCGAGGCTCCACTCGGAAATGAAAAGCGATTGCCCGCCGCCCTACAGCAGCATCGCCGCTTGCTATCGCGAAATCATCCCCACAGTCATTCGCCAGCTGCGGGAGCCATCTTACTTCATCAGGCGCCAGCTGCCGCCAACAGCCAAGCCGACACCACCACTGCCTTCCCAACTATCGGCCTGAAATAGTGCGCTTGAGCGCTGCTTGCACACCACCTGCAAGTAGCAACAACGGCACAACCATCAATACGATGGCCGCCGAGAGATGAACAATTTCATCCTCTTCAGCGATGATCTGCGCCTCACGTGCCGAGATTTGGCTGACCAGCCAGGGCGGCAGTGTCATGGCGTGATTGCTCGCCAGATGCTGTGCAAAGAGATACTCATTCCAGCTCAGCAGGAATACCAGAAAGCTGGCCGCAAATACACTGCGCAAAATCGATGGCAACAGGATGCCAAACAGGATCTCACGATGCGAAGCCCCATCGAGCCACGCGGCTTCTTCGATTTCTGAAGCGTGCGCGCCAAACACCGGCCATAACAACCACATGGCCACTGGCAAGTTGCTGCCAGTGTAAATCAGGATCAAAAGCCAATGAGTGTCGAGCAAGCCATGCCATTCAGCAATGGAATAAACGGGAACCAGAATGGCAACAGGCGGCAGGATGCGCGAGGCAATGATCAGGAACCACATCAGGTTATTGGCGGGTTCAGAATGAAACTTGCGTAGCACCCTGCCTGGCAAGAAAAATGAAAACCGCGTCAAGGCATATGTTGCCATGCTGGCGGAAAGCATGATCAGCACCGTGGCCGTAACGGCATCAAAGGCCGAACTGAAAAACGGTCCGACCAATCGCTCCCGTTCGTTGAACAAAACATATCGCCAGCCGTCGAGGTTCGGCGTGAAATCAATGAATGGCAGGTAACGGGGTCCCTTGGCCACGTCCCCGTAGCTTTTGATTGAATTGGTGGCGATCCAGTAGAGTGGCCCCACACAAACAATCGCCCAAAAGACAAGTATGGCGTAGCGCAGGCTGGCCCAGCCCTTTCCGGCAAGGCCTGATGACCCTCGGTTCACCGCACGCGGAGGCCCGTCTCTGCATCGAAGAGATAGATGCTGTTCTTCGCGAAAGTCACCCCCACGGCCTCGTTCAATTTGGCCGTGAAATCCTTGGAAGCCTTGACCACCACAAAGCTGTCATTCACCTTTAGTGTCACAAGTGTGTGGTCGCCGATGAGTTCCGTGGCATAGACTTGGCCCTTCAACTCACCTTTGCTGGCCGACGTGACATTACAGTCTTCCGGTCTCACCCCAAGGATAGCCGATGCCACCTTCCCCTTCACGGGCGTTGCGATCTTGTGCCCCTGTGTCACGAAATGCCCGCCCTCAAGGGCACCCTTCACAATGTTCATGGGCGGCGAGCCGATGAATTGTGCCACGAACAGATTGGCCGGATCATTGTAGATTTCTGCTGGTGGCGCCAATTGCTGCAGCACCCCTTTTTCCAGGATGGCCACACGATGGGCCAGCGTCATGGCCTCGATCTGGTCATGCGTCACGTAGATCGTGGTGATGCCAAGCGTCTGTTGCATGTGCTTCAGTTCGGCACGCATGTGACCACGCAGTTTGGCGTCAAGATTCGACAACGGCTCGTCCATCAAGAACACAGAGGGCCTGCGGATAATGGCGCGCGCTAAGGCCACGCGCTGCCGCTGACCGCCAGACAATTCTCGAGGATAACGGTCCAGTAGCTTTTCAAGCTGCACCTGCGCTGCTGACTCGCGGATGGCCACATCCATTTCGGCCGAATTCACGCCGCGGACCTTGAGGGGAAAGCCAATGTTCTCAGCCACCGTCTTGTGCGGATAAAGCGCATAGGACTGGAACACCATGGAAATGTCGCGGTACTTCGGAAGGATATCCGTCACATCCCGGTCTCCGATGCGAACGCGGCCTGATGTTGCCGTTTCAAGGCCGGAGAGGATGCGCAAAGCCGTCGTCTTGCCGGAACCTGAAGCACCCAGCAGCACCAGGAATTCGCCGGGCTTCACATCAAGGTTGAATTCCTCCAGCACGCGCACCGCGCCGAAGGACTTCTGCACCTTGTCGTAGGAGACGGAAACGCCGGGGTTCGAGTCAGTTCTTGCAGTGGACATGATTAGCCTTTGACCGCGCCGAGCAAAACGCCCTTGGCAATGAAGCGTTGAAGGATGATCGCCATGATAATGACCGGAATGATCATGACGACAATGATGGCGCACATCTCCCACCAGAACACGCCCTTTTCACCAGCATTCTTGGCAGCCACCATGATCGGCATGGTCTGCACTTTCGCTGTGGCGAGAAAGACTGCAAAAAGATATTCGTTCCAGTTCAGGATCAACGTGAGAAGCGTGGTGGCGGCGAGTCCCGGCCGCGTCAGCGGCAGTACGATATCCCAGAAGATGCCGAAGCGCGTGGCGCCATCGAGTTGCGCAGATTCCTCGAGTTCAATGGGAAGGTTGGCGAAGAAGTCGTGCATCAGCCACACCACAATGGGCAGGTTGGCGACGGCATACATCATGACAAGCGCAAAATGCGTATCGAGCATGCCGATCGCCTGGAACATCATGTAAATCGGAATGACCACCACGATGGGCGGCAGGATGCGCTGTGAAATGATCCAGAACAGGATGTCGCCATTCCCAAGCGTGCGTTTGAAACGCTTTCCAAGTGTTCGAGCCAGAAGAAAGAACAAGGCCAGCGCAACAGCGGATGAAGCCCACCAAGGCACGCCAAAATAGCTTGTCGCAAGGATAAGCAGCAAGGTGAGGCCCACGAAAACCATGATGTTTCCAAACTTGGGCTTGTACTGGATACGGGCCAGCGCATAGGCAGCCATGGAGCCGATGGCCACGCAGAGCGCCGTTGAAAAGATGCTGACCACGATGGAATTGGTAAATGCCAACAGCGTCTTGCAGATCTGCGGCTCCATCGGCTGCAACTTCACCACTGGCGAGACGATAAAGACGAAAGAATTGTAGACCAGCAATCCCACCTGCCTGAAGATCGAAGGCACATCACAATTTGGGTCCGTATTGAACTGACTCCGCCAGGCATCAAGGTTCGGCTGAAAATCCAGGAAGGGCACGTAGAAAGGCCCCTGGTTCACTGCGGCGGCGTCTTTGAATGAAGTGATGACAATCCAATAAAGCGGGAACAGGACGAAGATTGACCACACGAAAAGGATGATTTGTGCCACAACCTTCGCCGTGGGCGACATCTGTCCAACCACGGGTGGCTCGAATAGCCGCTCCATAAGGCTGCGGTTGGCCTTTTCGAACTTATAACCGGCGCCGCTCATTTCACTTTCCTCAGCTGGCCAAGCACCACGTAGTTGAAGAACGAGGAACAGACGACGACAGTCAGAATAAGGAGCAGGTAAGCGACGGCAGCCGATGTGCCGATATCGTTTGCCCGCCAGATATAGACCGAATGGAGCGTCATGGATTCGGTTGAAGAGCCTGGGCCACCGCCAGTCATGATGTTGGGAAGATCGACAATCTTGAACGCTTCAATCATGCGGATGAGTAGCACAGTCACAGCCACCGGCACGATTTGCGGCCAGGTGATCTCGCGGAAGATCTGCACACTGGAAGCACCATCGACCTGTGCGGCTTCGACATGATCGCGCGGCACGTTCTCCAAGGCCGCCAGCATGGTGATGAAGATGAAGGGAATCCATTGCCAGGAATCGCAAATCATCATGACAATGCGCGCCGCCCACGGATCGGCAGACCAGACCCAATTCTCAAGTCCGAAACCGCGCAAGAGTGGCTCGAACGGTCCTTTGGTGACATCGGCCACCATCTTCATGCCATAGCCCACGCCAAGCGGCGTCACCATCAACGGTATGAAAAAGACAACGCGGAAGAAGTTCTTGCCCCAGATGGGCTGAGAGCACAGAAAGGCCAGTGCGGTGCCGACAATGAACTGCAAACCGCAGCCGATAATCACATAGAACAACGTGGTCAGAAGCGTGCCGATGGAACTTCCCGCCAGCAGCGTGACGCTCATGATCCAGGCAATGAAAAAGGCCATGGCAGCAGAAATAAGACGGCCAATCATGCCCACCCAGGTTGTCAGGGCAAGTGATCGATAGAGCCACCAAAGCAGCCCACCCGTGACAGCGGCAAAAAACAACATGCCAAAAACATTCATCGATTCGATTTTGCCGAGGAAATGCTGTTGGTCATTGCCGAAAAACTGCTTGGCGAAATTCTGGAACCAGACAAGTCGGAACTGCAGCCCGTTTGCTGTAAACTTGACGCGGCTCAACGCAAAAACAATTGAATAGAATGTCGGGAAGATCGCGAAGATCAGAATGAGGGTGACGGCTGGCGCAATGAAGAACGTGCGCGAATGGCGGTCAAACCATTCACCCCAGGTTTCCCTGTAGACGGTAAGGTTAGAAATGCCAGCCGGGTTTGAACCCGACTGGCTGGACAAAGTGTTGGCAGAAGCCATTGCAGAACGCTTACTTCAAGCCGAGCGCTGCTGCCTGAGCCTTGATCTGGGCATCACGGCCGAAGTCATCGGTCGTTTCTTCCCAGCCAGCTTCGATGTTTTTCAGCGCTTCATCAACGGTGATTTCTCCGGCGAGATAACGGGCCAACTCGGTATCCAGAATGACACCCGTGTACTTCTGCGCACCGGGAATTTTCATATCGGAAGCCATATTGGGATTGTTGAGCGCGCCGTTGATGGCACCGAGGTAGTTATCGGCCAGTTCCTTCGGCATGCCAGCCTTTACCCAGTTGTCCGTGCTGGCGAGTTGCGACAGGCGGAATGGACCGAGTTCAGCCTAGCTGAGGTTGTTTCCTTAAGTCGCACGTCCACTAGTTCGACATGTTGGCGTCAAGGAGCGCCAGAAGTGAGCGCACCAGTACTAGTCGCCGACGTCCGATCGTTGTCGCGACGAGACGTCC
>CALMEZ010000183.1 GCA_937864985.1 uncultured Alphaproteobacteria bacterium
AAGCCAAATCCGCACCATGGAAGAAAACTTCGCAAAGGCTTTGGATATCGCATCCGAGAAAATGGAAGAGCTGGCGCGCGAGAATCATGGCTGATGTCCCTCCACACCAGTCTTGCGTCAGTCGCACTTCCCGTTTGTCTTAGGCTCTCATGAGAAGGCTACCACTTTGGCAGGGCTTGCTCTTGGGGATTGGCGTTACGGCCATTTTGGCGTTCATGGCCCGCTTGTTCTATGACAGGTCGATGTGCCTGTTTTACGAGATCAATTGTTCAGGCATCGCCATCCACAGTTTGATTTGGCAATGGACATGCGGACTATTCGCCGTCACAATAGGAATTCTTTTCGTCCCTACCGTTTTGGCATATTTCATGTTTCCAAAGTTCGGCAAGGCTTTGGACAATCTGAGCCGCAAGCGGGCACCACATGCAGTTTTTTACTACGATGCGCCTGAAAGTGTGGCAGCCCTCAAAACTAAGAACCAACAGACAGACAGATAAAGCATCGGCTGATTGGCGGGCAGAGACTGGCAGTTCAGCCCACTGCCCCACAGCATTCCCGAATTGAAGTGGCCATGGCGGCTCACCCATGGTCGATGAGTTCGAACCTCATCGTGTTGCGAAGGCACGCGCCAGACGGTTGATCTGGTTCGCCACCGGATTTTCATTGGCGGGTGCTGGCACCTGCGCTTTGACAATCATGCTGTCAAGCACCACGATGCGCTCATGCAGGCGCAGCGACCGTGACACGAGTTCACGCAAGCCATCCGGCATGGCCTCGGAGCCCGGCACAGGATTTCCGGCACCAATCTCTGCCAGGTTGACGCGGCTCTTCTCCCGCGCCTGTTCATCGTCCTGCAATTCACCGGCAACGATGGCACGCTGCAGCAGCAGCCATGAGGCGAGCTGCATCAGCCGCGTGGTGAGACGCATGCTTTCCGTGGCGTAGGCAATGGCGCCTGGCCTGTCGAGGGCGCGCGCATCCACGCGGCCCTGTCCATCGAGATAATTTGCTGTTTCCTCAACCAGCCCCATGCCTTCCTTGAAGACCTTTTCGAACTGGTCCGATCCCTGGAAAGCCGAATAGAAGCTGAGAGTGCCTTCTGCTGCCCTGCGTTTGTCACGCATGTTTAATGACCCCTTACCCACTTACTTAAAATGAAGCACCAATTCGCATCATAAGCGGGAGATTGACCCGGTCAAGACAGGAAAGGACGCGTTAACTTTTTATGAGAGCAATTCTGGGGCCACCGGGCCGAAGCACCGCGCCACAAAAAAAAGCCACGCAAACACGTGGCTTTGAGTTCTAACAGGGAGGCGTCAAACAGAGTGGACAGAAACCACTCGAAGAAGCCCGGATCGCTCCGGACTGATCACCAAGGTAAACGTTAACGATTACCAATCCCTTAATGAAAAGGTGAAAATCGGCCCCAAATGTCTGATTTCTGGACTCGGAAGTCTTAAGATCCATTAACTTTTGAAGAACGCCGCCGCTGCATCGCGCGAGGCCTGCTTCTTCTGGATATCAGCCTGAATCCTTGCAATCTCGGCTTCCAGTGCTGCAATGCGCAGCTTCAATTCGTCCACGCTAATGGCTTCCAGGTTCTCGCCCAGCACATGCACGTGCTTGGGTTTCGGCAGGTCATCCATGTCGATCGTCTTGCTCATCGTGTCGGGCCTCCGGCGTTTGGCAACTTGTCTCAATGCTGCCCCAGCCTTACGCTGCGTGCAAGCACGGGAGATTTGTTCATGACCATGATGACCGCGATTGCCATTTCCGAACCGGGCGGGCCCAAGGTGCTTGTGCCGGAACAGATCAGCAGGCCCAGTCCCGGAAAAGAACAGCTTCTGGTCAAGGTTGCAGCAGCGGGTGTGAATCGTCCGGACGTGTTGCAGCGTCAGGGCGGTTATCCGCCACCACCGGGCGCACCCTTGACTCCAGGCCTCGAAATCGCCGGCGAAGTGGTGGCGCTGGGCGAAGGCTGCACACGCTACAAGATAGGTGATCATGTGTGCGCGCTGGTACCGGGCGGTGGCTATGCCGAATATTGCATTGCCGCCGAAGCCAATGCCCTTCCCGTGCCACATGGCATGACGCTGATTGAAGCTGCAGGAATTCCTGAAACCTATTTCACTGTGTGGACGAATGTGTTCCAGCGCGGACAGTTGAAAGCAGGCGAGGTGTTCCTGCTGCACGGTGGCACCAGCGGCATTGGCTCCACGGCCATTCAACTGGCCCGCCATTTCGGCGCCACTGTGATCGCAACAGCAGGCAGTGACGAAAAATGCACCGAATGCCTGAAGCTCGGCGCCCATCACGCCATCAATTATCGCACCACCGATTTCGTCAGCGCATTGGAGAAGCTCACCCTCAAGCCCAATCTCATCTTGGATATGGTGGGCGGTGATTACGTGGCGCGCAACATCAAGGCCGCGGCACTGAATGGCCGCATTGTGCAGATTGCCTTCCAGAAGGGATCGAAGGTCGATGTGGACCTGCTGCCCATCATGCTGAAGCGCCTCACCTTCACAGGCTCAACGCTGCGCCCGCGCAGTGTCGCCGAAAAGGCCGAGATCGCGCGCGAGCTGGAAGCCAGAGTTTGGCCGCTGCTGGCTGAAGGCAAATGCCGCCCCGTCATCCACGCCACATTTCCGTTGCGAGACGCCGCCAAGGCCCACGAAATGCTGGAAAGCGGGGCGCATGTGGGGAAGATTGTGCTGACAGGAGAGATAATATGAAACCTACCAAATTTGCTCAGGCTATTTTTGGTCTTTTCGTGTTGCTTTTGACAAGAAATAGCTCAGCTCTGGCAGGACAATCTGACATGCCACCAGTTTGCAAGAATAATTTTGGCATCAGCGACACCAAAATGCAAAAGCTAGCTGAAATTGCTTTCGAAGAGGCGCAAAGAAAACATGTCTCGCTAAAACAATATAATTCAGTTTTCGCTGTGGTTTGGCCAGATCTCGTGGACGAGAACAATCAGGTCATTAAAAAAGGTGGGTATTACGCAGTCAGGTTCTCACCGTTCCGATGCAACAGCATGGGGACTGATGGCGGCGGCTTTGATGTCGACATCGATCCTGGGTCCTTCAAGGTCATTTCCAGCCGTATTAGCTTTCTTTAAGAACGGTCGCAGCGAAGGACGCAATTGCAGAATTGGCCATCAATGGCTTGCTTGACTCGTCATTGCATTCCCCCTGCAATTCCCCTATATCCCGCTCATTCCCACTCATTTCCAGACAGTTCACTGTCAGAAGCTTGGAGCCCCTGGAAAGGTTCCGAAGGAGCGAAACCATATGTCCCGTACCCCGCTGATGCCGAAGGCCACTGCTGTCTGGCTCGTTGAAAACACCACACTCACCTTCAAGCAGATTGCCGAATTCTGCCACCTGCATGAGCTTGAAGTGAAGGGAATTGCCGATGGCGACGTGGCCCAGGGCGTGCGCGGGCTGGACCCTGTCACAGGCGGCCAGCTGACGCGCGAGGAAATTGCCAAGGCCGAAGCCGACCCGGACCACGCCCTGAAGCTTCTCGAATCCAAGGTCGATGTGCAGGTCAAGAAATCAACGGCCGGCCCGCGCTATACGCCCGTCTCGCGCCGTGGTGACCGCCCCGACGCCATTGCCTGGCTGCTGCGCTATCACCCGGAACTGCCCGACGCCGCCATCATGAAGCTGGTCGGCACCACCAAGCACACCATCAATGCCGTGCGCGAGCGTTCACACTGGAATGCCACCAACATCAAGCCGGTTGATCCTGTGTCGCTCGGCCTGTGCTCGCAGCTTGATCTCGACATGGTGGTTCAGAAGGCCGCCAACAAGGGCAAGCGCGTGCTGGGCGATTCCGCCGATGTGCGCACACTGATCCCGGCATCGGAAGTGGAAGGCACCGAAGCCCATCGCCTGGCCCAGGAAGCCGCAGCCGCCGCCGAGCCGGAAGCCCCGCGCAAGGACGACGACAAGATCGATGCCGATTCCGTCTTCGCCAAGCTCAAGGGCTTCAAGGCCGACAGCGAGGAAGGCGCCAACTGATGCGCATTCTCGTGGTCGGTGCATCGGGCGCCGTTGGCCAGGCTGCCATCGCGGGCCTGAGCAAGGGCCACGAGATCATCCGCGCCAGCCGCAGCGCTGGCGATGTGAAGGTCGACGTCAATGACGAAGTCTCTGTCACGGCGATGTATGCCAGGCTTGGCAAGGTCGATGCCGTCGTGGCCTGCACCGGCAATTCCTATTTCGGGCCGGTGTCTGAGATGACGCCCACCCAGTTTTTGGGCGGGCTGAAAGACAAGGTCATGGGCCAGATCAACCTGGTGCTGCTGGGCATGAACCATATGAATGACAATGGCTCTTTCACGTTGACGTCTGGCATCCTCTCGCACGACCCCGTCCGCCAGGGTGCCAATGCCTCGGCCTGTGATGGCGCACTCGATTCCTTCGTGATTGGTGCGGCCATCGAAATGCCAAGAGGCATCCGCATCAATGCGGTGAGCCCCGGCCTCTTGGAAGTGGCTGCCCAGAAATATGACGGCTATTTTCCGGGCCACGACCCGGTGTCCAACCGCCGCGTCGGCCTTGCTTACGCCAGGTCAGTTGAAGGCGCTGTCACCGGACAGATCATCCGGGCGGAATGAGGTTAGTCCTTCACCGGCACGACATAGTTCATGTGCATGCGCCCGCCATCGGCATAGATGATCTGGCCAGTAATATAGCTGGCATCTTCACTGGCCAGGAACGAGGCGATTGAGGCCATTTCCTCCGGCAGCCCGACGCGGCCCATTGGTGTGCGCGACATGATGCGGCGGCGCGAGGCATCATCATTCATCACACCCTTCAGCATGTCTGTCATGATCGAGCCGGGTCCAATGCCGTTCACGCGGATGCCGTGTGGCGCCAGCGTGATGGCAGCAACCGAGGTGAGCTGCTTCACCCCGCCTTTCGACATGGTGTAGGGCGCAATGGTTTCGATGGCCAGCGTGTCGTTGACTGATGACATGTTGATGATGGAGCCCGGCGCGCGGCCAGCCTTCACCTGTTTCACCATTTCACGCGCCGCCGCCTGCGTCAGCAGGAAAGAGCCCTTGAGGTTGATATCAACGACGCGGTCATAGTCAGCCTCGGTCACGTCAAAGAAATCCTTGACGATGGAGATGGCCGCATTGTTCACCAGAATGTCGATGGCGCCGTGCTGCGCGATCACAGCATCGACGGTCTTTTGGACGTCACCGGCGCGCGA
>CALMEZ010000184.1 GCA_937864985.1 uncultured Alphaproteobacteria bacterium
CCATCGCTGATTTGGGAATCCCCAATCGATTCCGTCAAATCTCATCCCGCTCTAGCGGTTTTCACCTGGTCCCCCGCCTCATCGTCCTCACCCCCGGCTTGCCGCCGGTGCTTCCGGCTTTGCGTGTTGCGTTTGGTTTTGGCCAACTTTCCTCGGGGCCCTGGATGTTGGGGCTTTTGGCCAGCGGGTCGTCCATGACAGCGAGTTCAACGGCTTTCAGGCGCTTCTCCTCGTCGCGCAGTCTGGCTGCTTCTTCGAATTCCAGATTCGCGGCGGCGTCGCGCATTTTCTTTTCCATGTCGGCGAGGACCTTTTCGAGGTTGTGGCCGATGAGCGGGCCATCTTCGCTGAGGCCGGCATCGACCTGCACGTGGTCCTGCTCGTAGACGCTCTTCAGAATGTCGCCGATGTTCTTCTTGACGCTGGCCGGGGTAATGCTGTTGGCCTCGTTGTAGGCCTGCTGCTTCTCGCGGCGGCGATCGGTTTCGGCAATGGCGCGCTCCATGGAGCCGGTGATCTTGTCGGCATACATGATGACGCGGCCATCAACATTGCGCGCGGCGCGGCCGATGGTCTGGATCAGTGAGGTTTCCGAGCGCAGGAAGCCTTCCTTGTCGGCATCGAGAATGGCGACGAGGGCGCATTCGGGAATGTCGAGGCCCTCGCGCAGCAGGTTGATGCCGACCAGCACATCAAAGGCGCCGAGCCGCAGATCGCGCAGGATCTCGATGCGCTCCAGCGTGTCGATGTCGGAATGCATGTAGCGCACGCGAATGCCTTGCTCGTGCATGTATTCGGTGAGGTCTTCGGCCATGCGTTTGGTGAGCGTGGTGACCAGCACGCGATAGCCCTTCTGCGCGACGTCCTTGCACTCGGCGACGAGATCATCGACCTGGGTTTTCACCGGGCGGATGATGACAGGCGGATCGATGAGGCCGGTGGGGCGGATCACCTGTTCAGAGAAGACGCCATTGGTCTGCTTCATCTCCCATGAGCCGGGGGTGGCCGAGACATAGATGGTCTGGGGGCGCATGGCGTCCCATTCCTCAAAGCGCAGTGGGCGGTTGTCAATGCAGGAGGGCAGGCGGAAGCCATATTCGGCCAGGGTTGCCTTGCGGTTGAAGTCGCCGCGGAACATGCCGCCGATCTGCGGCACGGTGACATGGCTTTCATCGATGAAGACGAGGCAGTTGTCAGGCAGGTATTCGAAGAGTGTGGGCGGCGGTTCGCCCGGTTTGCGGCCGGTGAGATAACGCGAATAGTTTTCGATGCCGGCGCAGGAGCCGGTGGCCATCATCATTTCAATGTCGAACATGCAGCGCTGTTCGAGGCGCTGGGCCTCGAGGATGCGGCCTGCGGCATTGAACTCCGCCAGGCGCTGGCGCAGGTCCGCCTTGATGCGGGTGACGGCCTGTTCAAGCGTCGGCTTGGGTGTCACATAATGCGAGTTGGAATAGACCTTTACCTGTTCCAGCTCGGCGCGCTTCTGGCCGGTGAGGGGATCGAATTCTGTGATCTGTTCGACCTCATCGCCGAACAGCGAGATGCGCCAGGCGCGGTCATCGAGATGGCTGGGGAACAGTTCGATGGTGTCGCCGCGCACCCGGAAGGTGCCGCGCACGAAGTTCTGGTCATTGCGCTTGTAGTGAAGCGCCACGAGATCGGCAAGGAGCTGGCGCTGGGGGAAGATTTGGCCCTTCTTGATCTGGAAGGTCATGGCCGAATAGGTTTCGACGTCGCCGATGCCGTAGATGCAGGAGACGGAGGCGACCACAACCACATCATCGCGTTCGAGCAGGGCGCGCGTCGCCGAATGGCGCATGCGGTCGATCTGTTCGTTAATGCTGGATTCCTTTTCGATATAGGTGTCGCTGCGCGGCACATAGGCTTCCGGTGTGTAATAGTCGTAGTAGGAGACGAAATATTCCACGGCGTTGTTGGGGAAGAAGCTTTGGAACTCGCCGTAGAGCTGGGCGGCGAGGGTCTTGTTTGGCGCGAGGATCAAGGCCGGGCGCTGGGTGCGGGCAATGACCTGGGCCATGGTGTAGGTCTTGCCGGAACCGGTGACGCCAAGCAGCACCTGGTCGCGTTCATGGGCATCGGCGCCTTCGACCAGTTCCTTGATGGCGGTGGGCTGGTCGCCCTTGGGCTCAAACTCCGAGAGGATCTGGAAGCGCTGGCCGCCTTCGGATTTCGGCGGTTTTGGCGGCTTGTAGGGCGTGAAGCCCTTGGCATCCGGCAGCACGGACACTTCTGGACGCAGGGCTTCGAGCCCGGCGCGGGCGGTTTCCGGCAGGATTGGGAAGCCTTCAAGTGGTTGCTGTGGTGCTTCGGCGAAACCGCCGTCTTGTCGTGAATGGCCCATGGCCGCAATATAGGGTGCGTTGGCTGGCGGCGAAAGGCTTGGCGGTGATTGTGCTGTCAGGAGATGGCAGCAGGCAGTGGCAGCGAACTATGCGCCGTTGCAGGTGTCTGAGGACTGGTTGGCGAGGGCGGCCCAATCTGGCGCGCATGACATTTCCCGGCACAGGAAGCCGGCCAGTGCTGTGGACGGGATGGCGTGGGCGAGGTTGATGGAATTGCCGTTCTGGTCCGACAGGGTGCTGACGACCATGCCGATAAGGCGGCCTTTGCCGTCAAACACGGGGCCGCCAGACTCACCCTTCTGGGTGCTCATCCTGAGGACGAGGGCGTCGGGATAGCCGAACTTGCCATAAGCGACGGCACGGCCGAAATGGCGCGCCTCCAGCGTGCCCACGCGGGCCAGATCGCCCTGGGCGTGGGGTTTGCCGAGGGTGAAGACCATATCGCCCTTGGCCACGCAGCCAGGCGAGGCAGGCGACGTGGCGCGGCCTGAAAAGCCCTTGAGCTTGATCAATGCCATGTCGTTGGTGGGAATGAGGTCAATAACTTCGCCGGTATAGATGCGGCCATTGGCGGCGCGGGCCGACACTGCATTGCCCTTGGCGACACCGACGTGGGCGGCTGTCATGACGTAGCCCTGGCCGTCCACAACATAGCCGCTGCCGGAGGTGATGGCGGTGGGACGCGCGCCCTTGGTATCGCCGCCGCCGCCCGTATTGTTGGCGGAGATCGTCAGCGTCACATAAGTGGGGCCGGTCTGCGGCAGGAGATGTGTGACGTCGGCTGCTGCTGCGGCACCGCCATTGGCGCCGGCCGAGGCTGGAATGGCATTTTCCTCGACCGATATGGCGCGGCTTTCGGATTCAAGCGTGTTGGAATCCGGCGCACAGGCGGCAAGGGCGAGGGCGGCAACAGCGAGGCCCGCAGCTGCTGATATATGGGATTTGAGGTGTGCCAAGGTGATTTCCGTTCGACCGAAGATTTAGTGGCCGAACATGGCTGATACAAGGCAATTTATGGAATTGGCTGTGATGCAGCTTTTCCGCAACAGATCAGGTGGCAGTGTTCTGCCACCCGAGATCTTGTAATGACTTGAAAAGTACCTCCAGATGCGGCTCATACACCCGCCAGCGGTCAACTGAATCGGTATTGATGGGCTTGCGGACCTGCTGGGTGCTGAAGGTTCTGACTGTGGTTTGGCGCTCGTAGAATTTCAGGCATTGGTCTTCCCAGGGGAGGCCGAGAAACGCGATGATGCGGCGTGCTTCTGGTTCGGGATTGGAAACGAGCGATTCGTATTGGACAGTGAGGATGCGGGGACCGAACAAGCCTTTCCAGTGCGCCATGAGCTTTTCATGCATGACATATTCACGGGCGAATTCCGCCTGATCGAGGGCGAAGGCGTCAGTTACGGCAAAATTGTTCTGATATGTTGAGATGAACGTATCAGCGGGATGGCGGCGGACGTGAATGAAGCGGGCGTTGCGGAACAGCAGGGCCTGGAAGCCTGCGTTGAGATAGTTCTGCGGCCATTTTTCGACGACGCGGGGCGGCAATGTGCCGAGAATGGTCTGGAAGACGAACAGCAGGTCTTCTGCGCGCGTTTTGAGTTCGCCGCTCTGCATTTTGGTGAACAATTTTTCCTTGCCACCGGGACCAGCATATTCGTTGCGAAAGGCACGATCCAGGCTTTGCCAGCGCGTCAGTTCGCCGACGCCTGCAGCTTGTGAATGGGCGGCGATCAGTTTCTCCGTCAGCGTCGTGCCGGAGCGCGGCATGCCGGCGATGAAGACTGGTGCTTCGCTGTCATGGGCATATGGAGCGCAGACGTCAAATAATTCGGCGTTGTAGAACGCTTTCGTGGATTGCAGAAACCAGTCGTGATTCTTGGGTGTCCAGGCCTCCTGTTTTCCGGCTTCGGCTGCCTTTTGCCACGCAAGAAATGCGGCTTCGTGTTGGTTGCCATTAAGCAGATATCGCCCGGTGGCCAGCCAAAGCAGGCGCTGGCTGTGATGGGAATGTCCCGGCCTGTCGCGCAGCGTGTCAATTTCTCTGGCCAGTTTCGAACCGGGTGTGGGGCTTTCCAGTTCAGCAAGAGAGAGGAGCGCGTGCGGCGCAAATTCGGTTTTCTCGGTGGCCAGACGGCGAAGGATGGTGGTGGCTTCGGCGACATTGCCCGTGTCGCGCAAGGCCTGGGACAGATAGTCCCTGATATTGATTTTGAGATTTTCCGGGGGCGAGAGTTTCAGGGCAGCGCGGAAAAAGGGAATGGATTTCGGAACCATGCCGAGCTGGAAAAAGGCATTGCCCAATTCGAATTGGGAAGCAGCGGCATTTGGCATGCGTGCGATGGATTTTTCGAGGTAGGGGATGGCATGCTCGTAGCGCTTTGCGGCGTTGAGGAACTTGCCAAGGAGATAGCTGTACTCGAAGTTGGTGGGGGCGAGGCGCGATGCAGAAAGTGCGGCTGTGATTGCTTCCCCCAAGTTGCCGCAACGGTATTGCACTTGGGCGAGCAAAAATTGAACTTCCGCGTCTTCTGGAGAT
>CALMEZ010000185.1 GCA_937864985.1 uncultured Alphaproteobacteria bacterium
TGGCCGAGATGATCGGCGGCGAGGTGGCGGCCGATGGCAGCCGCTCCGGCGGCCTGACCGTCAAGGCCGACGCGATGGAGCGCGCCGCGCTCAAGGGCTACGCCACCGCCACCGACCTGGCCGACTACCTGGCGAAGAAGGGCCTGCCCTTCCGCGACGCGCACGAAACGGTGGCACACGCGGTCAAGATCGCGCTGCAGCGCGGCGTCGACCTGGCCGAGCTGCCGCTTGATACGGGGTTCACCGGCTTTCGTCGTCGTAGGCCACGAGCGTGGATTCCGCCGTGACGCCGTGCCGCGCCAGAAAATCGGCAAACACCTGCGGCGCCGGCAATCGCGTGAGCAGCGCGCTGTCGCTGGCCAGCCAGTCCGAGGTGGACCACCTGCTCTACATCTCCGACATCCCGCTCGCGCCCAGCGATCTGCGGGGCAGGAAGTGCCGCAAGAAGCTGATCTACGCGGTCACCAGCGACGGCGTGGCGCAGGAGCTGGTCTCCCGCAAGGAGAAGGCGGTGCTGATCCCCGCCTACGACTACTCCCGCACCGAGCGGATGAAGATGGCGGTGCTCTCCGCCCTCGCCCAGCAGGCCTTCAAGGAGGGCGACCATGCCGAGTGAGATGCAGGCAACGGCCACCGCGCTGGACCGCCCTACCATGACCAACCCGATGCCGCTGATCCATGCCGCCCGCCGGACCCGGCGCAACCGCGACCAGGGCAATCCCTTCGCCACCGACCGGGTGATCGAGGAGAGGCTCGACGAGCTGACCACCGCCTACCTGCGCTGCCGCAACGGCCGTGCTGGTGGGCGGATTGGAAAGCATCTTCCCGAACATCATCACGGGGCTGGGTGGCCTGATCTTCCTGCCCATCGGTCTTGCCGTGTTCGTGCTCGCCATGCTCTTCGACACATCGGACCGGGAGCGGCGCACCCGCCGGACCGACATTGCCTTCTGGCTTCATGCGCTCGCGGCCCCGATGGTGGTTCACCCGGTGATGCAGAACATCATCAAGGGCGAGACTCCGGGGCCTGTCGAGGCGGCGCTGACGCTGCTGGTCTTCATCGGCCTCAGCCTCGTCGCCCTCACCATCGACCGCCGCGCCGTGCTGGTGTCGTCGCTGCTCTATCTGGGCTACGCCATCTACTCGGTGCTGTCGGCGGGGAATGCCTTGCCGTCAACGTCGATGGTCGTGCTGCTCGTGGGCGCGGTGGTGCTCGCCATGTCCTTCGCGTGGCGGCCGCTGCGTGCCGGGTTGCTGAAGCTCCTTCCCGCCACCATATCCAACCGGGTGCCGCCTGCGCACCTTGCTCCCCTCAAAGCCAACTGATCCGGCCACCCAATGACCAATTTCTCTCCCCGCGAGATCGTCTCCGAACTCGACCGCTACATCATCGGCCAGCATGAGGCGAAGCGCGCCGTGGCCATTGCGCTGCGCAACCGCTGGCGCCGGCAGCAGCTCACCGGGCAGATGCGTGAGGAAGTGTCGCCGAAGAACATTCTGATGATCGGCCCCACCGGTGTCGGCAAGACGGAAATCGCGCGGCGTCTGGCACGGCTCGCCAATGCGCCGTTCCTGAAAGTTGAGGCAACCAAGTTCACGGAAGTGGGCTATGTGGGCCGCGATGTGGACCAGATGATCCGCGATTTGCTGGAGGCGGGCATCGGCATGGTGAAGGCGGCGCGGCGCAAGGATGTGGAAGCGCAGGCCGAGATCAATGCAGAAACACGCGTACTTGATGTGCTGGTTGGCGCTTCGGCATCGGAAAGCACGCGCGAGACGTTCCGCAAGAAGCTGCGCGCCAATGAATTGAATGACCGCGAGATCGAGATTGACGTGGCCGATACCGGTGGCGTGCCGAGCTTTGATATTCCCGGCATGCCGGGCGGATCGGCGTCGGTCATCAATCTCTCGGAAATGATGGGCAAGGCCTTCGGCAACCGCACGCGCAAGCGCAAGATGACGGTGGCGCAGGCGCACACGGTGCTGATGGCCGAAGAGAGCGACAAGCTTCTTGACCAGGAGAAGATCATTGCCGAAGCGATCGATTCGGTTGAAAATAACGGAATTGTGTTCCTTGATGAGGTGGACAAGATTTGTGCCCGCAGTGAACGTGCCGGTGCCGATGTGTCGCGCGAGGGTGTGCAGCGGGATTTGCTGCCGCTGATCGAAGGCACCACCGTTTCCACCAAGCATGGACCGGTGAAGACAGACCACATTCTGTTCATCGCTTCAGGCGCCTTCCATGTCGCCAAACCTTCTGACCTTTTGCCGGAATTGCAGGGCCGCCTTCCCATCCGTGTGGAGTTGAAGGCCCTGACGCAGGATGATTTCCGCCGCATTCTCACGGAGCCAGAGGCCAGCCTGATCAAGCAATACAAGGCTTTGATGGCGACGGAGGGCGTGTCTCTCGATGTCACTGATGATGGTGTGGCGGAGCTGGCGAAAGTGGCCGCCGACATCAATTCATCGGTGGAGAACATCGGTGCGCGGCGCCTGCAAACAGTAATGGAGCGGGTGCTGGATGACGTGAGTTACACGGCGACCGACCGCTCTGGTGACACGGTGGTGATCGACCAGGCCTTCGTGAAGAAGCATGTGGGAGACCTCGCCAAGAACACGGATTTGAGCAAGTTCATTTTGTAGCCGATCTGGGCTTGCGGCTTCCGGACAAGTGTTATATTCGATTGACTATAACGATTTGACTGGAGAAGCCACTCATGAACCGCCGTTCCCTGCTTGCTGCCTGTGCCGCCCTTGTGCTCTCTGGCAGCAGCCTGTTGTCACCTGCCTTTGCTGATGATGCGAAGCTGACGATCTTTGCGGCTGCCAGCCTGAAGACGGCGCTGGATCAGGTTTCGGCGGCGTGGACGGCAGACAGCAAGAAGGAAACGGCCATCTCCTATGCGGGCAGCTCGGCCCTCGCCAAACAGATCGAAGGTGGGGCACCCGCCGACATTTTCATATCAGCCGATACGGACTGGATGA
Organism: uncultured Alphaproteobacteria bacterium; assembly: GCA_937864985.1. Lineage (GTDB taxonomy): Bacteria > Pseudomonadota > Alphaproteobacteria > Rhizobiales > Aestuariivirgaceae > Aestuariivirga. The sequence continues at coordinate 2,986 of CALMEZ010000185.1, forward strand.
AATATCTCGCGGACAAGAATCTTGTGGATGCCAAGGGCGTGGTCAACCTGCTGGGCAACGAGATTGTTCTGGTGGCGCCCAAGGATTCCAAGGCCGACATCAAGATTGAAAAGGGATTTGACCTCCCAGGTGCTGTCGGCAGCGGCAAGCTGGCCATGGCCGATGTGAAGGCTGTGCCCGCCGGGAAATACGGCAAGGCCTCCCTGGAAGCACTCGGCGCGTGGGCCGGTGTTGAAGCCAAGGTGGCGCAGGCTGAGAATGTGCGTGCCGCACTGAAGCTGGTGGCGACGGGCGAAGCGGCGCTGGGCGTTGTCTATGTGACAGATGCCCATGCCGAACCGGCGGTGAAAGTGGTGGGAACTTTCCCTGCCGACTCTCATCCGCCGATCATCTACCCTGTGACCGTGCTGGCTGCTTCAAAAAATCCGGATGCGGCGGGTTTCGTGAAATATCTGCAGACGGCAAAGGCTGCCGACATCTTCAAGCAACAGGGCTTCACAGTTCTGGCGCCGCTTGCTACGCCCTGAGGCATGCACTGGCTCACCCTCAATGGCGATGAATGGAATGCAGTTGCCCTGAGTGTGAAGGTGGCGCTGGTTGCCGTGCTGGCCAGCCTGCCGGTGGCCATTGCCGTGGCGCATGTGCTGGCGCGTCATGATTTCTGGGGCAAGTCGCTGCTGAATGGGCTTGTGCATCTGCCGTTGGTCTTGCCGCCGGTGGTGACGGGTTATCTGCTGTTGTTGAGTTTCGGCAAGCACGGCGCGCTGGGCATGTTTTTTGCGCGGGTGTTCGGGCTGGTGTTTTCTTTCCGGTGGACGGGCGCGGCGCTGGCCTGTGCCGTGATGGGATTTCCGCTGATGGTACGGGCCATCCGCCTGTCGTTCGAGGCTGTTGACCGCAAGCTGGAGGAAACGGCGGCCGGGCTTGGGGCGCGGCCCATCCTGGTGTTTCTCACCATCACGCTGCCCTTGTCACTGCCGGGCCTCATTGCCGGCATGATCCTGGGCTTTGCCAAGTCCATGGGCGAATTTGGTGCAACAATAACATTCGTTTCCAATATTCCCGGCGAGACGCAGACATTGCCGTCTGCCATCTATTCCTTCACGCAAGTGCCGGGGGGTGATTTTCAAGCGCTGCGCCTGACGCTGGTTTCCGTGGTGATTTCCTTTGCAGCCCTGGTGGCATCAGAACTGATGGCACGGCGGATCAACAAGAAAATCAGCGTGGCCTGATCACTGCACCAGCCCGCGGGCATCCACCTTGACGGCGCCTAGGACGGTTTCACCCTGCACGAACACCACTTCGTCAAACAGGTTCGATACGGGGCAAACGTGATTGGGCGTGATGCGCACCAGATTGCCCACACGCAGTGCGCCGGCTTTGCCGGTGGCGTCGACGTAGCCGTGCTCTTCATTGGCGGCATAGATCTTGGCATCGCCAAGCTCATGCACCACGCCGTAACCTTCCATGCCGAGCATGTCTGAGGTGAGGGCCTTGGTGCCCGCGTCAATCATGGCGCGGTTGGCGGCGGGGCGACTGACTACAGTGGACAACACGGTGAGCGCGCAATCGCTCCAGTCACAGGTGTTGCGAACCACCAGTGAGCGATCAAAATAGATATAGGTGCCAGCGCGATATTCGGTGATGCCTTCGAGGCCATCATCCTTCCACATGTCAGGAGAGCCGCCCGTGGTTATGGTTTCAACCGACAAGCCTGCCTTGGTGCAGAGATCCTTTGCCGTCATCAGGAATGTCTGGCCCTGGATGCGCTGGCCGACGCCCGCATAGGTCATGAAGCCGCCGAAGCTGAGGCCCGTTGCTTTGTCGATGTGCTTGGCGAGGTTCAATGCGTCTTCCGGCGACTGGACGCCATTGCGGGCCGCACCCGTGTCGCATTCCACGAGCACCTTGATCTTGCGTTGGGCTTGTTCACCGGCCCAGGACAAGCCTTCCAGCATGTCCAGATTGTCGGCCACAACAGCAATATCGGTGCGACGGGCAAGCGAGGCAAGGCGTTCGAGCTTGTGGCGGCCCACCACATTGAAGGTCAACAGCATGTCGGTGATGCCAGCATCGGCCATGACTTCCGCTTCGCCAAGCTTTTGCACGGTAATGCCCTTGGAACCCTGATCCAGCTGATATTTCGCAAGACCCACCAGCTTATGCGTCTTGATGTGCGGACGGTTGGCGATGCCAATCCTGTCGCAGCGATCCTGCCAGCGGTGGGTGTTGTTCATCACCACGTTGATATCAATCACCGGTGTCGGCGTTTCGAGATCCTCAATGCGATGGCCAACAGGCCGCAGTTTGAAGTAGTCGAGAAATTGCATGGTCTCAATCCAGTCCTGAGCGGAAATCCTTGCCTTCCGGCAAGGTCTGCCCGCCATCGACGATGATAGTGGTGCCAGTAATGTATTCTGCATCATCAGAAGCCAGGAACAGCGCCGCATTGGCGACATCGCGCGGGGTTCCCAATCGGCCGAGCGGCACGCCATCTTCCATCATCTTGATGTATTCGGCGCTCCGGTGCAGGCGCATGCCGTCGGTCATGATGTTGCCTGGTTCCACGCCGTTGACGGTGACATTGTGCATGGCAAATTCGAGGGCCGCCGCCTTGATGAAGCCGTTGATGCCCGCCTTCGATGCAGAATAGTGACCATGGCCCGGCGCCGTCACCCGTGGGCCGGTGATGGATGAAGTGAACACCATGCGTCCGTAATTCTGCATTTTCATGACGGCATAGGCGGCCCGGGCCGCGAGGAACGTTCCGCGGAGGTTCACGGCCAGAACGTGGTCCCATTCTGCCACAGGAATATCTGAAATGTTGTTCATCGGGAAAATACCGGCGTTCTGGACGAGGATGTCAAGGCGGCCATGTTGCGCTACCACGTGAGACACTGCGGCCTCAATCTGTTCAGGCTTGGCGATGTCGGCCGAGACAAATTGCCCGCCGATGCGCTTGGCTGTCTCTTCGCCTACAGCCCTTTCCATGTCAGCAATTGTCACTTTTGCGCCTTCTTCGGCAAAGCGTTCGGCGATGCCTGCGCCAATGCCACGTGCTGCGCCAAAGACCAGCGCCACTTTGCTGTGCAAGCGGCCCGTCATGTAAATTTCTGGCGGATTTGCAATTTCAATGTATCAATCATCACGGCGGCGAGAACCAGAAGGCCGAGGATCACCTGGGTGTAATGGGCGGGCAAGCCCATGAGGTTGATGGCAGTGTGAATGGACGAGAGCAGCAGCACGCCGGCATAGACGCCTGGCAGGCGGCCGACACCACCCTTCAGGCTGACGCCGCCGATGACGACGGCGGCAAAAGCGTTGAACAACATGCCGGTCCCCAGGTTGGCCGTGGCACCGGATGTGCGGATGGCGAGCAGCCAGCCGGCAACGCCAGCAATGGCGCCCGCCAGGACAAAGGTCCACATCAACAGGCGCTCAACCTTGATGCCGGCGCGATAGGTGGCGATGGCATTGCCGCCGATCATGATGACGTGGCGGCCAAAGGGTGTGGCGCGCATGATGAGCGTGAAGAGCACAAACATCAGGATGGCGAGAACGGCGGTGTAGGGCACATAAAATGGCGTTTCCATGCCAAGGCTGCGGAGCGAGGGTGCCAGGTCCTGCGCCGAGCGGCCGCCCGACATAGCGACGACCACACCGCGGATCCAGATATATGACGCAAGCGTCACGATGAAGGCATCCATCTTCAGGCGGATGGTGAGCCAACCATTGAGCCAGCCCACGGCACCACCCACCAGCAGGGAAATGCCGAGCGACACCGGCACGACCAGCCATTCTGGCGTTGTGGCGTAACCAAGGCCAATGCCATGGGAGCAAAACAGGATGCTGACGATCATGGCCGTTAGCGCGGCCACCGATTCAACGGATAAATCCATCTTGCCGGCAATGATGGCGATGGCGAGGCCAATCGCCATGACGCCGACGTAGGTCGATTGCTCGACGATATTGGAATAGATGCCAAGCTGCGCGAAGTTGGGCACGAAAATCGAAAACACGATCAGCACGATGGCCAGCATGAACCATACGAGATGGTCGAGAACGAATTCGGCGATGGCGCGGCGGTTGTTTGGAAACATGACCTTCACGAAAAGAACCGGGCGTTGGTTTTCGCCCGGTTCTTCTCAATCCTTACATTTATTGAACAGGCTCGATCTTGTCGGCGGGCGCTTTCAGGTTGCCCCAGAAGCGTGGCTCGTCAACATTGGCCTTGGTGATGGCAGCACCGGGGATCTTGATGTTCGGACCCCACTTTTCGATGGTCACCACGGAATCAAGACCCAGCACCTTGTAGGTTCCCGGTTTGATTTCCTGCTTGTTCACAACCTTGTCGGCGAACATGGCGATTGCGGCAGCCTGGGCATAGAGCGGCTGTTCCACTTCCACGTCTTCCCAACCCTTGCGGATCAGGTCGAGGCCGACCGGAGCGCCGTTGGACGACACCAGCATGA
>CALMEZ010000186.1 GCA_937864985.1 uncultured Alphaproteobacteria bacterium
TGTAGCGGACCACCGTCTTCACACCGTCCGAGATGCGGCGCATGTCGATGGTGGTTGTCGGGGTACCCTTGCCGGGGTGCATGCTTTCGGCCTTCAGCACGACATAAAGCTTGCCGTCCTCATGCTCGATCACGTTACCTTTGCGCACGCCACTGGCGATGACTTTGACCACGGTTCATTCTCTCTTTAATGGGATGATTTCGGGCGGGCTATAGCAGCCCCGATCCGCAAAGCCAACCCCATAGCCAACCCACTACAGCGAGAGCCGAATGGCACCGGATTCACCATGGTTTGACAAGCGACGTCATCAGGATCGCCGGCCTTTCTTGCTGGCCCGCAACCGCATTGTCTCTGCTTGTCGCCACTGGTTCGAGAACCAGGGTTTCGTTGAGGCCGATGTGGCTGCACTTGCGGTTTCCCCCGGAAATGAAGCCCATCTGCATGGCTTTGCCACCTCTATCATTCACAATGATGGCTCTGCTGCGCCACGCTACCTCCACACCTCGCCCGAATTCGCCTGCAAGAAACTGCTCGCCGCCGGTGAAGAGAAGCTGTTCTTCCTGGGCCACGTGTTCCGAAACCGGGAAAGCACGTTGACCCATGCGCCGGAATTCACCATGGCCGAGTGGTATCGCGTCGGCGCGCCGTACCAGCAGATCATAGACGACACGATTTCACTTCTGCGGCTTGCTGCGGCAACGACCTTTACGACAGATTGGCGCTGGCGCGGCTGGCAATGCAACGTCAACGCGGAGCCAGAATGGCTGACGGTCCAGGATGCCTTCCTGGAATTTGCAGGGGTGGACCTTCTCATCACCTTGCAAGGCCGAAGAGGGGCGGATCGGGAGGCCTTGGCGAGACAATCGCCTGTGGCTTTCCGCGATGGCGAGAGCTGGTCCGACATCTTCAGCCGCATCCTTGTGGAACGCGTTGAACCGCATCTCGGCAATGGCCGTCTGACGATCCTTTATGAATATCCGTCAGTCGAAGCTGCACTCGCCCGCGTTTCAGCGCGCGATGAGCGCGTTTCGGAACGATTTGAAATCTATGCTGCGGGCGTCGAACTGGCCAATGGTTTTGGAGAATTGACAGACGCAAATGAGCAGCGCCTGCGGTTTGAAGCAGAAATGGACATCAAGGAGCAGACCTACGGCGAACGTTACCCCATAGACGAAGAGCTGCTGCAGGCCTTGGCGCAAATGCCGGAAGCTTCTGGCGTGGCGCTAGGCTTTGATCGCATGGTCATGCTGGCCACCGGCGCCAGCTCCATCACGCAGGTGCAGTGGACACCATCTGGTTAGAGTTATCGTCGGGCAAGGCCCAGTCAATCGGCGCCTCGCCATGCGCCGTCAAGAATGCATTGGTCTTTGAAAATGGCTTCGACCCGAAGAACCCATTGTGTGCTGACAGTGGTGAGGGATGTGCGGATTTCAAGACAAGATGGCGCGTGGAATTGACGAACGCGGCCTTCTTCTGCGCATAGCTGCCCCACAGGATGAAGACGACCGGCCGGGGCAGGGCGTTGACTTCACGGATCACGGCATCGGTAAAGCGTTCCCACCCTTTGCCCTGATGCGAGGCGGCACGGCCCGCTTCGACCGTCAGCACCGAATTGAGCAGCAGCACGCCTTGCTTTGCCCAGCTTTCAAGATGCCCATGGCGCGGCGGGGCAACTCCAAGATCACTCTTCATTTCCTTGTAGATGTTGACCAGTGACGGTGGAGGCGGGACGCCGGGCTGCACTGAAAAGCAAAGGCCATGGGCCTGGCCTTCGCCGTGATAGGGGTCTTGTCCAAGGATCACCACGCGAACCTTGTCCAGCGGCGTTGTATCCAGCGCATGAAACCAGTTGCTGGCGCGCGGGAAAATGCGCTTTCCGCCGTCTCGTTCTTTTTGCAGAAATTGCTTGAGTTCACCCATATAGGGCGCGTCGAATTCGGGCTGCAACTTGGCAAGCCAACTGTGATGCAAATTGACCATGGCTCATTCTGGCCATGGTCAAGCAAGACTTCAAGTCATTGGAATGGGAGTTACGGTGCGCTGACAGGCGACGAAGACGAGCTTTGTGTCCAGGCTTCAACAAGCGCCAGGCCGCTTGCCACAGCAACGACGCCCACGACGACAGGAACAGCTACAGTGCCAGGAGCAATCATGCCGGTGCCAGCTCCATGGGTCGGCGTGATGACCAGATCATCGGCTGATCCCCGCAGTCCTTGGACAGCAGGCGCATTCAGCAAGGCTTGCTGACACATGCTGGCCCCCATCACCCGGGTGACAGTGCCGGCTCCCAAGGCAACATCACAATTGGCTTCATTGAAATGGATGGTGGCGCCGGCGGCACTTGCTACAAATATTTCATCGCCGGTCTTGATGGCAACGGAAGTTGAGGCGGGGTGGAAACCATGGCCATCATTGACCAGAACCTTGCCCGAAACATCTGTCAAGATGGCTGTGGCGGGCGCGGCATGCGTGGCGGAAGCGGCGGCCAAAATGCCTGCGACAAAAACGCCGGCGCTCAATACTGTTTTCATGATCCTTGTCCCCACAAATAAGCCATCGCAGCGACGGCATATCAAAGATTGTGCCAAGATCGTAAAACGGGAAGGTTAACAAAGCGTGACTGCAATGACCCTCGCTGGGGCATTTCGGTCAATGAAGGATTCAGCTGCGGAGATAGGACCATAGGGCGTTGATATCGCCGCCATTGCGATTGATGACGCCCGTGAATGTGGAGCGCAGTTGTCCGACAAGCCAGATCGACGAGATGTTGACGTCCTGCAGGATGAAGCCCCCACCGCGACGCGACACACGGAAAATCAATTTCCGCCCGCCCGCCTGGGCGCTGACCACATTGCCCGAACAACTGGTGACAGCCATTCCCGCCGCATTGAAGCGCGACGAATACCGCGACATGAACTTGCCGATGAAGCCCTGCGCCAGCCGCACATATTCGCTTTCCTTTCCGGCCGGCAGCTTGCTGCGATGCGGGCCCAGTGCCGACAGGGCAATGCCGCGCAAGTCGGCATAATTCCCGGCGGCGCTTGAAAAGGCCGATGGTGAACCGCGATGCGAGGCCACGGTGAAGGCCCGGCCGGCGCTCAGCACAAATCGTTCGGCATCACAGGCTTGGGCCAAGCCGCATGACAAAATCGAAGCGGCAAAAATGAGAAACAGGAATGTGCGTTTCAGCATGATTGATTCCCCCGTGCATTGAGAATGAATCCAATCGGCCTTTTGCGCAAGAGTCAGTCGTTGCTGTTTTCGCGCTTCCAGCCCTTGATGCGCCCGACGCGCAGGTGCAGGTCGCCAGTCGCGCCCTTGATATCGCCGGGCCTGGCAAGGCCGAAGGTGCGCCGCCGCAACTCCTTCACCAGGTCTTCGCGGTCTGTCAGATGTTCCAGTTCGCTGAAGCGAATGGGTTTGCCGATGCGCACTCCAAGGTCGGTTCCGATGCGGCGTGCCGTTTCGCGGAACACCAGTGAAAGACGAAGCGTAAGGCTCAAGTGGCTTGCGATCTGGAACAGCCGCGAATTCTGCCCGGTGAAGAACACCGGCACAATGGTGGCGCCGGACATGCGCACGAGCTTCGCCGTAAACGGTGCCCATGGCAGGTCGACAGCTTGTGCGTGCAAGGGCTTTTCGGTGGTAGAAACACCGCCACCCGGAAAAATGCCGATGGCATGGCCTTCCTTGAGCCAGGCCTGAGCCGAAAGCCGGGATCTTACATTGGTTTCGCGCGCCTCGCGTGTTGGGGCAAAGGCTACAGGGAGCAGATGTGCCGCCGCCTCCGGCGATTGGCACAAAACGTCATTGGCAAGTACCTTGGTATCAGGCCGCGCCTTCAATGCCAGCCACGTCAACGTAATCCCATCAAGCACACCGTAAGGGTGGTTGGAAATGAAGATCACCGGGCCCGTCTTGGGAACGGCCTTGAGGGCCGCATCATCATAATTGACGTTGATGCGCAGCAGTCGGATGGCGGAATCAAAAAATCCTTCGCCGCGCGCCAGATTGTCCAGATGATTGACATAAAGCTTCTTGAGTTTGCGTTGGCCACCGAACCGCTCGATCACCTGGATGACGGCGCGCTGCAAAAACGGCTGGTCGAGCGTTGAGTAGGAAAAACGCATGCGCGCTGGCTGAGCGATGGCGATGGAACGGGGCGGGCGGCTTGTTGGGCGCAAGTCAGCTAATCCGGTTGAAACTCGCCCGGATATAGTCCCGAATTGTGATAATCCAAAGGGGAACTTCATCAGGACCGGTTAACCGGTTTCTGCGACACCTTCATGACGTCAGGCCGCTTCTTCTGATGCCACCGGTGCCCCCAGCCCCAGCACCCTGCAAATGGCATAAACAAGGTCAGCCCGGTTGAGCGTATAGAAATGAAAATCGGTCACGCCCTCGCGTGCCAAGGCGTGCACCTGATCAGCTGCAACCATGGCGGCGACAAGATTGCGAGTCTCAACATCATCTTCCAGCCCGGCAAACCGGCGGGCAAGTTCTGGCGGAATGGAAGCGCCGCACTTGCGCGCAAACTCGGAAACGCGCGCCAGGTTGGTGATGGGCAAAATGCCCGGCACCAGATTGATCTTGATGCCGCGTGCCGCAATCCTGTCGCGCAAGCGCAAGAAGAAGGCATTGTGAAAAAAGAATTGCGAAAGCGCGCGCGTTGCGCCGTGCTCGGCCTTGTCGGCCATGAAGGCGAGGTCTTCCTCTATGGAAACGGATTCGGGGTGGCGTTCGGGATAGGCTGACACGGAAACGTCGAAATCTCCGATGTCCTTGATGCCACGCACCAAATCAGCGGCATTGCGGTAGCCATCGGGATGTGGCGTGAACTTGCTTCCCACGCCTCCGGGCGGATCGCCACGCAGGGCGACGATGTGATTGACACCCGCTGCCTTGTAGGCCCTCACCACGTCATTGACCTGATCCTTGGTTGCGCCAACGCAGGTGAGGTGGCCCGCAGCCTTCAGTGATGTTTGAGACGTCAGGCGGCGAAGTGTTGCAAGTGTGCGGTCTTGCGTTGTGCCGCCAGCGCCATAGGTCACGGACACAAAATCCGGCGTGACCTGTTCCAGCTTCTTCACGGTGGCCCAGAAGCTGTCTTCAGCCTCGCCAGCCTTCGGCGGGAAGAATTCAAACGAAACACGGATGGCTTTGTCGATCATGAGGCAAGGCTGGCCTTCTGCAAGGAGGGGCGGTTGGATTGTGGTTGTGCGGCTGCAAGCCAGAGTGAAACAGTGAGGCCCTTGCGCGACTTGAGCCACGGCGGGTCGAGCACTTCGTGGCGGACCAGCGACAGGCCGGCGCGCGCCAGCCAAGCCACCATCTGCTCACTCGAAACACCCAGCCTGCGATGGGCATGGTGGGCGCGCAGGTCTTCAAGGTCATGGGGAGCGAAATCAACGACCAACAGCTTTCCATCCGGTTTCAGGATGCGCCGGGCCTCCAGAAGGGCTTTGAGCGGCTCGTCGAGGAAGTGCAAGACCTGATGAATGGTGACAACATCCGCAAGCCCGTCACCGAGTGGCAGGGCGTAAATATCAGCAAGGCGCAGTTCGGCATGGCGCAGGTGTTTCTTTTCAAGTTGGCTGCGCGCGATGGACAGCATGTCACGGCTGCTGTCGATGCCATAAAGCTTGGACGCCTGATGTGCGAAAACCTCAAGCACGCGGCCCGTGCCGGTGCCAAGATCAACAAGCGTTCCGATTTTTGCATCACCAACGAGTGCCGTCATGGCCTGTTCGACATTGGTTTCATCAACATGGAGGGAACGCAGCTCCGACCAGCGTGTAGCATTCTCGCTGAAATAGGCCGCCGCATGTTCTTCGCGCTGCCGCCGCACTTCATCGAGGCGTGCCAAGTCACCCTTCAAAAGCGCATCTCGGACCGGCAGCATGTCGACCAGGGCCCGTGCCAGTGCCCCGCTCAGGCCCTCGGCGCGGAGCCGGAACAGAACCCAGTTGCCCTCTTTATGGCGGGTCAGAAGGCCGGCTTCTGCCATCAATTTGAGGTGGCGGCTGACGCGGGGCTGGCTCTGGCCCAGTATGTAGGTCAGCTCGGTGACATTTAACTCACCGTGCGACAGGGCAAACAGAATGCGAATTCGGGTGGTTTCCGCGATCGCCTTCAAACCTGCCAGCAATTCATCCATGAGTCATTCTCCGCAAACGACATAAACATATCCTTATATAGATTGCAATCATATTTCGATTCTGGTTGAAAAAGCGTCGTATTTGATCTGCCAGATCGCCGATCTTGATTTTGTCAAAGAGCCCCGGTTAATTGTGCCGGTCTCTCCCGATGGGGCCCGGCGAGAAGACGTGAGGACGAAAACCAAGATGAACTACGGTAACATCTCTCGACGCCGCTTCGTGAGCCTGGCAGCGTCCACCTTTGCATTTCCGTTGCTGGCCACGACGGCGATGGCGGCCACCCCGGAAAGCTATATCAAGGGAATTGGCAGCAATGTTCTGGCACTTGCAAATGGCCCGACACGCGGCAAGGCCCTTCGCGCCAAATTTGCTAATTTGCTCAGCCAATATGTGAATTTGCGGACCATCGCTGGTTCCGCCCTGGGAGTGTATCGCCAAAAGCTGCCGCCCGGCGACAAGGAGAAATTCAACAATCTTGTGACCGTCTATGCTGCCGCCCTGTTTGTCTATTATGTCGACAGGTTCCAGGGCACCGACATTGCAATCGACAACGTGGCAGACAGCGGGGGCTTTACCATCGTCAAAAGCCATATCGTCAAGGGCAGCCTCGGCGGGGAGCAGGTGACGTGGTATCTGGCAAAGTCGGGATCGAGCTATCAGGTCGTGGACATGAGCGTCTTGGGCGTGCGCCTGTCGATTGCCATGCGAGACGCTTTCGGCAAGGAATTGAAAAAGTCCAAAGGTGATTTCAACGCCCTCTACGACTTCTTGGCCAAAGCCGAAACCTGGTGACCCTTAACACACTGTTAACCACGCCAGTTTGAGAAGGTGGTTTTCCGGAAGTTCGAATCATGCTGACACGCCGATCCTTTTTTGCGGGCCTTGCTTTCGCCGCAGCCACGTCTGCCGCGCAGGCCGGGGATCACCCGTCAGTTGTCTATATGCGGCAAGTTGCCAAGGACATGCTGGCGGCTCACAGGCAGGGCACCATTTCTGCGTTCCTTCGCGCCATCCAGCGCCACGCTGACCTGCACGGCATCGGAGACTACGTTCTCGGCAGTTACAGGGACAAACTTCCAGCGGCATTGTCCGCCCGCTATTACCGGGGCGTTGGCAATTATATGGCGCTGTTTTTTGCCAATGGCTCCCGCGACTACACAATCGCGAAGTACGAAATTGGTGATGCAACAGTCGACGGTGACAAGAATGTCCTGGTCGATTCCACCGTCTACCTGATTACAGGCCGCAGCTATTCCGCAACCTGGAAACTTGTCTGGGTCAACGGCGGTTACAAAGTGCGGGATGTGAAGGTGCTGGGTTTCTGGATGACCAACCAGCAGCGCAGTGATTTTGTTTCATTCATGGGCAAGCCCGACCACACCATCCAGCAGCTTGTCGACATCCTGACCAAGATGGGCGGCCGCTGAAGAGGCAGCACCCACACACATTTTTCATTAAGCAGTTTCGCGCAAACTCCGTGTGTTTTGGGGGAGTGAGTTCGTGCGTCAGGTTTTTGCTGCTTTCACATTGGCGGCCATGAGCTTCGGCTTGGCAGCCTGTTCCGGAGGTGACAACCAGCCGCAATTCCGCACCACCGGAGTACGTGCGCCAACCGGATACTGCGCGGCTGATCCCCGCAGTGTGGCAAATGTCCAGAAGATTGCGGACATCGATGAAGGCAACGGTTGCCAGGTGAGCAACGCCTGGTCTGCGACGGGCCTTGGCGGCGTGGCGCTCGACAAGCCGCAGATCCTGAACTGCGCAACGGCCTACACCGCTTCACAATGGCTGACGGACGTCGTGCAGCCCGCAGCTCAAGCGAATTTCGGCGCGCGCGTCGTACAAATTGACGTGCCGTCAGCCTATGCCTGCCGGCCACGCAACAATGTGCGCGGAGCAAAGCTCAGTGAGCATGGCTTCGGCAACGCCATCGATGTGTCGCGCTTCACGCTGGAAGATGGGCGGACGATTGATGTGCTTCATGGCTGGTCTGGATCCGCGGATGAACGTCAGTTCTTGCGCACGGTGCGTAGCGAAGCCTGTGGACGCTTCTCGACGGTGCTTGGCCCAGGCTCCGATCCGCATCACCGCGATCACATCCACCTCGATTTGCAACAGCAGCGGGGCGGTGGTCCATACTGCCATTAATTCAATTGATTTCATAAGGTTGCAGCGTTGCATTGACTCATTACGTGAATGCATTGTGGGTGTGAATTTGGCGGCGTTGCAAATCCTTAGGCGAACAGGCATATCAGGCGCCATGGAACAGGAAATTCGCAAGCCCGATTATGTGCCCCGCACGCGCGACCGCACGACCAGCAACTTCAACAGTTTTCTGGCGGCTTTGGGCATGACCCTCGTGATTGGTTGTCTTTTCGGCGCGGCTGCCGTGGCCAGTGCCTGGGCCATTGCCAAGCTGATGGGTTTTCCGGATTGGGCGCTTTACGCATTCCTCGTATTGGCCGCCATTCCCGTTGCTTGGGCAACGGTGTGGACTGCGGGCCGCGCCTGGTACATTGAGCGGCGCCTTGCCTCCGGCAAGGACGTGGATGCGCCTGTGTTCAAGATGTTGCATTATTTCCGCAAGCTCGCCTGACGCTTGTTACGGCGGCGCAAGCGCGGACGGTAGGACGCAATGACGGTCTGGTCGAGAATCAGTGAAGCAGTGCAGGGATTGGGCGGCGGCGTCGGCCAGTTGCTGGGGGGCGGATCCAAACCGCCGGAAAAGACGGTCGCATTCACCATCGGCATGATTGCCCTCGGCGCCAAAATGGCCAAGGCCGACGGTGAAGTGACTGATGACGAGATTGTCGCTTTCGGACAGGTGTTCACTGTTCCGGACAAGGACAAGCCGGGTGTGGAACGCGTCTTCAATTTGGCAAAACAGGACATCGCCGGTTTTGAAACCTACGCCGAACAGGTGGCCAAGCTGTTCGACAAGGGTTCCTCAATGCTGGAAAACGTGTTGGATGGCCTGTTCCACATCGCTAAGGCCGATGGTCTCGTCCACGAACATGAACTGGAATATCTTCAGAAGGTCGCCACGATCTTCGGATTTTCGGCAAAGGATTTTGCCCGCATCCGCTCTCGTCATGTGGTGATTGCAGATGATCCCTATGAGGTGCTGGGCCTGCCGCCGACGGCAACACTTGACGATGTAAAGAAGCAATACCGCAAGCTAGCCCGTGACCTGCATCCTGACAGGCAGGTTGCTGACGGCATGCCAAAGGAAATGGTATTGATTGCGACGGAACGGCTTGCCCGTGTGAATGCGGCTTATGCCGAGATCACCAAGGCTGCGGCTTGAGACAGGAAACCCGACTGCCGCACACGTTTGTCGCTTCACCGAATTTCGGCCCGCGCAAGAATAACCTCAAACCCACAATCCTGCTTCTCCACTACACCGGCATGGAAACTGCCGCCAAGGCCTGTGATTGGCTATGCCGGCCAGAGTCCAATGTGTCCTGCCATTACCTGGTCGACGAGGCAGGCGCCATCACCCAGATGGTCGATGAGCGCATGCGCGCCTGGCATGCCGGCGAGGGCAGTTGGGGTGGCCAAGAAGACATCAACTCCATGTCAATCGGTATTGAAATTCAGAACACCGGCCACACCGGAGAATACGAACCGTTTCCCGATCAGCAAATGAAGGCCGTGGTTGCCTTGTGCCGCGACATTGTCGAACGCCACGGCATACGGCCTGAGTGCGTGCTGGCCCATTCAGACATCGCACCCGCCCGCAAGATTGATCCCGGTGAAAAATTTGATTGGGGTCAGTTGTATCGCGCTGGCATCGGGCATTGGGTCGAACCGGCTGCAATTTCCGGGGGGCAGGCGCTGCAATTCGGCGACAGTGGTGACAAGGTGACAGCCATGCAAGGCATGTTTGCGCTCTATGGCTACGGTCTGCAGCCGACCGGCAACTTTGATCTCGCCACCAAGCAAGTCGTCGAGGCCTTTCAGCGTCACTTCCGGCCAGCCCGAGTTGATGGCGTTGCCGATCAGTCGACGATCGAAACGCTGTTCAAGCTTACTGCTGCGCTTCCGGGATATTCTGGCACAAGTTGACGAGCCCATCGAGGTCGGCATCGAGCAGCGGATAGGTGGCCAGGTGACCACCGACTTTGACCTCAAACCTGTCGCTGGCTTTCAGTGCCTCAATCAGCGGTCCAACGGCCTGCGTTTCGGCCTCGACACTGTCTTGCGTGCCCTTTGCACCGACTGCCGAGCGTCCCATCAGGGCAAAATCCTTGCCACCCACATTCAGGGTGATCGGCAACGTGGCGCCATTCTTCAACTTGGCACCGATCACGGGCGCCATGACCTTGAGCTTCTTGCTCCCCAGCTTGCACCAGAAACTGATGCCCACATCATCACTTTGCGGAACACCGAACACCAGAAATGCGTCCTGATCGGTCGCATCCAGTTGCCACTCGCGTTCCTGCGCCAACAGCAGTGTGGGGCAGGCAACAACAGCAAGAAATGTGAGGATTAAACGACGCATGGCGGCCTTTCGCAATTTCCGGCTATCTATACGCAAGACCAGCGGGAACAAAATGAATTGTTGGTGGGAATGGAATATCCATGATTGATCTGTTGATTGTGAACGGCGCGGTGAAAACCATGGATGCCGCCAAGCCCCATGCCGAAGCCCTAGCGATTGCTGATGGCAAGATTGTGAAACTGGGGCGCAACCGCGACATTGTTTCCTTGAAGGGGCGCAAGACGAAGGTTTTCGATGCCCAGGGCAACACGGTCTTGCCGGGGTTCATCGAAGGACACATGCATCTGTTCTACGGCGGCGCTGAGCTGACCATGCTGAGCCTCGAAGGCGTATTCGGCCTTGAGGCAATGATCGCAGCAATCACGGACTTTGACCGGGCCCATCCCGGCGACGGCCTGATGATCGGCCAGCAGGCGGCCTACACGATTCTGGGCGTAGGCAAGTCCCTGACGCGTCACGACCTCGACCGTGCGCTTCTACATCGCCCATTGCTCGTTTATGCGCCTGACCATCACACGGCTTGGGCCAACACGGCAGCATTGAAAGCAGCAAACGTTCTTGAAGGCCGAAAACTGAACCCCGGCCATGAAATCGTGATGGGGACAGATGGCTTGGCGACAGGCGAACTCCGCGAACCCGAGGCCATCAATCCTGTTCTCGACATGGCGGTGGACTATACCCGCGCGCGACTTGGCCTGGCGACCGGCGGTGATCCGGAACCCTATCCCGGCTCCGCCGAATTTGAGAAAGACCTTGCAGTCGTCAAAGCGGCCCTGGCCCATCTGGCGCGTCACGGCATCACATCGTTCCACAACATGGATGGCAGTTTCTACCAACTTGAACTGTTGGCGGCACTGGAAAGGCGTGGCGAATTGACAGCACGTGGCCGCTTGCCGTTCCACTTCAAGCCTTTCATGCCAATAGAAGCCATGGAACGTGCGCGCGCCATGGCGGCCGCTTACCAATCGCCCTTGTTGCGTTCTGGCGCGGTGAAAATGTTCATGGACGGTGTTGTCGATT
Source organism: uncultured Alphaproteobacteria bacterium (assembly GCA_937864985.1). Classification (GTDB taxonomy): domain Bacteria; phylum Pseudomonadota; class Alphaproteobacteria; order Rhizobiales; family Aestuariivirgaceae; genus Aestuariivirga. Next base: position 11,683 of record CALMEZ010000186.1, read on the forward strand.
CCGGCACGGCCCTGATGCTTGATGATTACCCGGACAGGCCGGGTTGGCGCGGTGAGCCGTTGTTTTCACAAGAGCACTTTAACGCCGCCGCCATCGAGGCTGACCGGCTTGGCCTTCAGATTGCCGTCCATGCCATCGGAGACGGAGCCGTGCATGCCGTCCTCAATGGCTATGCCGCGGCTCAAAAGGCCAATGGCCGGCGCGACAGCCGGCACCGCATCGAACACATCGAAGTCTATTCACCTCCCGATGTTGCGCGCTTCAAAAAGTTGGGCGTGATTGCCTCGATGCAAACGCCGCATGCACCAGGCGGGCAGGGCATGCCGCTGGAGCCGACGCTGTCCAAGATCGGCCGCGCCAAGTGGCCCTATGCTTATGGCTGGAGCAGGTTCCGCAAAGCCGGTGTACCATTGGTCTTCGGCACGGACTGGCCCATCTCGGACATCGATCCTCTGCGCGCCATCCACACAGCGGTCACGCGCAAGGCATGGGAAGCGGGCCTGCCAGACAACTCGCAAAGCCTCGAAGATGCAATCGCCAGCTACACCTCTGCCGGTGCTTACGCCGAATTTGCGGAAGGCTGGAAAGGCCGGCTGAAGAAGGGGTTTGCAGCTGACGTTGTGGTGCTTGACCAGCTGCTGTCGGAACAGGATCCCGACAGCATTCTCAACGCCAAACCCGTGTTGACCGTGGTTGGTGGCAAGACCGTTTACACATCAATTTGAACACCGTTTTTCTGAAGGAATTCAGTGAGAAGCTTCAGATTGCGAACGTTTGACTTGAACATCAGGTCAAATGCGTCGCCAACCACGGGGATGGAGCCTACACCAAAGTCGACAGCTACGTTGGCGGCCATGCGCAACAGCAAATTCAATGGCGCTCCAGCCTTGTGCGCCAGCAGCAACGTGTAAACTGAAACGACGAGCATCACGCCATCGCCCAGTCCGGGGACAAGGCCAAGCACCGGGTCCAGGCCGAAACGGATCTTGGTGAAGGGAATGCGCCAAGCCGTGTCGGTCACCCAGGCGATGCGCTTCAGGCGCCGCAGGATCTTTGCCGTTTCTGCGGCCGTAAAAGTAGCGTTGCTCATCTGCCCCTCCAATCGACTGCGTTAGATGGTGCGGGTGGGCGCATTTACAAGTGTTTGTTGACCCCATGCCGGGAACCGCCTAACCCGATTGCGCCAGCTGGCCGGATGATCGCTGCCGCAAGCGCCGAAAGGCCGCGGGAGAGGAAAGTCCGGGCTCCACGGAATAACGGTGCCGGATAACGTCCGGCGGGGGCAACCCCAGGGAAAGTGCCACAGAAAACAAACCGCCGGATTTATTCTGGCACGGGTGAAACGGTGCGGTAAAAGCGCACCGCGCTTCCGGCAACGGCAGCGGCAGGGCAAACCCCACCGGGAGCAAAACCGAATAGGGGTGGCGCGAAGCCTCAGGGCTTCAGGGCCGTTCCGGTCCGCCGCCCGGGTTGGTTGCGTGAAGCGCCTGGCAACAGGCGTTCCAGATGAATGGTCATCCAGTTGCTGCCGCAAGGCCGTGATGGACAGAACCCGGCTTACAGGCCGGCTGGCAATTTCACCCGGAAACCCGCTGAAAAGGTCCGGATTTGATTCAAATTGGAAACCTTTTGTTAAGGTTGACCGGGGCAATGTCAAAGCAACGTTAACGCCTTGTTCACCCTCGTTTTCCGCGGCCCATGACCTTGCCTCCCAATCCTACTCGCGCAGACGCTGCTGCCCACATTCCGGTCATGCTGGCCGAAGTGCTGCAACAGTTGCGCTTGTCCGACGGTGAAACATTGGTGGATGGAACGTTCGGGGCAGGTGGATACAGCCGCGCCGCTCTGGAGGCTGCCAGGTGCAACGTCATCGCCATCGACCGTGACCCCAACGCCATTCGTGACGGGCAATCAATTGTCGCAGCCAGCGGTGGCCGGCTGAAACTGATTCAAGGCCCGTTTTCCGACATGGCAGAGATCGCCTCTGAAGCTGCCCCGGTCGATGCCGTAGTGCTCGATATCGGTGTATCGTCCATGCAGATTGATGATGGCGCACGTGGTTTTTCTTTCTTGCGAGACGGCCCCCTCGACATGCGCATGGGCGACGACACCGACGTGACGGCGTGGCAGCTCGTGCGGGCGCTGCGGGAGTCCGCCCTCGCCGACGTGATCTACCAGTACGGCGAGGAGCGCGCGTCGCGGCCCATCGCCCGCGCCATCAAGCGCGCGGTGGAGGCCGGGGAGATGGACACCACGCGGCAGCTCGCGGCGGCGGTGTACCGGGTGCTCGGCCCCCCGAGGCCGCCGCGCCTCGACCCCGCGACGCGGACGTTTCAGGCGCTGCGCATCGCCGTCAACGACGAGCTCGGCGAGCTCGACCGGCTGCTGGCGGCGCTGCCTGAGGCGCTCGCAGACGGGGGCGTGGCGGCGGTGATCTCGTTCCACTCGCTGGAGGATCGCCGCGTGAAGCACGCGCTGCGCGACGCGGAGGCCCTTGAGGTGATGACGAAGAAGCCCATCGAGCCCGGCGACGACGAGTGCCGGGACAACCCCAGGGCCCGCAGCGCGAAGCTCCGCGCGGCCCGTCGCGTGGCGCGCGGAGGGGAGGCGTTGTGAGCACGACGCGCTTCATGGTGATGTTCAGCCTCGCGGTGGTGTCGTCGCTGGCGGCCTTCGTGGTGCACCTCGCGCTGCGCAACCAGAACATCGCGATGGGCTACGAGGTCGAGCGCTCCCGCGCCGACGCGCTGCGCCTGCGGGGCCAGATCAACCAGGTGCGCCTGGAGCTCGGCGCCCGCCGCTCGCCCCTCGCGCTGGAGCAGATCGGCCGCGCCGAGCTCGGCATGGTGGACCCCGACCGCGTTCCGACGCTCATCGCCGGCGGCGCCACGCGCGCCCCGCGCGCGAGCGGGAGGCCCCGATGAGAAACCTCGAACCCCGCCGCTCTCGCTGGATGCGCGTGCGCCTCGGCATCCTCGTGGCGCTCCTCGGCATCGGCTTCACGCGCCTCGTCGGCGCCGCGTGGGATCTCCAGGTGCGCCGCTCCACCGTGCTCCGCGAGGAGGCCGAGAAGCAGTACACCCGGCAGATGGAGTTTTCGCCGCGCCGCGGCACCATCTACGACCGCCACCACAACCCCCTCGCGGTGAGCGTGGTGTCGCCGTCGCTGTCGGCCAACCCCCGGCGCCTCGCGTCGATGCGCAACCTCGACGTGCGCGGGCTCTCGGCGCGCCTCGCGACGGCGCTCTCGCTGCCCGAGGCCGAGCTCCACGAGCGCCTCTCCAGCGGTCGCGGCTTCGTGTGGGTGAAACGGCACATGACGCCGCAGGAGCACACCGCGGTGCAGCAGATTCTCCGCGAGGCGCACATCCGCAACCGCGACGGTATGGAGATCGTCGAGGAGAGCCGCCGCTGGTACCCCAACCGCGAGCTGGCGGCGCACGTGCTGGGCTTCGTGGGCGCCGACGGGCACGGCCTGGAGGGCCTGGAGCGCGCGCTCGACGACGAGCTCCGCGGCAGCGTGGTGAACGTCCAGGGCCTCCGCGACGCGCGCGGCAACCTGGTGTTCGCCGAGGGCCTGACGCCCGCGATGGGACAGGCCGGCGACGACGTCGTGCTCACCCTCGACGCCACCATCCAGCACATCGTCGAGCGCGAGCTGGCGCTCACGTGCCAGGTGTTCGAAGCCCGCGGCGGGAGCGTCATCGTTACCGACCCCAACACCGGCGAGGTGCTGGCGATGGCGAGCTATCCCACGTACAACCCCAACGAGTTCGGGGCATCGGACGTGGAGGCGCGGCGCAACCGGGCCATCGCCGATCGCTTCGAACCCGGCTCGACGCTGAAGGTGTTCTCCGTGGGGGCGGGCCTCGATGCGGGCGTCGTGCGCCCCGGCCAGGAGATCAACTGCTACGGCGGAACCTTCACCATCGGCGACCTCACGATCCACGACTCGCACCCCGAGCAGTTGCTCACGCCGATGCTGGTGCTCTCGCGGTCGAGCAACATCGGCGCGGCGCAGATCGGCCTCGCGCTCGGCGCCGAGGGCCTGGAGCGGGCCTACCGTCGCTTCGGCTTCGGCGAGCGCACGGGGCTCCCGCTGCCCGGCGAG
>CALMEZ010000187.1 GCA_937864985.1 uncultured Alphaproteobacteria bacterium
TGAAACGGCAACCGGTTCGCCAAAGCCAAGCCCATGCGCTTCGCCAAGCCCCGGCAATGCGGCCTTTGACTCGCACTTGTTGCCAACGAGGATGACAGGCTTTCCCATCTTCCGGATGCGCCGCGCAAACTCGCGGTCCGTTCCCGTAACACCTGCCCGCGCATCCATGACAAACAGGATCACATCAGCCTGCCGCGCCGCTTCTTCCGATTGCGCGCTCATGCGCTGTTCAAGCGTGCCCTTCTTGGCATCATCAAGACCTGCCGTATCGATCAGGCGGAACTGCAGGTCAGCAATGCGGCCATCGCCCTCGCGCCTGTCACGCGTCACGCCCGGCGTGTCATCGACAATGGCGATCTTCTGTCCCACCAGACGGTTGAACAAGGTGGACTTGCCCACGTTGGGCCGCCCGACAATCGTGACTGTGGCGGTCATTGCACCGTGCCGTCGGCACCTTGCGTGGCATCCTGACAATTGGGATCAAGGGCCGCACATTTTTTCTGCTGCACGGGATCAGGCTCCGGTGGCGTGATCTTCTGTGGCGGCAGCACGTCTTCGCGGGCGCCCGGCAGAATGGTGTCGTCACGCTGGCCGGTGAACTTCTTGATCGTCGAACAGCCCGACAGCGCCAGCGACGCCGCCAGCGCACAGCCGATGAGAATGCGGGAGACAGCGCGGCTCATTTCTTCGGAAGCTCCGGCGCGATCAGCTGGATCATCACCTGGGCCCGCTGACGGATGGCAGGCCCTGCATCCTTGTCGGCAAAGATCGCGTTGAAATAGCGGTCAGCCATGGCGAAGTCCTTGGCCTTCCAGGCAGCGAGACCAAAAATCTCGCGCGCTTCATTGTGCCAGGGCGCGCCATCCTTGTCGAACTTGCCAAGGCGTGTGAGAAGTTCGTCAGGCTTGGCTGTGTCGGCCAGCAAATACCCCGAACGGATGCGGGCGAGGTCGGCCAGTTCAGGGTCCGTCTTGGCATCGGCAATCAGCGCGTCATAAGCGGCAACGGCCTTGGCTGCATCGCCCTTCTCGGCAATGGCAGCGGCTTCCCGCACCTTGGCCAGTTGCTCAAACCCCGGATGCTTGATGGCGGCAAAGGCGGCCAGCGCATCATCCATCTTGCCGGCATTGGCCTTGCTGACGGCATCGAAATAAATCGTCGAAGCATCTTCTGCCTGCTTCACCTGATAATATTGCCAGCCCTTGAAGGCAGCGACGCCCAGAACCAGCGCGAATGCCAATCCGGTGATCAACGTGCCATAACGGTCCCAGATTTTCTTGTATTCGTCCTGGCGGACTTCCTCGTCCACTTCGCGGAACAGCGATTCATCTTGCAGGTGGGTCACGGGGCTTCGGCCTCTCAATTGCTGGGAAAAGCCCGTAAAGCAGGCGGAAGGCCAAATCAAGGCATATTGAAAAGGCTAGTCCAAACCATCAAGGAATTGCCGCGCCTCGGCCCTGATTTCGGAAAGCTGTGCAGGGGCCATCCGCTTGAGATTCCTGTAGGGCATGGCCATGCGCGGATTTCCAGCCAGCTTGCCTTCGTGTTCGGCCAGAAAGTTCCAATACAAGTAGTTATAGGGGCATGCCTTGGGGCCGGTCTTGACTGCCGGGTCAAACTGGCACTTCGCACAATGGTCAGACATTCTGTTGATGTAGGCGCCCGACGCCACATAGGGCTTCGACGCCAAGTGTCCGCCATCAGCATGCATCACCATGCCGTGGACATTGGGCAATTCCACCCATTCAAAGGCATCGGCATAGACCACCAGAAACCATTCCTCGATTGCCTTGGGGGCAATGTCAGCGAGGATCGCAAAATTGCCGATGACCATAAGCCGTTGGATATGGTGGGCATAAGCATTCTCGCGCGTGTTGCGCAGCGCTTCGGCGAGGCATCGCAGAGGTGCTTCACCCCACCAGAAGAATCCAGGCAATGGCCGCTTGCCTCCGAGGAAATTGCTTTCCTGATAGCCTGGCATCTGCGACCAGTAGACGCCGGACACAAATTCGCGCCAGCCGATGACCTGGCGAATGAAGCCTTCCACGGCATTGAGCGGGGCGCGGCCGTGGACATGGGCCTCCTCGGCGGCTTCACAGACTTCTCGCGGCAGCAACAGCCCGATGTTGATGTAAGGGGACAACACGGAATGATAGAGATAATCAGCGCCATCTTTCATCGTATCCTGATAGGTGCCGAAAGATGGCAGGCTGTACCGTACAAAATGATCCAGCGCCTGGAGCGCCTCATCACGCGTCACAGCCCAGCCGAATGAACCAAGCGTGCCATAGTGATCCCCACAGCGGCGCGCCACCATGTCCATGACCGCGCGGGTGATTACGTCCGGCTCAAACCGCAGCCGCGGTGGAAGCGCAACATCCTTGCCCAAGGCCTTGCGGTTGTCGGAATCAAAATTCCATTGACCGCCAACAGGTTCATTTCCATTCATGAGAAAGCCTGTCTTCTGCCGCATGTGGCGGTAAAAAAATTCCATGCGGAGGTTTCGCCGGCCACCGGCCCAGGCGCTGAAATCCTCGCGACTGCACAGCAGCCTGTCATCGGGGCGGATCTCAACGGGGGCCGCCAAGCCCTCGCCCCAAGAGGCCATCATCTCATTGACGCGCCATTCGCTGGCCTGTGTCACCACAACCTGATCCGCGCCATGTCGTGCGACGGCGCGTTGCAATTCGCCCGAGAAGCTGTGCGTATTGTCAGGCTCATCAAGGGTAACGTAGTCAAGGTCAAACCCTTCCGCCTGCAGCGAACGCGCAAAATGGCGCATGGCACTCAGCACCAATACGACCTTCTGCTTGTGATGTTTGACAGACGCAACCTCGTCCATCACCTCAGCCATCAGGATCACATCTTTCTCCGGCCGTGCATCCCTGAGACTTGAAACGCTGCGGCTAAGCTGATCGCCCAGAATGAAACGCACAGTCTTGCGCAAGAGCATCAGCCTTTGGTGCGCAATGTCGAGCGCCCGCCATCCACGCCGATGACCTGCCCTGTCATCCAGCCAGACTGTGGCCCCAAAAGGAAGCTTGCCAAGGCTGCCACGTCGTCTGCTTCGCCCAGCCGCTGCAGGGCGTGCATGCCCGCAATCGCATTGGCAGAGGCTTCATGCGACGTCAGCACCCGTGCCAAGGGCGTGCGCGTTAACGAAGGCGCTATTCCATTCACCCTGATTTTTGGTGCCAGCTCTGCCGCCAAAGCATGAACCAATCCTTCGACAGCCCCCTTCGCCATGCTGATCGAGGCGTGGGCGGTGAACCCCTGGCCAACGGCAACGGATGAGAATAGGACGATAGATGCAGTACTTGCGGTTGATGCCTTCAAGGTGGGCAATGCGAATTGCACCGAACGCACGGCGCCTAACGCGTTCACCTCGAAATCAAGGCGAAAATCTTCGTCCCTCAGGTTGCGCAAGGGCTTGAGGGTGATGGTGCCTACCGCATAACACAGCCCATCAATTACTGGGCCCGCCGCGGCAATGGCCGCAGCCAAGGCCTCGCGGTCGTTCACATCGGCAATGGCAAATCCGCTCCCCAATTCTTGCGCCAGAAGTTCCAACGCCATCGCATTGCGGCCAATTAGAAATGGTTTATGTCCTGAAGAAGCGAGTTGGCGCGCCGTTGCGGCACCAATGCCGCCTGCACCAATGATCAGAATTTTTCCCATCGGCCAGATACGTAACGCCAGGGAGTCCGGTTCAATCAGGCGATGATTTTGAAGGCCGCAAACAATCCGGAATCACAGCGCTCGGCCACGAGGCTTTGGATCGCCCATGTGCCCGGTGTGCCCGCCACCATGGCCAGCTTCAACTGCGTCATGGCCGGGATCACCGCTGTATCGCGCCATGACTGGTTTTCCTGCGTGACACCCGCCTGCTCCAGCACGTGCCAGACATGGCCGTGCACGTGCAGCGGTTGGGCAAATTGTGTCTTGTTGTCGATGGCAAGAATGAGGATTTCGCCCGGCTTGGCTTCAAACAGCGTCGCGGCACTGGGCCCCGCCACACCATTCACGGCCCAGGCAATGCCCTTTTCCAGCAAGGCCCGAAGGTCCAACTCCTGGTCACCAAGCCTTGCAGACTTGAGGCCGCCCTTCAGCCCGCCTTCAATTGCAACGCTGATCTCACGCGGCACCGTTGCGGGATCGACAACCGGCAGAGGATTACCGGGAAGCGCGCCGTCAGCCGATCCGCCCTGCGCATGGGCAGGCGGCACTTCGAGATAGGCCACTTCAAGGGAATCCTCGCCAAGGTCGATTGAAACCGGAACTTCGGCCACCGCATCCTTGAGCAGCACATCGGCACGCTGGCCGGGCGCGAGCGTGAGATCGGAAAAAGTGATTTCGGAAGGCTTCACAGGCTGGCCATCCAGCGACAGCAAAATGAGGTCAGCGCCTTTGAACACGATCTTCAAATCACGCGCATTGGCCGCATTAAAAAGACGAAGCCGCGCCGGCTTGTCGGCGGCAAGCTTCAGGCGGGGCTTGAGGCGGCCATTGACGGTGTGCCAATTGCCCTGCCGGCCCTCGCCCGCAGCGGCTTCAATGTCACCAAAACCCTGCTTCAGCTTTCCATCATCGCCCAGCATCCAGTCTTCGAACACCAGAGGTTGATCGAAATAGGTGGTTTGCGGCATGGCTTCATCAACGATTAGCAAGCCATAAAGCCCCATGGCCCGTTGCCGTGACGCATTGAGGGTCGGCCCGAACCAGAACGTGCCAGCATCCGGCGGTGTGAACACAACTTCAGCCGCATCGGAACTGCCCGCCTCCATGTTCACGGTCATCATGTCAGATGGACCGCGCACGCCAAAGAAATGCAGCCACACATTCTCATCCAGCGTATTGATCAGCCTGAGGCGCAGTTCTTGCCCCTGTTTCGCACGCAGGATCGCAAGCTCATGGCCCAGACTTTCATGCGTGGTGGCAAGCCGCCAATGGTCTGTTGCCGGGCTGCCCGCTCCCAGCAGACGGGATGAAACCTTGCGCGCCTCGATGAATTGACCCGAATAGGCATCCTGCGCCACAGCACCACGCGGCAGTGCAACGGCCAAGGCCGCCCCCTGCAGAACTCTCCGTCGTGTAATGTGCCGCACCATGTGAGTCGGGCGAGTCTCGACCCCGATCTTGGCAAAATAGTGAAGATCAGTCCCCGGTCAGTCCTTCGCGCTGTAGGTGTTGGCGGCTTCCGGGAACTTCCGGCCGCGCACATCATCGGCATACATCTTGATGGCGCCTTCTATGGCTTGCCCCACCTTGCCGAATTCCTTGACGAACTTCGGCACGCGCGGGCTAAGGCCCAGCATGTCTTCCATGACCAGGATCTGCCCATCACAGGCTGCTGATGCACCAATGCCGATGGTGGGGATCGCCACCTCACCCGTGATTTTCCGCGCCAGAGGCTCGGCCACGGCTTCCAAGACAACAGCAAAGGCCCCCGCCTCTGTCACCTGCCGTGCATCTTCTTCAATGGCCGCCCATTGCGCCCGTTCGCGCCCCTGCGCCTTGAACCCACCCAGCACATTGATGGATTGCGGTGTCAGGCCCACATGGGCCATGACCGGGATGCCGCGCTCTGTCAAAAAGCGGATGGTTTCCGCCATGCGCCGCCCGCCCTCCAGCTTGATGGCGCCACACTCGGTTTCCTTGACCACGCGTGCGGCATTGCGGAAGGCTTGCGCCGGGCTTTCCTCGTAGCTGCCGAAGGGCATGTCGACGACGACGAGTGCCGTCTTGGCGCCGCGCATGACAGCGCGTCCATGCATGATCATCAGGTCAAGCGGCACCGGCAGCGTGGTTTCAAAGCCGTGCATCACCATGCCCAGAGAATCGCCCACCAGCAGGAAATCCACATACTTGTCGGCAATGGCCGCCGTGTGGGCGTGGTAGGACGTCAGGGAGACAATCGGCTCACCGCCCTTGCGGGCCATGATATCCGGTGCCGTGCGGCGCTTCATAGGGGTGTGTTGTGACATGATGTGATCTTAACCTTTCAGGCCCATGGCCCGCAACGGGCCTTCCGTACAAGGATTAATGAGCAGGCTTACTGCAGCTGGATAACCGACACCCCGGCGAAAACCGGATGGAGCTGCACAGCCACACCATAGAGCGCTAGCCCCGCCAAAATCGACATCAGGTTATGCCCCTCCCGCACTGGACCGTCAGTGACCAGCCCGTTGGACTGCCGCAGAATGGCATGCAGAAGGGCGATGATCGCAAAGCCTCCGAACAGCACTGTGGTCCGCACATCACCATTGGCCAGCAAGTGTCCACAGGCCCAGAACAGGATGGCAAGCGCCATCGGGTGGCGCAGGCGGTTGCGCCACGAGCCCCGGAACAGGAAAATGCCCACGAAAATGAAGCCAATCAACGTCAGGCCAAAATTGGCGTGCCGCCCCCAGGCCGGGACATCGTAAAGCGGCTCCACATCCACATGGCGGAACACCCAGATGGCCGCCACGAACAGCACAAGCGACAATATGCCATAGGCCGCACCATAGGCCTTCCCCAGCGCCGCAACGGCCCGTCCCTTCAAGCCGGGCAGCGCAGGAAGCACATGAAGCACGCCAAACAGCGCCAAAATCAAAATGAGCAGCCACAGCGGCGCGGGGTTCATGGCCTCTCCTATGCAACGTGAGGCTTTACTCTATCGAAAAAGAGCAATGTACTCAATGAATAAGCCGTGTTATGGCACCGTCCGGCAATTTCCAATCAACTTGTTAATGCGTACTGAATTGGGGGAGAGGCAACATGAAACCAACACTTATTCTCGTCGGCGCCGACAAGGGCGGCGTAGGCAAAACCACGATTTCCCGGTCCCTTTTGGATTATTTCTCGCGCAAAAACATCCTGACGCGCGCCTTCGACACGGAAAATCCGAGGGGCTCGCTGCACCGGTTCTACCCGTCGATCACCGAGGTCATTGACCTCACCAACGTCGCCCACCAGATGCGTGTCCTCGACACCATGGAAACCGCCAACGTTCCCGTGACTGTGGTAGACTTCAAGGCCGGCAACCTGTCTTACTCGCTCGACCTGTTTGAGCGCATCGGCGTTCTTGAAGCGGCCCGCAACGGCATGTTCAACCTGGGCCTGTTCCATGTGGTTGGCCCCTCCATCGCCTCGCTCGACGAGATCGGCGAAATCGCCAAGTATCTGCAGGGTGTGGAATATGTACTGGCCCGCAACGCCATCAACGAGACCAATTTCTTCGAGTGGGATGAAGCCACCTACCGCAAGTATTTCTCGAACCTGACCAAGACCCACGAAATCAACATCCCCAAGCTCAACGAAATGGCCTACGAGCAGGTGGATGTGGCGGGCGTCACCTTCAAGGACTTTATCGACAATCGCGCCGCTGACGGCAGCCAGGGCAAGTTCTCCTTCGTGCTGCGCGGCTACGTGAAGAAGTGGTGCTCGGAAATCGACGAGGAATATGCACGCATCAAGCTGCTGCAGGATATTGTCTCCGGCGGCCGGCACTAGGCCTGCACCAAGCCTTCGGGCCAACCGGCCCATCGGAAAGTTGAATGGCCATCACACCAACGATCTACATCGTTGCGTCTGACCAGCACCGCAATGGCAAGACATTGCTGGCGCGCATCATCGCGGATTACCTGCTGCTGGATGGCCATGACCCGTTCCTGATCGACACCGACGCGCCTGAAGGGCCGCTGCGCGCCTTCTTTCCCGGCCGCACAGCGCTCGCGGACTTTGCCGCCATCACCGGCCAGATGAAGCTGTTCGACACCATCCTCGGTTCGCCGGGGCGGGATTATGTTGTCGATCTTCCGGTGCGGCACATGGAAAGCTTTTTCGCGGCCGAGCGCGACCTCTCCTTTTTCAAGGAGTGCCACGTCCAGGGTTTCCGCATCTTCCTGTTCTACATGGTCGACAACAGTTTCACCTCGCAAAAGTCGGCACGCAGCCTGCAGCGCTATCCGGGCGTTGATCTCTTCGTGCCGGTGCGTAACATCATGGTGCGCTCTGCCTGGCCGGAAGAAGATGGCGCGCTGACCCTGCCCTTCCTGCCGGCGCCCGTCGCCTCAGCCATCAGCAATCGGCGCTTTTCACTCCGCTCCTTTGTGCAAGGTGACGTGCAGGGCCTCAGTGAGGAAAATGCCAGCGCACTGCAAAGCTTCCTGTATGAGGTGCTGGGCAACCTCACCAATCTCGAACCGTCTCTCAGCCTGAAAAACCTGCTGAGCTGATCACGCCTTCAGCGCCGTCACTTCAATCTCGATCTTCATGCGCGGATCGGCAAGCTCGGCCACGAACATGGTGGCCGCCGGGCGCACATCGCCCAGGTATTTCTTGAGCACGGGCCATGTCGCCTCGAAGTCTGACGCCTTGGGCAACAGGTAGTGCACGCGCACCACATCCTTCAGCGAAAACCCAGCTTTACCAAGCGCGGCTTCGATATTCTTGAAGGTCTGCTCGGCCTGCCCCGCCACATCATCGACGATTGTCATGGCGGCATAGTCAAAGCCTGTGGTGCCGGAAACAAAACACCAGGGCCCCTGCACCACGGCGCGCGAATATGCCATTTCCGTTTCAAATCTGGAGCCGGATGAAATCAGCTGTCTCATGTCTTTTTCCCGATTACAAAGTCATTGGCCATCAGTGCCACCTGATGATGCGGCGTGGCAAGCTTGATCTTGCCCTTTTGCAAGGCGTCCCACACCAGGAAATGCACGTCTGACGTAAAGTTGTTGGGCCCGTCATCAATGCCATTGACCCAGAACTTCACGGCAAAATGCGCGCCGAAATCACCAAACTTCTTCAACTCGCAGCTCACCTTCTCCGGCTCCTGCAACACGCTTGGATGCGTGGACAATGCTGCCTCGATCAGCGGCGGCACCTTGTGCAGATCCGTGTCATAGGTCACGACAAATGGCACCTCGTAACGCTGGCGCGGGTCAGCGCGTGTCCAATTAACAAAGCGCGTTGTGATGAAGCGCTCGTTCGGCACCATGATTTCCTTGCCGTCGAAGGTCTCCAGCGTTGATGAACGCATGTTGAGCTGGCGCAACGTGCCGGTGCGGCCATCTTCAAGCTCAATGTAGTCGCCGATTTTCAGCGACCGCTCCAGCAGGATGATGATGCCCGAAATGAAGTTGGAGGCGATCTGCTGCAGGCCGAAGCCGACGCCCACACCCAGTGCACCACCGAAAACCGCAAGCGCTGTCAGGTCCATGCCCAGGATATTGAGCAACAAAAGTCCCACGATGGCGAAGACGGCGATCTCCAAGGCCTTGGCCGCAAGTTCGCGCGTCTGGATGTCAACCGCCTGCTGGTCGCGGATCACCTTCTGGCCAGCCGTCGAGGATGTGCGGCCCAGCCAGAACAGCACGCCGCCGAACAACGCCGCCTTGGCCAGCGCCAACACCGAAATGCGGATGTTGCCGGCCTGGAAGGCGATGCCATCAAGATAGGCCGTCAGTGTGCCGAAATAGCCCAGCGCATAAATGGCCGCCACCGGCAGCCCGATCCAGCGTGCCGCCGCATTGATCACGGGGTGCGGCAGGAAGCGGTTGATGGCGGCATAGAGCACATAAACCAGCGCCAGGCTTTGCCCGATGCGCACCAGCCAGCTTGCGCCAACACTGGCATCAGCAATCGCCGAACCAATGGCGAGAAACAGGAACAAAAGCGCCGGGCCGAGGAGGCTCCTCAGCGAATAAACAATCTGCCGGACTTTCAGAAGCCGCCCCTCAGTGGGTTCAGCACGGAACAATGGTACCCGTGCTAGCACCTGCCGCGTCACGATGCGCGACAATAGCCAGCCCACCAACAGAATGATGACCTGCGCATAGAACGGTGGCGAGGCCAGCCAGCCTTTCAGCTTATCGGCGGCAGCGAGGCCGTCCGCCTGCAATGTCTGCCAATATGACGTCATGTCCACGTGTCACCCCAGCGCTTGCTTTTGGCCAGCTTGTATTGTGCCTTGTCACGCCGCGCAATGTGATGATCGCCAAGGCCTTCTGCCTGGCAGAGGCGGAACGTGATGCCGGGCTTTGCCACAGCAGGCGGCGCGATGATGCGGCTGCCCGCCAGCGCCACCGATTGACGCGCCAGCGCCAGATAGGAAAAAGCCTCATCCTCGAACGGAACCACCGCCCCCTTGGCATGCATGTGGGCGCGGCTGCGCGCCAACCGCACTTTGAAGTGACACCAGTCATCCCCCACCATCGGGCAGACATGCGCATGCGTGCATGGCGCAACCACATGCGCACCGTCTTTCAGCAAATGGTCGCGAATGGCACGCAGCCGCGCAAAGCCTTGCGGTGTGCCCGGCTCGACCAGCACCAGCGCCTGCCCCGCCGCCGCCCACAAGCGCCCCGCCGCATCCACCATCTGCGCCAGCGGCAATTCGGCCAGCACATAAGAGGCCAGAACAAGATCGACGCGCTTGTCCAATTGCTGCAGTTGCCCCTGCACCACATCGGCATTGGCAAGCGCCGGCAAGCCGCTTCCAGCATTCAGAGCCCGCGCCAGCGCCAGGAATTTTGGCTCCTGCTCAACCTGTGTGGCGGACGTAAGGCTGGGCCATTGTGCCAACGCTGCCCAGGACGCAACACCAGGCCCCGCCCCCACATCAAGCAGAGATTGGGGCGCAAGGCCGGGCCACGCCTCCGCCACGCTTTCCAGCACACGCAAATTGGCGGCAAAAGTGGCGGGAACCCGCGTGGTGAGATAGGCCGCGAGGCTGACGGCTGACGAAGTTTCCCCGGCCCGATAGGCCTCGCTCAACGCCGCCGATGCCTGCGCAAGGCCGCCTGTGGCATGATCCGCAAGCCATTGCGCCAGCGCTACGTTCAGGTGTCCGGGCAGGTTCACGGGACGTTGTCTCAAATTCTTGTCAGTTGCAGGCCAGGTGGCAGACCGCATATGGTCGCCGGATATGAATCAATAGGGCCGACAACGCCGAAAGCCAACGAGAAAGCCAGGCACGATGTTCAAATCGTTTTTTCCCAATCCCAAGCCATTTTTCTTGTCTGCTGCCCTTTGGTCTTTGTTTTGTATTCTTCTCTGGTATTTTTCAGCAAAGGATTGGGGACATTTCATTGGCCTGCCCAATCCACCGGAAGATGCCCCGCCGGTGATCGGCCCCGGAGTTTTTATCTCCAGCCCGTTCCTATGGTTCTATATCTACTTTGCGGCGATAGTCGCTGCCTTCGCCGCAGTTTGGTGGCGGATCGCCCCGCACCCTTGGTTCAATTGGTCGGTGCTTGGAACATCGTTGATTATTTTCTACACCTACTTCAACGTCCAACTGAGTGTAGCGATCAACGCCTGGTACGGACCATTCTATGACCTGCTGAACGAGGCACTGACCAAATCCCGAAAAGTGGAAATTGGCGAACTGTATTCATCGCTATGGACATTCGTCGGGTTGGCTACTGTGTTTGTACTTGTCGTGTCGACGATGAGGTTCTTCATCCGCCACTATATCTTCCGTTGGCGCCGCGCCATGCACGAATACTATACAACCCATTGGCAGAAGCTGCGCAACATCGAAGGCGCTTCCCAGCGCGTTCAGGATGACACTATGCAGTTTGCCCGCGCTATGGAAATTCAGGGCGTTTCATTTGTCAGCGCCTGCATGACCCTTATTGCGTTTCTGCCAATCCTGTATGGCTACTCCAAACACATCACCGAGCTTCCTTTAGTCGGCGCAATTCCACAGGCGCTTGTTTGGGCATCAATCTTCTGGTCAATTCTCGGAACAGTTTTTGTATACTTGATCGGCTACCGGCTACCGGGCCTGGAATTCAAGAACCAGCGGGTCGAAGCCGCTTTGAGAAAAGAACTTGTTTATGGCGAAGACCATGAAACTCGCGCCGATGACTTTACAGTGAAAGGCCTTTTCGAAGAGCTCAAGCAAAACTACTACACGCTCTACAAGAATTATGTGTATTTTGACCTTGGACGGAATGTCTATGCCAATGCCGACACCGTATATTCACTGATCCTGCTGTTTCCGAGCATCGTAGCCGGTACCATGACCCTCGGCCTGTTCACGCAGATTAACAATGCCTTTGATAAGGTGAGAGAGTCATTTCAGGTGCTCTTCAATGACTGGGACGACATCATCAAGTTGATTTCGATCTACAAGCGCCTCCGGGCGTTTGAGGCGACCTTGATCGGAAAGTCCCTGCCAACGATTGAAGGGGAGCCTGCAACGACCTAACTTGAAATGGTGGGAGATGAGAGACTCGAACTCCCGACATCTTCGGTGTAAACGAAGCGCTCTACCAACT
>CALMEZ010000188.1 GCA_937864985.1 uncultured Alphaproteobacteria bacterium
AGACCACGCCTTGCCGGCGATGAGGCAGACGCGCTTGTAGAGCCCATTGGCGACCGCTTTGGCGAACGGAATGTGGTGCAGCGAGAACGGGACCTTGCCGGCCTTGGCCTCGCGGATCAACTCGTTGAACGGGCTGAGCACGCCATTGTGGGTCGAGATGACCCTGATCTTGCCGCCCCAGATCAACAGCGCGTTGACGGCGTCGAGCACGCCGCGCACGTCCTTGTGGAACGCCGCCTCGTCGATGCAGACGACGCCCTGCAAGCCGCGGATGTTTTCCGGCCTGGACGACAGCGCCTCGATCCGGCAGCCCGACGCGAAGCGGATGCGATAGGCGGCGATGAGATTGGTGGACCCGTCCGGCTTCTGGTCCTCGAACATGAATTCTTCGATCTTGCCGAGATCGTTGGCGACCGTCCGCGCCATGTGCGCGCAATAGCCGATGAACTCGCGGCCCTTGTCCTTGCCTTTCTCCATCAGCGCGTCGCGGCCGATGGCCGTGATCTCGCCATCGGCCTGCAGCATTTCGGCAAGTTGCGGGCTTTGGCCCAGGCTTGCGGCCTGATTGGCAAGCCGTGCCACCGCATCGGCTCCGGCCACGGCCTCAAGGCAGCCCACATTGCCGCATTTGCAAAGCGTGGTGGTATCATCGCCAATGGCAATGTGGCCGACAAGCCCAGCCCGCCCCTGGTCGCTCTTGAACAGTTTCCCCCCCAGCACGAGGCCGGCACTGATCTCTCGCGAAAGATCAACAAAGAGCATGTCATGAGCACCTTGGGCGCTGCCGGCCAGAAGCTCGCCTGCCGTCATCATTTCGATCTTGCTGCGCACCCAACAGGGTGCGCCATAGCGGGCCACCAGGGTTTCAACAAAGTCCAATCCCTCCCAGCCTGGCATGAAGGGCAGGCGAGGTGATGCAAAGGGCTGGCCGGGGCTGGTCTCGACTGGCCCTGAAAGGGCAATGCCAATGCCCCAGATGTCGCGGGCCTTGCGGTGCTGTTCCAGCGCCCAGTCAAACAGCGTCTGCAGCCGCTTCAGAACGGCGGCGGGCTCGGCAATCGACTCAAGCGGCTCATGGTGCTCCACCAGAAGCTTGCCGGACAGGGTCGAGACCGCAATGCCGATCGAGCCTTGTTCCAATACTGCGACAAGATATAGCGCCTGATGCTCGCGGAATCGCGCCGTCCGGGGCGCGCGGCCGCCATTGGCATGGCCAAGCTCGTCTTCGTCGATGAGCCGCAGATGGTTCAGCGTTTCCAGGCGGTCAGCGACGATGGCGCGGCCAAGGCCGGAAAGACGCTCAAGCTCCAGGCGCGTATTGGCCGTTCCGATGCGGATGAGGTTCAGGATCTGGGCCAGGGACTGGCGTTCGGAGTCTTCCCGCTTGCCAGCCCGGCCAGCACCCGCCCACAGGCTTTCGCTCGGGCCATCATCGTCTTCTGGAAGGGGTGTCACCCCGTCAGACATTGTTTTCGCGCTCCACGCCGGCCCCGGAATTCTTCGCCTGTAGCCTGAAAAGGACAAATCTCATCTCTGATGACTAGCAAAGCACAAGCATTTTGCATATTGGAATCATGCTTTTGTAGATATTGAAAACACTTTTGCAGAAAATGCTTTGACATGCGATCAAATTATGCATAAAGAAACCCAACAACAAGATGAACGCTGAAAAACAAGGCATCGCCCACATGGAGGAATGAATGTCAGTCTGGAAAAAGGCCTATCACGCCAATTGTTGGGGCCCCTTGGGCGGCAATGCCGTGGGCGTCACTTCGATTTCCCAACTCACCTACCGTACCTTTGCCGACATGGAGCGCGCGCTGCAGGACATCGCCGCAGCCGGCTATGAGGGCACCGAGCTGTTCGACGGCAATCTGCTGGACCACGAGGGCAAGCCCGCCACCTTCCGCACCATTCTGAACAACACCGGCCTGAAGCTGGTGGCCGCCTATTCCGGCGCCAATTTCATCTTTGCCGACATCCTCGAGGAAGAGCTTTCCCGCATCCGCCGTGCGGCCGCCATTGCCGCTGAGCTGGGCGCAGTGCATCTGGTCATCGGCGGCGGCGCCAAGCGCACCTCCGGCATCCAGCCCGATGACATCAAGCGCCTGGGGGCTGGCCTGGAGAAGGCCCGCGCCATTGCCGAAGGCTTTGGGTTGCGCGCCCATTACCATCCGCATCTCACGACCATCGTGGAAGGGCCGGATGCCGTGCGCGCCATCTTCAAGGAATGCGGCCTGGACTTCTGCCCCGACACCGCGCACCTTGCGGCGGCTGGCGGCAATGTGCCCGCCATGATCCGCGAACACGCCGCGCGCATTTCCTATGTGCATCTGAAGGGCTGGCAGGAAGAGCCCTTCACCTTCACGCCGCTGGACCGCGGCACACTCAACATGCAGGCCATCACCACAGCGCTGCATGACATTGGTTTCTCGGGATGGGTCACAGCCGAACTCGACAGCTGGCCCGATCCCAAGGAAGGCGCCATCCGCAGCATGGAATTCCTGCGCGCGGCTGAAGCCAAGAACTGACACCGAAAACATAAAATCTGATCAGGAGGAACTGAAATGAACAAGCGCATCATGCTGGGTGGCGTTGCCGCCCTCGCCATCTTCATCACCGGCTTCGCCGCCCCGGCCTTTGCAACCGATCCGGATGCGGCGTTGAAAGACCTGGCCACCAAGGTCATGAGCAAGGGCCCCAACGGCGAAGACCCGGCCAACCCCGCCGACATCAAGTTGACGGACGATGAGCTCGCCAAGGTCAAGGCCATGAACGCAACAGCGGCACTGGTTTTCCACTATGGCGGCAATGACTGGTCACAGGCCCAGGAAAATGCGCTCAAGGCCCAATTCGAGGCCGAAGGCATCAAGGTGATCGCTGTCACCGACGCCGGCTTCAAGCCCGAAAAGCAGGTTGCTGACATTGAAACCGTTTTGGCCCAGAAGCCCAGTATCATCGTGTCGATCCCGACAGATGGCGTGGCCACCGCCTCGGCCTACAAGGCCGCCGCCGACAAGGGCGTCAAGCTGGTGTTCATGGACAATATCCCCAAGGGCTTCGTGGCCGGCAAGGATTATGTCAGCTCCGTCTCGGCCGACAACTACGGCAATGGCGTGGCCTCGGCCCATCTGATGGCCAAGCAGCTGGGCGGCAAGGGCAAGATCGGCATCGTGTTCCACGCCGCTGACTTCTTCGTCACCAAGCAGCGCTATGACGGCTTCAAGAAGACGATCACCGAGCAATATCCCGACATCAAGATCATTGATGAACAGGGCATTGGCGGCCCGGATTTCGCGGGCGATGCTGAAAAGGCCGCCGGCGCCATTCTCACCGCCCACCCGGACGTCCAAGCCATCTGGGCGGTGTGGGACGTGCCTGCCGAGGGCGTGATGGCTGCCGCCCGTGCCGCTGGCCGCACCGATCTCAAGATCGTCAACATGGACCTGGGCGAAAACGTTGCCATCGAAATGGCCAAGGGTGGCATGGTGAAGGCCCTTGCCTCGCAGCGCCCCTATGACGCCGGCATCGTGGAAGCCAAGCTTGCGGCCTATGCGCTGCTCGGCAAGCCCGCTCCGGCCTATGTGGCCCTGCCTGCAGGCCCGGTGACCAAGGACAGCCTCCTCGATATGTGGAAGGAAATCTACCACAGCGAGGCCACCGACAAGATCAAGTCCAGCATGAAGTAACGGTCTGGCGGGATGGCGGATCCTCCCTCGCCGCCATCCCTTCTTTTTCCACGAAAGGTGACACGATGACAAAGACACTCAATGTGGCCATGATTGGCGGCGGCTTCATGGGCAAGGCCCATGCCATGGCCTATGCGGCAATGCCGATGTTCTTCTGGCCGGCACCTGCCATCCCGCGCCGCAAGGTTCTGGTGGATATCACCGCAGAAGCCGCGCGCAACGGCGCCGAGCGCCTGGGCTTTGACGAATCCGCCCATGACTGGAAGGCCGTCATCGCCCGCAAGGACATTGACGTCATCGACATCGTCACCCCTAATGACAGCCACGCCGCCATCGCGATTGCCGCCCTCGAGGCGGGCAAGCACGTGATCTGCGAAAAGCCGCTGGCCCGCACCGGTGCCGAAGCCAAGACCATGTATGACGCCGCCAAGAAAAGCGGTGTCATCAACATGGTGGCCTTCAATTATCGCCGCACCCCGGCCGTGGCCCTGGCCAAGAAATACATCGATGAAGGCCGCATCGGAAAGATCCTCAATTTCCGCGGAACCTATCTGCAGGATTGGTCGGCAGATCCCAATGGGCCACTCTCCTGGCGCTTCCAGAAGGATGTGGCGGGCTCCGGCACCGTGGGCGACATCGGCACCCATGTGGTGGACTTTGCGCGCTATCTCGTGGGCGAGATTTCAGCTGTGCAGGCCATGGTGCACACCTATGTGAAAGAGCGCCCGCTGCAGCAGGGCAATCTCGACAAGCTGGGCGCCTCAGACAAGTCCGGCTCCGGCCCCAAGGGCGTGGTTGACGTAGACGACGAGATGATCACCCTGCTCAAGTTCCAGAACGGTGCCGTGGGCTCGATCGAGGCCACGCGCAATGCCTATGGCCGCAACAACTTCCTGACCTTCGAGATCCATGGCTCCAAGGGCTCAATTGCCTTCAACTATGAGCGGATGGATGAGCTGCAGGTGATGTTTGCCGATGACCCGGCCGATGCCCGCGGCTTCCGCACCGTCTACACCGGCCCCAACCATCCTTACGGCCACGGGCTCTGGCCCATCCCGGCCTTAGGGATTGGCTATGGTGAAACCAAGATCATTGAATGCTATGATTTCTTCAATGCCATCATCTCCGGCAAGCAGCCCTCGCCCAGCTTTGAAGATGGCTGGCGCGTCTCGGTGATCGCAGACGCCATTCTCGAATCCGGCCAGACCGAAAAATGGGTGAAAGTGGGGAACTGATGAATACCGCCGCCGCCGATAGCGTTCCTGCGGTGCGCCTGACAGGCGTATCCAAGTCCTTCGGCGGCGTGCGCGCCCTGAATGAGGTCAATCTCGAGGTCAAGGCCGGTGAAATTCACGCGCTGCTCGGGGGCAATGGCGCCGGCAAGTCCACTGTTCTCAAGATCCTGCGTGGCGTGCACACGCCGGATGCAGGCCGTGTCGAAGTCTTCGGGCACCTCCTCTCCGAACATACGCCTGATGAATCAACACGCGCCGGCATCGCCATGATCTTCCAGGAGATGAGCCTGGTGCCCACGCTCACCGTGGCGCAAAACATCTTCCTCAATCAGGAAATCAAGTCCGATCTGGGCCTTCTGGATGACCGGCAGGCCATCGAAAAATCCCGCGCCCTGTTCAAGGCGCTGGATGTTGACGTTGATCCCGAGGCGCTGGCGGGCGATCTTGGCGCCGGGCAGCGCCAGCTCACTGAAATCGTTAAGGCCATTTCCCGCAAGGCGCGGGTTCTCATTCTGGATGAGCCCTCAACGGCGCTTTCCGCCCATGACGTGGAACGGCTCTTCACCTTCCTGCGCAAGCTCAAGTCTGAAGGTGTCGGCATCATCTATGTCTCGCACCGCATGGATGAGATCATGCGCATCGCTGACCGGGCCACCATCTTCCGCGACGGCAGGCATGTGCTGACAGCACCTTTGAGTGAGCTCTCGCTGGAAAAGATCATTGAAGTGGTGGTGGGCGGCCAATCCCGCGGACTCTCTGGCATTGAGCGCGAAAACACGAAACAAGACACCGTGCTGCTGGACCTGCGCCATGTTTCCGGCCTGCTCAAGCCCATTGATGCCAGCTTCAAGCTCCATGCCGGTGAAGTGATCGGCATTGCCGGGCTTCTGGGCAGCGGCCGCAGCGCCATTGCGCGCCTGCTCTTCGGGCTTGACCAGAAGAAGTCGGGCGAAATTCTCGTTGATGGCAAGGCGGTTGACATCACCTCACCGAAACAGGCCATCGCGCTGGGTCTGGCACTCATCCCCGAGGACCGCCTGCGCCAGGGCGTGATCATTGAACATAGCGTCGCCGACAACCTGGCACTTTCGGTGATCGACCGCATCAGCCGCTGGGGCTTCACCAGGGGCAAGGTCTTCCAGGGCCTGACGGACAAGCATATCAGCGAGCTGAAGGTGAAGACGGCTTCTGCAAATGCGCCCGTGCGCACCCTCTCGGGCGGCAACCAGCAGAAGGTGGTTCTGGGCAAGTGGCTGGCCTCCGACCCGCGCGTGATCATCCTTGATGAGCCAACGGCAGGCATCGACATCGGGTCCAAGTCCGAAATCATCATGCTGGTGCGCCAGCTGGCCCGGCAGGGCAAGGCCGTCATCATTATTTCCTCCGAGCTGAATGAGCTTCTTTCTGCCTGTGACCGCATCCTGGTCATGGCCGATGGCCGCATCACGCGTGACATCGCTAGAGCCGAACTCGATCCGCCCGGCGAAAACACCAGTGACCTGCAATTTGCCGAGCGGCGCTTGCAGAAATTGCTGCAGGAGATGCCTGGCAATGTCTAGCCTTTCGCCCCTTTCAACCACGACACCCATCGGAGGTGCTTCCATGTCCATCCTCAAGAACTGGCGCCAGAACATCATCTATCTGGGTTTTGTGGTGATCTTCGTCTTTTTTGCCATCACGCTGGGCCACAAGGGTTTTCTTGAAAGCACCAACCTTCTTAATATCGTG
Organism: uncultured Alphaproteobacteria bacterium; assembly: GCA_937864985.1. Classification (GTDB taxonomy): domain Bacteria; phylum Pseudomonadota; class Alphaproteobacteria; order Rhizobiales; family Aestuariivirgaceae; genus Aestuariivirga. The sequence continues at coordinate 6,653 of CALMEZ010000188.1, forward strand.
CGGCAAACAGCGATGATCTCCGTCATGGCTGTGGCCATGACCTATGTGCTCTCCGCCGGTGAAATCGACCTTTCGATTGGCGCGGTGGCGGGGCTTTCTTCGGTTGCCACGGCCATGGGCATGGATTTTGGCGGCGTGCTCTTCGGCATCGCCTGCGGCCTTGCAACGGGCGCTCTTGTGGGCGCCATCAATGGCGCGCTCACCACGCGCATTGGCATTCCATCCTTCCTCACAACACTCGCCATGATGGGCATCGCCAAGGGCACATCCATGTGGATCAGCTCCACCAAGGCCGTGCCCATTCTGTCCGATGGCTATATCTGGCTCTTCGGCGGCGGCAATATCGGGCCCATCCCCGTGCTGCTGTTCTGGACTTTGGTTGCCACCGCCATTGGCCATGTGGTGCTGCGCAAGACCACCTTCGGCCGCTGGGTTCTGGCTACCGGCGGCAGCGAGACGGCGGCGCGCTATTCGGGCATCAACACGGCTTCCATCAAGTTCCGCGTGCTGATCATTTCCTCCATGGCGGCAGCCATTGCCGGCATGCTCTATGCCGGCCGTTTCCAGACGGGGCGCTTCCAGTTGGGTGAGGGCGATGAGCTGTCCGTCATTGCTGCGGCTGTGCTGGGCGGCACAAGCCTGTTCGGCGGCAAAGGCTCAGTCGTCGGCTCCATCATTGGCGCCCTGATGATCGGGCTGATCAACAACGGCCTCATCCTGGCCGGGCTTGAATTCAGCCAGCAGCTCATCGCCCGCGGCGCTATCATCATTCTCGCAGTGGCCATCAGCCAAAACAGGAAGGCATAAAATGAGAAGACCAGGTTGCACGATCATTGGCACCGTCGTGGCCAAACCAGAAAAGCGCGACGAACTCGCAAAGGTGCTTGCCGCACAGGTGGCGCCAACCCGCGCTGAGCCAGGCTGCATCAATTATGACTTTCACTGCGACAAGCAGAATCCGAATGTCTTCGTCTTCTACGAAAACTTCGTGGATCAGGCCGCGCTCGATGAGCATCTCAAGAAACCGCACCTGAAACCACTGATGAGCCGTCTCGAGGAACTTGTGGCCGAACCCATCGTGATCCGCCACCTGGAGATGCTGAGCGATCTGAACGGATAGCATCACTCTGGCTGGCATGTCAGCGAGCGCCCTGGTGCCGGAAAGATTTCATTTGCATCATTATTTCAATGTCGTGTTCCAAACCGCGGTAAGCACGCCGGAGGGACCCCATCGTCTGTGCCTTGCTCAGAGGACAGGCTAGAGCATCGGGCGTTCATTTGAATCCGTAGCCAGCTGCTTGGAAGTAATTTGAACATTCCTGTGGTGGATAGATTTTGCAGATGTCGCCGATGGCTGTGCAGAGATCATCGATGGTTCGGGCAGCAATTTTGCGCAGGAGAGCCTTGAGTTTGGAGAATGCCATTTCGATGGGGTTGAGATCGGGGCTGTAGGGCGGCAGGAAGAGGAACCACGCGCCTCTGGAACGCAGGATAGCTTCGGCCTTTTGGCTTTTGTGGGCGGCAAGATTGTCGAGGATGACAACATCACCAGCATGAACCTGAGGAGCCAACTGGGTTTCGACATAGGTGTCAAAGATCTCGCGGTTCATGGGTGCGTTGACAACCCAAGGAGCGACAAGGCCTTGACACTTGAGGCCTGCAACCAGGGTCTGCGTCCCCCAGCGACCAATGGGGGCCTTGGCTTTCAGTCTTTGGCCTTTCTGGAAGCGTCCGCGAGCCCTTGTCAGCTTGGTGTTGGTTGAAGTCTCATCCAGGAAGATCAGGCGTCCCTGATGTTCGCACATGAAGGGTTGTCTGACCTCAATCCATTCGACCCGAGCTGCTACGACATCAGGCCTGTCTTGCTCCGATGCCAGAAGGCTTTTTTTATAGCTGAGACCACAGCCAATCAGGAATTTTGACAGGTTCGAAGGATCAATCTTGACATCCTTGGCCGCAAGCAACACCTCTGCCAACTCAGGCATGGTGATGTCAGGTCGGTCTGCGACAACCCCGAGGATGAAGGCCTGATGCGGCTTCAGTTTGCCGTGCCGGAAACCGCCACGCGGCTTGGGATCAACGCTTCCTGTCTCTTTCCAACGCTTCAGAATATTCACGGCACTTGATGCTGCCGTCTTGAAGCGCTCAGCAGCCTCGCGCCGTGAATGGCCTTCTTCAACATACTCAACAAGACGCAAGCGAAGATCGTTCGACAAGGGTTGCGGCATGATATGGTCCTCCGCACACCTTGAATCACATCAAAACTGATTTGGGAACAGTCTCGATTCAGCCTGACCGCCCGATGCTCTAACGTTCGGCCAAGGTCAATTTAGGGCTGGAAGTCATGTGTTCCATAACACCGATTATGCGAATATCGGCGCCAATCCTTCAGTAGCTGACTCAAGGCCAAAGCTGGTTTCAACATAGGTAACCACCCATTATGCTGAATACTCAGCCTTTTCACTGAGCGTATCTATCTGGCTATTGTAAATCGCGTGTATGAGAACGATAAACTCAAATTCATATCCATTTAATCGATCGTATGGGCTTTGTGATCTCTCCGATTGACGAATTGACTGACGACAGCTTCAAGCGTTCCCATCCGTTATAAATCCAAACCGCCAGACCTTCAGGTGGGGGCAGCCGCCCAACAATGACGAGCAGAAACCCATTTAGCATGTGGCCTGACTGTGTGAACGCTTCTCGCATGCTTTCCTCGTCAGGACCCGATGGTGACGGGAAATCTTCAGGATGGGTGTGCCAGTCGCCAACGAAGTGCAATTGCCTTGGGTGCCGTTCGGCAATTTCACTCTGTTCAGCTTGCCGATCTGGCCTGTATCCGTAGCGAGTTCGGGTGTCGCCGCGACGCGGGCCGGTCGCCTCGACGATTCTAATGTCGGGCAGCACAAATCGTGCAAAGAGCTGCCCACCGGCCTCACGCTGCCACCAGTGCAGCTGCCGGTGCTTTGCGAAATGTGCGAGCACTTCGTCCGAAAACACAATCCGCTGGCCTGAACTGCCGATGGGATAGATCACGCCGCCTGCTCTTTCGCCGCTTCGCTCCAATTGCGATCAGCAACAAAGGCGCCAGCTTCGCGGAATTGCGGATCGGCGCGCCAAGCAGATGTCCAACTGCCGCCAAGTTCTCGCAATCGCCTGCCATTGCCAATCCAGAGGCGGTAAATCGGTCTCTGCTGTCTGCCAAGCAGCGCATCTAGTGCCAGCTCGCTTGCGAGATTGCACACAAACCCGAGCTCGACGGGGCCATAGGGCTGATAGACTGCACCACATGCCGGCTCTTGACGCGTCTGACTTCCTTCCGGCCATTGCGAAACGTTAAAGCATGGCAACCCCGTCCCGTCGAAGCCGTCCGTCAACTTCGCGCCGAGACCATTCAGCAGGAGTGCGTGCCCGGCCGTCGCATGGGCCTCCATCCAAGTATAGAGCACCGGCACTTTTCGGTCTGAACCATCCACCCAAGCTTCGATACGCCGATCAGCAGCCCAACTTCCCGTCGCTGCGATAATCAAGTCTGCCTTCTTCAGCACGTCGCTATGCTCGCGTACGAACGTGTCGGCATCGATTGCAAAAGACTCAAACGTTGAATGTGGAAAGTCCTTCCGCAGCTTCGCAGCGAGAGCAATAGCCTTGTTTTGGTCGACATAGCCGCCACCCAACGGGTGCCGCCCGACGTTCGCCCACTTAATCCAGTCATCGTCGATGAATGTTTGGTGGCCGATGCCCGCCTGCGCAAGGCTGATGGCAATGGGCGCACCAAGCGATCCGCATCCTACAAGAACGACGCGAAGATCGCGCAACTGTTTGGCCCGTGGGTCCAGGCCCCGCCCGTGAATCCATCCAGCATCGGCCCGCTCCACAGAGCGACGTACAAGCGTCTGACCTCCGAAGAAACGTACGAGCCGAATGTTATCGGGCACGTGCCCAGGTCGGAAGCCCTTCGACATGGGATCGCGCGCGCCATATTTCGGCTTTGTTGGCGGGGGTACGAATACGCCGGCCAAGGCCGGGCCATTCGATGTGTCAAAGCCGAGTGCGAAAGCAACTTTCTCTGAACCTTCGGCTGCCAGCCGATCAATGAGCAGGCTCGCCGCAGCGTCGCGCTCTGCGACAAACCCTCTCAAGCCTGCGCCGGTATCGGGGTATTCTGAAGGCTTAGGTGCCTCGCCCAACCACGCGAGAACCGCTTTTGAAGCTTCAACACTTTCCGGCTTATTGCCGTAGCGGTTACTAAGCCAGTTGCGCAGATCATCAATATTTTCGCCGAGGAGATAGAAGCTCTTTCCACGCCACAAAGCGATCTCGCGTGATGGACCTTCGGAACGCAGAAGGCTGATAACTTGTGTACCTTCAGTTTTTGCCCAATCCCAGTAAGAAAGAAACTCGTCGGCGAAGTCAGCGTCCCGCTCGCCTGAGATCAGCTCGTTCACAGCCGTCTCCGCCAACCCGAGCAAATGTGAGACGACGGCGGCAGGTTTATCAGGGTCAAACTCAAACGAGTTCGGCACCAAGCACAACACATTATCCTTCTCGACGTGCGGCCATGTAAGAAATTTGGGTGCGTCGACCAACGCAACGCGCGGAGGTTGCCAAGGGAATCCGATAGGCAACAGCAAATCCAGCCGCCGCGCCTTGTCTGAAAAGGCAACTTGAAGGCGCCACCCCGCCGCGCAGCCGCGCGACGGATAGAGCTTGGAGAGCATTTCAGGTGAAAGCCGATCAATAGACGGGCCGAGGCTGGCAAGCCAGGCCTCGACCTCCGCGCATGCCGCAATGGAATTGATCATCGCGAATGCCTCAGGCGTAACGTCCCCCGCCCTCTTTGCGCACCGCGCTCTGCGCGGCGGAGGCGGCCGCCGACTTCGTCAACAAGCCGGACGAGAACACGGCCGGCGACGCAACTGCTTCCTTGGCAGTTTCCTCCAAGGGCTCCAGGCGGTCGGAAAAGAACTCGGTGTTGTACACCCTATCCCAGCAATCCAAAGCCTTGGCGCGAGTGCAGTCATGCTCGAACAGCGGCGCAAGATTGATGATGGCTTCAGAAAGGCGCTCGCGGAGGAAGCGGGCTTTCGGGTCGTCATTGCCTTTGGTGATAGTGTCACCCGGCGTGACCGGATCTTTGACCACGAGATTATAATTAAGGCGGTCGCGCATCGCCTTCATCGTATCGTACAGCGCCTGGTCCTCACGCTCGGCGTTGCCACGATAACACTCGGTGATCAATTTAGTGATGCCGAAGCCGCTTAGCACCTGACTGCCCCAGCTCGACCGGCTCCGTGCATATTTCTTGACGTCGCGTGTGATGCGGCGGAGCTGACGACCGTTGCTATCGTCCGGGCTCTGGCGATCATTTTCACCCTCATACCAGGTCGTGACATCGCGGGCATCGGAGCGCTTCCACTCACTGCTGGCAAGCTCGTGGTGATAGGTCTCATTGCCGAAGATATCTTTCGTCGTCACCCGCCGATAGACAGGCAGATCGACGTGATAGCCGGAAGCATAGTAGACGCGCACACAATTCTTGCGCACCTCCGGAGGGGTCTTGAAGCTGCCATCATCAATCGCATCGCGCACCATCTGACGCGCCTGCAAGGCAGTCATCTCAGCGCCCCGCTCGCCGACGAGCACTTCCTTGTCGAAGTAGACGCCGTCATCGATGTCGTAGTCGTTTTCGGGATGTTGCACCATCGTCTTCATGGCGTAGCTGCCTTGGCTGCGGAATTCACGCACAGCGGGCTTTCCTTGATCCTTCAGGCCCTTCTTGAGGCGGTCACGATTGGCGTCGCGATGATCGCGCATCGTGGTCTGCTGCGCGGTCGGCAGTGTCACCTCGTCGTCGTGATAGGCAAGAACATCTTCAGCACAGTTGAACATACTAGGCGTCCTTCTTTTTCAGGGCTTCGGGGGTGGACTCAATGGTAGACGGAGCCCTGCGCTTCATTGGTGGATCGGTGAGCTCTGGCGCGTGAGAGAACAAGCCGCAGATGAGCGCAGCTTCCGGGTCCCGGTCGGCGTACATGCATTTGCTGTTGGTCATATCGGCGTCGGTGCGGGCCTGATTGACAAGTGCGGCGATGGCCTCGGGGCGCGTATCGTCGAGGCCAAGGTAGGGAATGAGCGCGGCGGGAACCTTGTCGGCCGGAAACCGGATAATGCTGCAGGGATGGTTGATGTGCTGCGCCAGCTTCTTGGCCATGAAATCGTAGGCGCACTGCTGAGCATCAATGGAAAGGTTGGCTGCGTCAGCACCGTAACGCCACCCCGCCAAGTTGCGATGCACGTCTGTGCGGTCGATCTGCTCTCCCGCCGGCATCGGGCATGTGCCAAGGCAGTAGATCTCAATGACCTGACCGGGAGCGGCAAGGTCGAGTGCTTCGATCAGCGCATTCAACACCGGATTGTTGGCAAACAGGCCGCCGTCAACGAATACGTTGTAGCCCTGGCCGTTGGTGCTCGGATGATCGATGGCTGCCATCGAGCGGAAAGCGGGTGCCGCGCTGCTCGCAAGGCAGACGTCCACCAAGGTGTAGCCGTCGTCGCGATGATTGGACATGGGCAAATGCGGCGTCTTGAAAACCCACGCCCGGTGCTGGCTCATCTCGACCGCATTGATCGCCAATGCGATGCCGCGCTCTTCATAAATATCCTTGATGGTCGTGTCTTGAAACACCGCTTTCAATGCTGCACGAAGTTCTGCGTCACCCGCTGCGAGTGCTGCGGGCCGCTTCCTGTTATCGGTAAATACCGAAAGCGCGCCGCCGGGCATCGGGCGGCGGAAAATCTTGGCGCCGTGTTCCGTGTAAAGCTCAACCATGCGCGACAGCTTGACGCCAGCCGCGAGACCACAGCCAATGATCGCTCCCGTGCTCGTGCCCACGATCAGATCGAAGGCGGCGCCGATGTCGAGAGGCCCTACTTCGAGGCGCTTGGAGAACCCTTCGCAGACACGGTCGAGGTAAGTGGCAGTGTAGGTGCCGCGCATGCCGCCGCCATCGAGGCTCAAGACCCGCAGCGGCTTCTTCTTCACATCATCCATGGGCTCGGCCCTCATTTCCGCAGCCTCAGGCTGCTGCGCATCCCCATATTTATGTAGGCTGAATTTAATTCAATACAAGATGCAGTGCTGCGGGGCAGATAAACACAACATCTGGTGCTCTTCGGAAGAAAAGTATGTCTACTCCGAACGCAACCTAAGGACTCACACGGGCGTTGTCAAGGAAAGGAAGTGCCGCTACTCTGAACTGTGGAAACAGGGGGATTTGGTGATGAGCGCACTCGGCGAAAAGATTCGAAAACTCAGAAAAGCGAAGGGTTATACCCTTGAAAAACTTGCAGATTTGTCAAAATCGAGCAAATCCTACATCTGGGAACTCGAAAACAAGAACCCACCCAGGCCGTCCGGCGAAAAGCTGGCAAAGATCGCCTCCGAGCTGGGCGTCACTTCGGAATTTCTTTTAGATACAACCGAAAGCGTCGACGAAAAGGATGCCGCTGACGAGGCGTTTTACCGCAAATTCCGAAAAATGGATTCCACGACAAAGAACCGGATTCGCCGTTTGGTCGATCTGTGGGATGAAGAGTAGTGGTAACACGGGTTTCACCCATCCGTTACGCCAACGACCTCACCGTCATCCTCGACGCGGCCCTTGGAGCTGATCGCTTTCCCGTTGATGTGCCGAGCATCGCCCTAGAAATTTCAAAGCAGAAATTTCCTGATGACCCCATCTCTGTGATCAAGGGTGACCGGCTCTCGAATTTCGACGGCGCTCTTTACCGCGCCCCACCTGGCAAAAAGGGATGGGGCATTTTTTACAATTCGGCGATCACTTCGAAGGGCCGCATCAACTTTACGCTTGGCCACG
>CALMEZ010000189.1 GCA_937864985.1 uncultured Alphaproteobacteria bacterium
TGAACTATTGATCGCCGACACACTCTCGCGCTCGCGGGGCGAAAGCTTGCCATAGGAGAGCATCTCCGACATGCCGAGGATGGCATTGAGCGGGGTGCGGATCTCGTGGCCAATGGTGGCGAGGAATTCCGATTTGGCGCGGTTGCCGGCTTCCGCCAGCTCATAGGCCTGGCTCAGGGTCGATGTCGTCTTGCTCAGTTCCTGGCTGGTGACGCGGAAAAGCTTCACCTGGCGGAGGAGGCTCAGGATGAGGAGTCCGATGGTAACGCAGATCGCCACCACGATGATCGCCGAGAAGCGCTGCAGCGACATGATGTCGTCGCGCTCCATGGTGCGGGCTTCGGAGACGGCGCTGTTGGTCTTGTTGAGCAGTTCGCCCGTCACCTGCATCAGGCGTGTGGTCTGCTCGCGGGTCTTCTGCATGTCGGTAACGGAGGGCTGCTTGCCCTGGGCGAGGCCGTCAAAGAAATCCTGCATGCCCAGCGTCAGGTCCTGGGCTTCCTTCCGTTCCGCTTCGGTATTGGAGGATGAAATCCGCTTGTCGTCGAAGTTCGCTTCGTTGAGCAGGTTGAGGCGGGAATAGAGAATGTCGAAGCGCTTGCCCAGTTCGCGGGGTGCTGGCGGCGGCAGCACCACCGACTGAGCGTAGTGATCGAGCATGTTGTCGAGGGTGCGGGCCTCGCGATCGAGCTGATAGATGGCCCAGAGCTTGTCCTCGCGGATGCTGTCGCGCATGGAATCCTGGCGCGCGATGATGGTGGCAAAAATGGCCGCCAAAGCCAGAAGCAGGGCCGCGGACGAGATCAGCAGCACCTTCGTGGCCCTGCTGGCAAGCCTCACGGCATCCTGACTTCTGGCAATGGGGTCACTCAATTGACGACCTCGACTTCCATCCCCTGCCACACCGAGCGGGAGAAATACTTCTCGTTGTAGAGTTCAGGGTTGGTGTCGAAGGGGTAGATCATGAACAGCGGACCCTTGTCGCGGACCGACATGAGCTTGCTGTTCATGCGGACGGCGAGGATGGTGTCGAGGTCCTTGGCGTCGGCAATCGGAACGTCGGAAGAGTAGTCGTTGAGGGCCTTGACCTTGAGGACCTTTCCGTCAGCACCGGCGGCCGCGAGGATGGCGCGGATCAGCGGGCCCTGGAATTCGGTCTTGCCCTTGGTCCAGGGCGTTTCCATGCTGGCCTTGCGGCCCTTCAGGGCCTCCAGCATGTCGAGGTCGAAGGCGGCAACCTTGCCGTCATTGGGAGTGCCGACATTTCCCGTCACCCGCAGGATGACTTCGCCCTTGGGCTTGTCGAGTGCGAAGGAGGGGCTGGCGGTGGGGAGGAGGAGCGCGATGGCGCCCGCAATCAGGATGCGTCTGAGCATGACTCTGGCCTTTTGCAGGCCTCTCTGGGCCCGCGCGGTTTTGCGTTGGTGGGGCACATTCCGGGAGGACCGGGGAAAGCCTTGGCCTCATGCCAAGTCTGAACCGCCTTGGGCGGCTCACGTCATGCTTCTATGCAACCTCTTCGTTTAAGAGACCTCAATTCCGGCCCCCTTCCGTTAAGCGTTTTTGCTAAGGCTGAAGAAAGGGTTTGCGCGCTGCGTAAAACTTGAGGGAATGCCCTTGCCTGTGGCAGCCGCCTGCTCTTTGCTGAGCAAAAACAGGAGCAAAGGCAGTATGGCTGCAATCTATAGTGATCTTGCGGGGCGGGTTGTTCTGGTCACGGGCGGAGGCTCGGGGATCGGTGAGGCGATCGTGCGCCGCTTCGCCGGACAAAAGTGCAGGGTGGGGTTCATCGATATCCAGGACGATCCTTCCAGGGCGCTGGTGAAGGACCTGACCGGGCAGGGCCACACCGTGCACTACGAGCATGCGGACCTGCGGGACATCGCGGCCCTCAGGAGCGCCATCGCCCGCATCGCAGGGGCGCTGGGTCCCATCGAGGTCCTCGTGAACAATGCCGCGCATGATGAGCGCCATGCCACGCCCGACGTCACTCCCGAGTATTGGGACGAGCGCATTGCCGTGAACCTGAAGCATCAGTTCTTCGCCGCCCAGGCGGTGCTGCCGGCGATGCAGCAGGCGGGTGGCGGCGTGATCATCAACTTCGGTTCGATCTCGTGGATGATCGGGCAGGGCGGAATGGCGGCCTACACCGCGTCGAAGTCCGCCGTGCTGGGTCTCACCCGCTCGCTGGCGCGTGACTATGGTCCCTACAACATCCGCGTGAACGCCATCGCCCCCGGCTGGATCATGACGCAGCGGCAAATCGACAAGTGGCTCACGCCGGAGGCGCTGAAGGAACTGGATGCACGCCAGTGCCTGAAGCGGAAGATCATGCCGGACGAGGTTGCGCGCTTTGCCGTCTTCCTCGCATCCGAAGAAGCATCGGCCTGCACGGCGCAGCACTACATCGTGGACGGCGGATGGGTGTGACCGGCCGATTGGCCGGAGCGCTGCATCCCTGACACGGTGCCGGTTACACCGTACACGGAAGAAGTGTGGCGGCACTCCCGTTGAAATCCGCGTTTTTGCGGCGCCTTTGAAGCCTGAGGTAGTTTCCGAAGATTCTTTCAACGGGAGAGGGCTTGATGTGCGTCATGGCGCAAGGACGCTCCGTATGGTTCTGTGATGGTCTCGGCAATTCTGCCCTGCCACTGCGCAAAGGACGACCTCCCATGAAACGCCGCTCTCTGCTCTCGAGCATGATCAGTGTCACCGCTGCGTCACTGCTTCCCGCACCGGTTGAAGCCGCAACGCTTCCCAAACTGAATGTCTACCGCAGCCCGGGGTGTGGCTGCTGCGAAGCCTGGGTGCAGCACATGCAGGCCGCCGGCTTCGAAGTTTCGGTGATGGATGATCCCGACTACAACAGCCGCCTGCCGCAGGCGCTGTCGCAGATGAGCAGTTGCCACGTTGCCACGGCTGACGGATTTGCCTTCGTCGGTCACATTCCTTCGGCCGATGTCATCCGCTTCCTCAGCGGTCCGCCTGTCGGCGCTGTGGGCCTCGCGGTGCCCGGCATGCCCACAGGATCACCCGGCATGGGTGCACCGGGCAGCGGACATTATGACGTGTTCCTGCTCTCGGATAACGCAGACCCGACGGTCTACGAAAGCCACTGAGAACCGCGCAAAACTGAAAGGCCCACCGCCCGGTTGGACGGCAGGCCTCACGTGCCAGATTTCAGGCGTCCGTTCTGCCGACTTTAAGGGTTGGCAGGAGGTGTTGCAGGGGCTGGAGCCGTCGTGTCGGGAGCCGGCGTAGCAGGGGCCGGCGTTGCAGGCGCAGGGGTGGTCTCCTGGGTCTGTGCAGGCGCCGGTGCCGGCTCGGTTGTGGTGGCAGGAGGCGTGGTGGTGTTTTCCTGCGTGGTTGTCGTGGTGCTGGAGGTGGGCGTGGTGCTGTTCCGGTTCATGATCAGGAAGCCGATGATCAGCACGGCAATAACAGCCGCAACCAGTGCAATGGTGCCGGCCCCGCTGCCGGAATTGACGTTCCGGATGGTGGGCCGCCCGGAGGGATCACGATTGGGATCGGTGGACGTCATGGTGAACTCCTTGTTGTGCCCGCTTGAATGCATGCAACCTCACGGACAAAGCCGCTCCCCAACAATGCGCCTGCAGCAGGAGCGGTTCCCTTAGTCTCTGCTGAAAAGTGGAAGCGGAGGTCTTTCAGGCCCTTGCTGCGGGTGTGAGGGCGCGCAGCACGGGCAGCGTCTGCTTCCTGATCCGGTCCATCAGGTCCTTTACCGTCATCTCTTCCGACTTGATGAAGATGATGAACATCATGTTGGTGTTGTTGAACACCAGTTCTGCCAGCGCGCGGGCGTCCACACCCTTGTGGATCGCGCCATCGCCCTGCAGGGCCTCCACCAGTTTGCAGGTCTGCCGGGCAAGCGCGATGTCGAGGGTGGAATAGGTTTGCCCGAAGGGGCTTTCCGGCTGCTGGGTGGAGATCGCCATGGCGTGGCGCCACATCTCCTTGTTCAGGTAGACGAGCGAATGCTCCACATAATTCGCCATCAGCTTGACGATCGCCGCGCAGTCGGCCGCCGTCCATGGCTCCGGCGTATGTCCGAGCAGCATGAACTCGATCGGATAGCGCGGCTCGAGCAGGCCCGTGCGGCGGTTGATGTAAGCATTGACGCCCGCCGCATATGCCTCGATCTGCGCGCGCTGCTCCGGCTTCAGAACCGCAAGCGATCGGCTTGCATGACCATAGAGATCGAGCGTCCGCATAAAGACATCACTCGACAGCGTGCGCGCGCCGAAGATCTCCGACAACCGCCCGGCGATGGCGCGCCGCTGCAGCTCCATCTGCCACAGCCGATCCTGGGCGTGCGCGACGCCCAGAGCGAAGTGCACGTCCTCCAAGCTGCTGCCGGTAATGTGCGGCACGCCTTCGCGGTCGCGCGTGATGGTGGCGGGCGCTGCGAGCCCAGCGACGTCCATGCGCCCCGAAACCGGCGTCTCTGTATTGCGCAGAAGGAAATAGGCTGCCCAGGCCGCAAAAAAGGCAGCGACCAGGATGGCCACTGCCCCTCGCATCATCCATTTCAAAACGCGACGCATACTCACCCCGTTCGCCGTTCAGGCGCAGCAGGCCTCAATAAACAACGACGCCGCGGATCGACTGGCCCTTGTGCATCAGGTCGAAGCCCTTGTTGATGTCGGAGAGCGGCATGGTGTGGGTGATGAGCGGGTCGATCTGGATCTTGCCGTCCATGTACCAGTCCACGATCTTGGGCACATCGGTGCGGCCGCGCGCACCGCCGAAAGCCGTGCCCTGCCAGCGCCGCCCGGTGACGAGCTGGAACGGCCG
>CALMEZ010000190.1 GCA_937864985.1 uncultured Alphaproteobacteria bacterium
GGCTGAAGGCGCGGTTGGCTTCGGCCATCTTGTGGGTGTCTTCGCGCTTCTTCACGGCAGAGCCGCGGTTGTTGGCGGCGTCGAGCAATTCGCCGGAAAGACGCTCAACCATGGTCTTTTCGTTGCGGCCACGGGCGGCAATGATGATCCAGCGGATGGCGAGGGCCTGGCGGCGCTCGGCGCGCACTTCAACAGGAACCTGATAGGTGGCACCACCGACGCGGCGCGAACGGACTTCAATCGCCGGAGCGACATTGTCCAGGGCCTGGTGGAACATCTGCAGCGGATCAGACTTGGCCTTGGACTGGATGGTTTCGAGGGCGCCGTAGACGATGCCTTCGGCAACCGACTTCTTGCCCTGGACCATGAGGTTGTTCATGAACTTGGAAACAACCAGGTCACCGAACTTCGGATCGGGGTTGATAACGCGTTTATCGGCGCGATGACGACGTGACATCTCTAAATCCCCTTACTTCGGACGCTTCGCGCCATACTTGGAACGGCGCTGGCGGCGCTTGACGAGGCCTTGCGTGTCAAGAACGCCACGGATGATGTGATAACGGACGCCAGGAAGATCCTTCACACGGCCGCCACGGATCATGACGACAGAGTGTTCCTGCAGGTTATGGCCTTCGCCCGGAATGTAGCTCACCACTTCGAAACCGTTGGTCAAGCGAACCTTGGCGACCTTACGCAGTGCCGAGTTCGGCTTCTTCGGTGTCGTGGTGTAAACGCGTGTGCAGACGCCACGCTTCTGCGGGCAGGACTGCATGGCCGGAACCTTGTTCCGGTAGGTTGGCTTGGTGCGGGCTGTCCGCAGCAGTTGGTTGATTGTCGGCATCCGACTGATCTTCCTTGCAATTTCGTTCGAACCGGGTTTTCCAAACGACAAAGAACGCAGGAACGGTCCGGTCCGGACCCGCTCTGCGCTCAAAACCAGAGGCCCAGAGAACCGGCCAGGTTCGGTGGGCTTGACCTTGAATGTCTTGCTCTTTCCTTCCGTGACATCGTTTCAAGGTGCGAAACCTCGACGGCCTGCAGTTCGGAAGTTGGGGCGCTTCTAGAGGGTGAGTCCGCCCACGTCAACCCCCTTTATGAGACCGAAATTGCCCGACCTTTTCCAAGCATTCCGGGGGTTCTGGAGGGATTTATTTCGGCAGTCAAAATTCGGCAATGCAAAAACATGTTGCAGTGCAGAATCAAAGGTGCCTGCCCGGACCGGACGATTGCCCGCCTGCCGGGTGCCAACGCCTCTTGGCTTCCCTGGCGTTCTCACCCTTCGACATAGAACACTTCGACAACACCCTTGAGCTTCACTGTCATCTGGTTGCCGTAGCGGTCTTTTGACTTGCCGCCGGCCGGGACCCGCACCCATCCCTCAGATACGCAATATTCCTCGACATTGGTCTTCTGCACGCCATTGAAGCGAACGCCAATCTCGTGCTGCAGCACATCACGGTTGAAATGCGGGCTCTTGGGATCAATGCTGAGATGGTCCGGCAAGGCGGGTTTGGCGCTGGATTCAGTCATTCAAAAACTCCATGACTCATTGCGGTGCATTACGTCGACACCACGGTGACAGTCCAGCACACAAAATCATCCCGAGAAAAGCTGGCCAAAACTAAAAGCGGCAAGAAAGGCCAGCAGCACCGGCGGGAAACCGGGGTTGCGGTTGCCTCAGGGTGAGAAGAAGCGATGAGATTTGTGCACTGTCACCGCAATTGACCGCAATTGGAAATCACTTCTGCACGAATTCCATGCCTGAAATCAGCGTTTCAATTTGCCCCTTCATTGCGGTCATTGAGGCTTCGTCGCCCTCGCATGGCACCATGTGGGTGTCGCTCGTTCCCTTGATCATGTAACGCGTAGACAGCCAGGGGCCGCCGCTTTTGGTTCTGATGCTTATGGAAAGCGCCTCGTGCTTGCCAATGGTCACCTGCTTCACTGGTTCGACAATCTCTGCTTCGCTGTGCCCGCCATCCTTCTCGTGGTTCAGCAAAACATTGCCGAGGGAGGCAAGTGAATCCGCGCCAATTTCCGTCGGCCACTGGGCGTAGTCAGGGTTCAACGATGGCACGACGATGCAGGATGCGCTGCCGCATTCTGGCGAAATGCAAAAGAAGTATGGATTGCTGCCCAGGTCTTTCGCTTCCCAAACTGTATCGTCATACGTGACAACGACACCATCAGACTCTTTGCCGAACTTGCTTTGTCCGGCATTCGATGAGCCTGCGGCTGCAACAAGTATGACCGACAAGAGAGCAATGTGTTTGAGTTTGAGCATTTGAATACCCCTCAGCTGGTGACGCCCACTTCTCGCAGGCGAGCCTGATACAAATCAGCTTCGATGACAAGCATCTGATTCCTGAACCGCCAAGGTCCGCGAACAACCTGTAAAGGTTTGCTCCACACTAAATACACTTGACATTTGTTCTCTCTTTGTTCTATCAATCCTCTGCGGAGGTTTTTTTGGACTGGAACAGCGCCATTAGCGTCAACAAAGCTGCACTCGCCAACGTGGTGGCGGAGATTTTTGCTGTGCTGCAGCTGGCCTTGGAGGGCGCTGTCACACGTCTGCCGCGCGAGGCCTATCTGGCGGCGGAGGGGTTGTTGCGCCCGGCCGAGTCGGCCTTGCGCCGCCTGCTTGTGATTGCGGCGCGGGGTTTGACCGTTGACCTTCCACCGCCGCGACCGATGCCGAAAGGACTGACAATTGTCCGTATACGGACGAACCGGACACCTTCATTCCGGCTGTTTGATTCCCGCAAGCAGCTGGATTTTGATGCGATTGAAGAAGCACCCACGGATGCCATTCATGACGGGCCGCATATCCGGACCATCGAGTCGTTTCTGCAATCCCGGGCAGTTGCAGCGCCACTTGCCGCCAGCTTCGATGCCAGCACACTGTGCCGAAGGTTTGCGGCCCTGAAACATGCGCTCGACACCCTGCCCCGTCAGGCCTTGCGCATGGCGCGCTGGCAGTTGCGCCGCAAGTCGATGCCCAACGCGAAATTCACTTCGCCGCTGCGCCCCGGCCCCCCGCCCGGAATGCGCAAGCGCTCCAAGATCGAAGTTCACCGCGTGCTCCGCGAGTGTCATGATCTCGCGCATTACGCGCTGAACCTGGACGTTTTGCGCCCGGATTCTTCCTGAAATTCCGCACAGACCGGGCCTGCCCACCCCGCCAGTTCTATGCTGGTCCGGGGGCTGTGGCGTTGGCTTGAAGGTTTCCGCTGCCGCCCTTTGCCAC
>CALMEZ010000191.1 GCA_937864985.1 uncultured Alphaproteobacteria bacterium
AGGCGAAGGGAATCCGGAAGATGACATGCAACGGCAGCAGGGCGGCCGCTGCGATCACCACCCGCGCCATGATGATGACCGGCGGCGTGAGGTCTCTTACGGCTATGCCGATGAACAGGTAGGACCCGCCCCACACGACGGACAGCAGGACCATGAGGGACCACTCGCGCAGTCCCACGACAGGGGCGTTAGGGGGCATGAATGGCATTTCCGGTTGCGGTTACCGGAATAGACGGGGGCAGCCGCCGCCGCTACCCGAAAACCCATGCGCCGGGGTTAGAGCTGGCCTTCCGCGGCGAGCCGTTTGTCCAGGTAGGTGGAGCAGATCTTGGTCAGCTCGTCGATCTTGTCCTGGAAGAAGTGGTTCGCTCCGGTGATCACCTTGTGCTCGACGGCGATACCCTTCTGGGTCTTGAGCTTGGAAACCAGGCTGTGAACGGCCTCGGGCGGCGTCACCGTATCCTTTTCGCCGTTGACGAACAGGCCGGACGCCGGGCAGGGGGCGAGGAACGAGAAATCATAGTGCTTGGCGAGCGGGGCCACGGAAATAAAGCCGGTGATTTCCGGGCGGCGCATCAGGAGTTGCATGGAAATCCATGCGCCGAAGGAGACGCCTGCAATCCAGCCCACCTTGGCTTCCTTGTTAAAACTCTGCAGCCAGTCCAGCGCTGAAGCCGCATCGGACAATTCGCCCGCGCCATTGTCGAACATGCCCTGGCTGCGGCCCACGCCACGGAAATTGAAACGCATTACCGAGAAGCCGCGGCTCTGGAACATGCCATATAGCGCATGAACGATCGGGTTGTTCATGGTGCCGCCAAAGGTGGGGTGGGGGTGAAGCAGGATGGCGATGGGGGCGCCCGTGGCCTTGGCGTGGTGATAGCGGGCCTCGATGCGACCTGCAGGCCCGTTGAATATGACTTCCGGCATGAATGACCTTGCGTTGCGGCCACGACACGGCTGGCGTGCGCAGCTATTACTTGACTCCGGTACTCGGATTTCCTAGTTTTTAGAACAGTTCCAAAAACGGGGTTGTCCGCCACCTTTGTTTTCGGGCTTGGCCTTTAGCATGGCGCGGGGGTCAAAAAGCAAGTTTTTCGTGCACAATATCGGGACGAGCTACATGAAAATGAGCACCAAGGGGCGTTACGCCGTCATGGCCATCATTGATATCGGACAGCATGGCTCTTCCGGCCCGGTTTCCCTCAATGAAATTGCCACCCGGCAGGACATCAGCCAGGAATACCTGGAACAGCTGTTTGGCAAGCTTCGCCGGGCGGGGATTGTGACCTCGGCCCGCGGGCCAGGTGGCGGCTACACGTTGGCGCGGCCCGCGTCGGACATCCTGCTGTCGGACGTGATCCTCGCCGTGGACGAACCCTTGCGCGTGACGCGCTGCGAGGGTGATGCGGTGGATGGCTGTGTGAAGGGCGAGCGTTGCTGCGCCCATGACCTGTGGTCATCGCTTGGCCGGCAGATGATGTATTTTCTTGAGTCAGTCACGCTTGAAGACGTGGTTGAAAAGCGCAACCTGGCACTGGCGGCCTCGATCAAGCAGGCCAAGGACCGGGCACCGGTGGGGATGCGCGGGTGAGGGTCTATCTCGACCATAACGCCACAAGTCCGCTGCGGCCCTCTGTGAAGGCGGCGATGCTGGCCGTCCTGGAGCAGGGCGGCAATGCCTCGTCCATCCATGCTGAGGGGCGCAAGGCCCGCAAGATCATGGATGATGCCCGCGATGTGCTTGCCTTCAAACTCGGCTGCCTGCCGCAGATGATGATTTTCACCTCTGGTGGCACGGAAGCCAACAACATGGCGCTGCGTGGTGTTGGCGCTGAGCACCTGGTGGTGTCTGCCATCGAGCACCCGAGCGTGCTGGCAGCAGCAAGGGCCACAGGCAAGTCTGTTGATCTCATTCCGGTTGATGGCCAGGGCCGCGTGCAGCTTGATGCATTGCAGCCCTTGCTGGGCCGCACCAATACACTTGTCTCGGTCATGCTGGCCAACAATGAAACAGGCGTCATTCAGGACATCGCCGCCATCCGCGATATCACCGCCAAGGCCGGAGCACTCCTCCATGTTGATGCCGTGCAGGGATTTGGCAAGGTGCCGGTGAACTTCGGCCTCTTGGGCTGTGATCTGATGACGGTTGCCGCGCACAAGGTGGGTGGGCCTGTTGGCGTTGGCGCGCTGGTTGTGCGGGATGGTTTGGTGATCGAACCGCTGCTTACCGGAGGCGGGCAGGAGTTGCGCCGCCGCGCCGGTACCGAGAACATTCCAGCGATTGCAGGCTTTGCTGCTGCCGCCAAAGAACCGCAGCTTGACACTTACGAATTGAACGACCAGCTCGAAGCAGGTCTTGGCGGCTGCGTGATCTTTTCTGACGGGCGAGAGCGCCTGTGCAACACCACCTGTTTTGCCGTGCCGGGCATGAAGGCTGAAACCCTGCTGATGAATCTCGACCTCTCCGGCTTTGCGGTGTCGTCGGGGTCAGCCTGCTCCTCCGGCAAGGTGGGCCGCAGTCATGTGCTAGAGGCCATGGGCGTTGCGCCAGACCTTGCCGCCTGCGCCATTCGCGTCAGCCTTGGCTGGAACACCACGGCTGCCGAGATTGAACAGTTTCTCACCACATTCAAATCATTGAGTGCGCGGCACTTGGCCCGCAGCGCCGCCTAGGACAGGACGATGGCAGACGAAGAAACAATTGAACTGGTTCGCGAGATCGACGTCGACAAGTACAAGTATGGCTTCGAGACGGATATCGAAAGCGAGCTTGCGCCCAAGGGCCTGAATGAAGGCATTGTGCGCTATATTTCGGCGAAGAAGAATGAACCGCAGTGGATGCTGGACTGGCGGCTTGAGGCCTTCCGCGTCTGGCAGAACATGGATGAGCCGAAGTGGGCCAAGGTCAATTACCCGCCCATCGATTTCCAGGCGATCCACTATTACGCCGCGCCAAAATCCACGCCTGCGCCAAAGTCACTGGATGAGATTGATCCTAAGCTGCTTGAAACCTATGCCAAGCTCGGCATTCCCCTGAAGGAACAGGAAATCCTGGCGGGCGTGAGGAAGCAGGGTGAACCCTCGCAGCTCGATGAAGCGGGCGGCAGTGAATATGCCTCCGGCAAAGTGGCTGTGGATGCGGTGTTCGATTCCGTTTCTGTCGTCACCACGTTCAAGGACGAGTTGGCCAAGCATGGCGTGATCTTTTGTTCGATTTCGGAGGCATTGCGCGAACATCCGGATCTGGTGAAGCAGTATCTGGGGTCTGTCGTGCCGCAGGGCGACAACTATTATGCAGCGCTCAATGCGGCGGTGTTTTCGGATGGCTCGTTTGTTTACGTTCCGCCGGGGGTGCGCTGCCCCATGGAGCTTTCCACCTATTTCCGCATGAACGCTAAAAACACCGGCCAGTTTGAGCGCACGTTGATCATTGCCGACAAGGGCTCTTACGTGTCCTATCTCGAAGGCTGCACGGCGCCGA
>CALMEZ010000192.1 GCA_937864985.1 uncultured Alphaproteobacteria bacterium
GCATGCCAGACAAAGGCATCATGTTTGGCCAGATTCGCCTGCTGAGGTGGTGCGGGGGCCAGGCGCTCCAAAGCTTCGGCGATGCGTTGCAACAGGGATTCGTCCATCTTTTCAAGTCTCTGGCTGATATTCTGCGGCAGCGGTTCTGCCTTGCATTGGCCTATTCCATCGCTATATCTAGCGCAACCCTGAAACGCTTATGGCGCCAAACATGCGCGCCCTGGAGACGCTCATGAATTTTATGCCTGTTCTGGCCCAGGTTGCCGGCAGTTCGCCCATGGAAACGTTTGGTTTTTTCATCCCGATGGTGGGTGTTTTGGCGGTGATGTATTTCCTTATGATCAAGCCGCAGCAGGCCAAGCAGAAGGCGCACTTGGAGATGCTGAGCAAGGTTGCCCGTGGTGACACGGTCGTGACGCAAGGCGGTTTGATCGGCAAGGTGACCAAGGTGATCGATGACCAGGAAATTCAGGTTGAAGTCGGCGAAAACGTGAAAGTGCGTGTGCTGAAGGCCGGTCTTGCAGAAGTCCGCGCCAAAGGCGAACCTGCGAAGTAACTGAACCGAAACGACAGGCATCACCGTGCTGCATTACCCCCGCTGGAAAATCCTTTCCATTGTTGCTGCGATCGTGCTTGCCATGATCCTGAGTATCCCAAATGTTTTGCAGAAGGAGACGCAGGACAACTGGCGCAAGTATGGGCTTCGCCCCATGACACTTGGCCTTGACCTGCAAGGTGGCGCAAACGTGCTCCTCGAAGTGGACCGCAAGGATCTGAACGAGCAGCTCAAGACCCAGTTGGCCAGCGACATGCGTTCCGTGCTGCGTGATGCTAAAATCGCCTACAGCGGTATCGTCAAGTCGGCCAATGGCGTGTCGGTGACGATTTCAAAGCCTGAGGACATGGATAAGGCCGGCTCGGAATTGAACAAGCTGGTGCAGCCGCAGGCTGGTGGGCTGCTTTCGGGCGGCGGGCAGGTGAACCTGTTCGACGTGTCTAAGACCGATACAGGTTATGCACTCACCGTTTCAGACAAGGGCATGGAGGCGCGGATTGCGCGCGCCATCCAACAGTCACTCAAGATCATTGAGAAGCGTATCAACAGTTCAGGTGTGGCTGAAACTTCGGTGCAACAGCAGGGGCTGGACCGCATTGTCGTGCAGCTGCCTGGCGTGCAGAATGTCGACCAGATCCTGGGCGTCATCGGAACGACGGCAAAGCTGACGTTCCAGCTGTTGTGCGAAGAGCAACCTGCAGCCAACGCTGCACCGCCACCCGATTGCCGATCGTATCCGACGAAAGAAAACGTCGACAGGCTGATTGCCTCGAAGCGTGCCAAAAACGAAGATCCGAAGCCAACTGCAGATGAACTGAAGGCTCTGCCGCAATTGTGGGTGCAAACCTCAAGCCGTGCCACGGTTGATGGTGCCGACCTGGTTGATGCCCAGCCTTCGTTCGGGCAGAACAATGATCCGGTCGTGACGTTCCGTTTCAACAACAAGGGCTCGCTGCTGTTTGGCAAGCTGACAGCGGCCAACGCGGGCAAGCCATTTGCCATCATTCTGGACGGGATCATTCAAAGCTATCCGCGTATTAACGAACCCATTCTTGGTGGCTCGGGCCAGATTTCCGGCAATTTCTCGACAGAGGAAACAGCAGCGCTTGCCGTTGTGCTCAAGTCTGGTGCACTTCCTGCCAAGCTCAACATCGTTGAGCAACGCACGGTCGGTCCCAGCCTTGGCGCAGACTCGATCAAGGCAGGTTTGATCTCGTGCATCATGGGTCTGATCGGTGTCATGATCTTCATGATCCTGCCCTATGGCTTCTTTGGCATCGTCGCAGACGTTGCTGTTGTGGTGAACCTGCTGTTCCTGATCGCGGTGATGTCATTCTTTGGCTTTACACTGACGCTGCCGGGCATTGCCGGCATCCTGCTGACGCTCGGCATGGCGGTTGACTCGAACGTGCTCATCTATGAACGCATTCGAGAGGAATGGCGCAGTGGCCGCACAGCGCTTTCCTCGCTGGAGGTCGGCTTCAAGTCGGCGCTAGCGACCGTTCTGGACGCTAACGTGACGACTCTGATTGCAGCAATTGTCCTGTTCGGTGTCGGCTCTGGTCCGGTCCGCGGCTTCGCCTTGACCTTGGCGATCGGCATTGCCACCACCATGCTGACTGCCTTCACTTTGACACGCATGATCGTGTCCATATGGAACCGCCGCGTGCGTCCCAAGGAGATCAATCTCTAATGCGCTGGAAACCCATTCGTTTCATCCCGGACGGAACAAATATCCCGTTCATGCAGTGGAGCCGGTTCGGCTTCACGTTTTCAGGATTGCTTTCGGCTCTCGCCATCCTGTTGTTTATTTTCAAGGGATTGAATTATGGGATCGACTTCAAAGGTGGAACCACCCTGAATGTCAGGTCGACAGGAATTGCCAACATCGAGCAGATCCGCCACGATCTCAACTCTCTAAACGTTGGTTCGGTCGAGGTGCAACAGTATGGAACACCGAACGATGTACAGATCCGCATTGGCACACTGAGCGGCGGTGGCATCTCTGATTCGGATGCAGTTGCGCGCGTGAAGGAGAAGCTGGGTTCAGGCTTTGAAGTGCGCAGCCAGGATACTGTGGGCCCCAAGGTATCTGATGAACTGACTCAAACTGCGATTCTTGCCGTGGTGCTGGGCATCGTGCTTGTCCTGTTTTATCTGTGGTACCGGTTTGAATGGCAGTTCGCAGTTGGAGCAGTACTATCCCTATTGCATGATACGATGCTTTCAATCGGGTTATTTAGCTTAATTGGTCTCGAATTCAACTTGCAGATCATTGCGGCCATTCTGACCATCATTGGCTATTCTTTGAACGACACGGTCGTGGTGTTTGACCGCATCCGTGAATTCCTGCGGAAGTACAAGTCCATGAACCTTGCAGACCTGATCGACTTCTCGATCAACTCGGTTCTGCCGCGTACGATTCTGACGTCGCTTGCGACGATGGTGGCTCTGGTTGCCCTCTATATTTTCGGCGGTGAAGTGATCCGCGGTTTCGCCTTTGCGATGATCTGGGGTGTTATCGTCGGCACCTATTCGTCGATCTTCATGGCAGCACCGGCGCTTATCTTGTTCGGCATCAAGCGCGAGACGTTGAACTCACCCAAGCGGGCGGCAGCTGCTGCGCGGCCATGACGGCGGATGAGCCGGACAAGTTTCTCCCGGGCCGGCATCTGATCGAAGGTTTCGGCGATGGCGGATTCCGGTTCGGCGGCATGTCGCATCAGGGTTCGCTTCTCATCGTGCCGAGCGGCATGCGTGCATTGCCAGTCAAGGATGTTGGCTCACTGAAACCGGAGCACCTGTCGTTGCTGGTTGCTGAAAAGTCTGAGATTGATTTTGTTCTGATCGGTGTGGGTGGCAAGATTGGGCCGTTGCCCAAGGCCGTTCGGGAGTTACTGTCGGCTGCGGCGATCAATTACGATGTCATGGACACGCGGGCGGCGGCGCGCACCTACAACGTGGTGTTGGCCGAAGACCGGCGGGTTGCGGCTGTTCTTTTGGCTGTTGAGGATGTCTGAAGCGTTGCGGCAGCTGGCGCGGGCAGGGGAACGCGACCGCTATCTTGCCAGTCTTTATGCGCCCGATGACAAGCGGCCGCAGCTCTGGGCTCTGTACGCATTCGCGGCCGAAATTTCACGCATTCCGCATTTGGTCAGCGAACCGCAGATTGGCGAGATTCGCCTGCAGTGGTGGGTGGACACGCTGGACGCCATCGGGCGCGGTGAGGCTGTTGACCACCCGGTCGCGCAGGCATTGGGTGCGGTTGTTCATGAGGCAGGGCTTCCAGTGGAGCACCTGCAGGGCCTTGTTCTGGCGCGGCAGCATGATCTGTATGCGGATCAATTTCTTTCTCGTGAAGAGCTGGAAACCTATGTGGCTGAAACGGAGGCTGCTCTCATGCAATTTGCAGCCATGGTGTTGGACAAGAGCGCTGCGGCCCGGGATGCTGCCCTCATTGGCCTTGCCGGTTCCGCCTATGGCTTGGCACGGCTGCTTGCACGGCCTGGGCTACAGGTGAAGTTTGTGCCCGCAGGTGAAACGATTGAAAGCTTGCGCGGGCTGGCACACCTTCGTCTGCATCAAGCGAGAGAGGCCCGTTTTTCTGACAATGTGTTGCCCGCTGTTCTGCCTGCTGCTCTGACGGAGCAATACCTGTCAGGCAGAATGGGCCCGCTTGGCGCCCAATGGACGCTGTGGCGGGCGGCGCGGAAAAAAAAGATTTAATGAGCCTTAATTCCGCCATGGTGCACGGGTAGAATGTAATCCTGAAATGGAGAAATGATGGCGATACGGTTCAAGAATATCCTGCCAGACCTGATGGAAACCCTGGTGCGATTTCCAGTCCCTGTGGCAGCCAGCCTGTGGCTTTGGCTCTATCATTTTACAACAGGTGATTCTGGACTGTTCGGCGCTCAAATCAACGTGTTCTGGTCGGCCACTGCGGCGTTTCTGGCCGGCGGCAGTGGACATTTGCTTGCCGAGGGGCGCGGATGGTCCCGTGCGGTGAACCTGCTCATTGCAGGATTTGCCGGTGCTGCGGGGGCCGGGCTCGCCTATTTCTATGCAAGCACATCGGTTTCCTACCTGTTTCTTTTGAGCGGACTTGCGCTCCTGCTGATGGTGGCGGGGTTCATGCACCGGGGGGCACCCCAGGGGGCGCTGTGGCTGTTCAACATGCGCCTCTGTCTTGCGACGCTGCTGGCTTTGGTGGTCGGCGTTGTCTTTGGGGCCGGACTTTCTGCCGTCATTGCCGGGCTGAAATTCCTGCTGGATATCGATCTGGGATACCGTGCGTTTGACCATGTCTGGACAACGGCTGTTGTGCTTGTCGGGCCCGTGTTCGGCCTTGCCATGGTGCCGCGTGATCTGACCGAACAGATCGATATCACCAGCCACAAGGGCAGCCTTTTGGAGCGCGGTCTTTCGGTGCTGGTCAATTATGTGATGGTGCCGCTGGTTCTGGTTTATGTGCTGATCCTGCACGCTTATGCGGCCAAGATCATCGAGTCGGGTTCCCTGCCCAAGGGTGAAGTCGGCACCATGGTGTCGCTGTTTGCGATTGGCGGTACAGCGACCTGGTTGATGGCCTGGCCATGGCGGGAGCAGGGCACATGGCTGCTGCGGTTCTTCATGCGCAGCTGGTTCTGGTTTTTGCCCGTTCCTGCGGTGCTTCTTGCCATTGCCATCTGGCGGCGCGTCTCCGACTATGGCGTCACGCCGGACCGCTATGGCGTGGCACTGGTCGCGGTATGGACTCTGTTGGTGTTCGCGACATTGCTGGTGCGGCGCAACCGCGCTGACATGCGGGTGATCATCGGTGGGGCGGCAGTGTTGCTGTTGGCGTCGTCATTCGGGCCGCAAGGGGCCTTTGCTGTGACGGCGCGCAGCCAATTTGCACGGTTGGTGGCACTGCTGGACGAGGGACATGCCCTCAAGGACGGGCATTTTGCAGGCAAGGTGCAGGGCCTCTCCCAGCAAAAGATCAATGATGCCTACTCCATCATGCAGGCACTGTTCGACGTGCGCGGCTTGCAACGCGTGGCTTCGCTGTTTGGGCCTGATCAGCTGAAGGCGCAACCCTCGGATCCTTGGGCGTTTCGCGAGGAGTTGAATGCCAAGCTTGGAATCGCCTACGACTACGTTTCGAACGGGGAAGGGCGCTTCAGTTTCGATCCGGCCAAACTGGCAGATGTGACGGTTGACGCTGGAAGCCGTCTGATCGGGCCATTCAATACGTATTCTGGCGCCAACAACACGACGCTGCCCCATGACGTGATCCTGCGCCTTGATGGGCAGGGGCTTTATGTGCTGGGGGGCGGTGTGTCCAAATCGCTTCCCGTGGCTGATCTGGTCAAACAATTGCGCGCGGCAATGCCGGCTCAGGGGCAGCCGGACACACCACTGCGCATTGACCTGAAAGATGGTGTGGCGCTCGTCATTCTATCGGCCAACGGCAAAGAGACACCCGAACCAGCCGTGGACAACATCACGGGTTGGCTGGTGCTGCCGAAGTCGCAAGCCACGCCGTGAAATCAGCCAGGGCGCGGGACGTGTAGGCCTTTTTGCGCGCCACCGCCTTGTCGCCGCGCTTCAGGCCGCGGGTTGCTTTTTCATCAGGCTCGGGCATCAGGCCGAAGTTGATGTTCATGGGCTGGAAGCTGGATTGCTTGCCTTCCGTCACGGCGATGTGGCCACCGGTGATGTGGTTGATCAGTGCGCCATGGGCCGTGGTGGCAGGTGGAACTGTGAAGGTTTTGCCCAAGTGTTCGGCTGCGGACATGCGGCCCGCCATGAGGCCCATGGCAGCGCTTTCGACGTATCCCTCAACGCCAGTGATTTGACCGGCGAAGCGCAGACGCGGCATGGCCTTGAGGCGCATCTGGCTGTCCAGCACTTTGGGTGAATTGAGGAAGGTGTTGCGGTGCAAGCCACCGAGACGGGCAAACTCGGCATGCTCCAATCCCGGAATGGTGCGGAAGACGCGCACCTGCTCGGCGTGTTTCAACTTGGTCTGGAAGCCCACCATGTTGAAGAGCGTTCCCAGGGCGTTGTCCTGGCGCAGCTGCACGACGGCATAGGCCTTCACGGTGGGGTTATGGGCATTGGTGAGGCCCATGGGCTTCATGGGGCCGTGGCGCAAGGTTTCGGGCCCACGTTCGGCCATCACTTCAATCGGCAGGCAGCCGTTGAAATAGGGTGTCGATTTTTCCCATTCCTTGAAGTCACCCTTTTCGCCTGTGTTGAGGGCTTCGACGAAAGCTTGATACTGCGCCTTGTCCATGGGGCAGTTGATATAATCCTTGCCGGTGCCGCCGGGGCCGATCTTGTCGTAGCGGGACTGGAACCAGGCCACGTCCATGTTGATCGAGTCACGGTGGATGATAGGGGCAATGGCATCGAAAAAGGCGAGGTCTGCTTCTCCCGTGAGCTTGCCAATGGCAGAGGCGAGAGCGGGTGAGGTCAGCGGGCCTGTGGCGATGATGACATTGTCCCAGTCTTCAGGCGGCAGGCCCTGGATTTCGCCGCGGGCAACGGCGATCAAGGGGTGATTGGAAAGTTTGGCGGTGATTTCCGCGCTGAAACCGTCCCGGTCCACGGCCAAAGCACCGCCGGCCGGCACCTGATGGCGGGAGGCCACGTCCATGATGAGTGAACCTGCGAGGCGCATTTCCTGATGCAGGAGGCCCACGGCATTCTGCTCGTGATCATCGCTGCGGAAGGAGTTAGAGCAGACCAGCTCGGCAAAGCCATCGGTCTTGTGGGCATCGGTGGCGCGGGTGGGGCGCATTTCATGCAAGATGACAGGAACACCTGCCTGAGCGGCCTGCCAAGCGGCTTCGGAGCCTGCCATGCCGGCGCCGATGATATGAATGGGGTAGGTCATGGCGGCTTAATGCATGGCTGGCCCCGCTCTTGCAAGGTTGGGGTTGCGGTGCGGAAGGGCCTTTGGCAAAGAGGGTGCAGGAGTCCGGAACATGCTTATTGCCTATGGAACAGAGAAGGGATGCCTCGTCGAACATGGCGACTTTTCGCTGTCGCATGCTGTTCCGGAAAACAGCGTGTGGCTCGACCTGGTTGAGCCCAGCTTTGAAGAGGAAAAGGCCGTTGAGGCGCTTTTCAAAATGGACATTCCGACACGGGGCGAATTGGCCGAGATCGAGGCATCCAGCCGGTTGTATCAGGAAGATGGTGCGGCGTTCATGACGGCAAACCTGATCCGGCGGGGTGACGACGAGCGGCCCGAGTCTTCACCCGTCACTTTCATCATCAAGGGTAACACCTTGATTACAATCCGTTATCATCACCCGCAGGCGTTTCCTGTCTACATCCGGCAGGCCATGAAGCCACAGCCCGGCGAGCCGACCGGCAACATCACCGGATGGAGTATCCTGATCAGCCTGCTGGAAGCGGTCGTTGACCGGGCTGCCGACCATCTGGAGCGGGTAGGGGCGATCGTCGATGACACGTCCAAGCAGGTGTTCGACACCTCTTTCATCCAGAAGAAGGTGGGCGAGCGCAAGCGCAAGAAGCCCAAGAACCTCGAGGAGCTTCTGGGCAAGGTGGGCGAGGAAGGCGACTTCAATTCGAAAATGCGCGAAAGCCTTGTCTCGATCAGCCGCATGGTGACCTACATGACGGCCATCGTGGAAGCGATGAAGCAGAGCAAGGACATGAAGGAGAACCGCTCGCGCCTGAAGATTCTGCAGCGCGATATTGTGTCGCTGACTGACCATGCCAGCTTCCTGTCGGGAAAGATCGGTTTCCTGCTCGATGCGGTGCTGGGCATGATTTCGATTGAGCAGAACGGCATCATCAAGATCTTCTCAGTGGCTGCCGTGGTGTTCCTGCCGCCGACACTGGTGGCCTCGATCTATGGCATGAATTTCGGCCACATGCCGGAATTGAATTGGGAGTGGGGCTATCCCTTTGCCATTTTCCTGATGATTGCCTCGGCCATTCTGCCGTTTGTGTATTTCCGCCGCAAAGGCTGGCTGTGAGATGATCCTGTTCTGGATCGGGCTTGGCGGAGCGCTGGGTTCTGTTGCGCGTTATCTCACGGTGCGCGGCGTGCAGCTCGTTGTTGGCGATGGAACACCCTGGGGAACGACAGCGGTCAACATCTTGGGCAGTTTTGCCATGGGGTTTCTGGTGATGTTCCTGGCGCGGAAGTTCACCGACAATGAGGCCATGCGGTATTTCCTCACGACGGGCGTGCTGGGCGGCTTCACGACATTTTCGGCTTTTTCTCAGGACGTGGTGCGCATGATGCAAACCGGACAGAACGGCATGGCCGCAGTCTATGTGTTGGTGAGTGTCGTTGCATCCATCGCCGCCTGTTTTGCCGGACTGGCTGTTGCGCAATCCTATGGCTGAAGTGAAGCGCCACGAAGTTGCTGCTGATGAAGACGGGATGCGACTGGACCGCTGGTTCAAGGTGCATTTCCCGCAGGTGACATTCGCATATCTCAACAAGCTGACGCGCACCGGGCAGGTGCGGGTGGGCGCAGGGCGCTGCAAGACGAATACGCGGCTGAAGGCGGGAGATGAAATCCGCGTGCCACCACTTGCGTTCGACAAGCGGCCTGCCGATGTGCCGAAGGCTGATGTAGCACCCTTGAGCAAGGAAGAGCGGCGGCTTTTCCAGTCCATGGTGATCCACGAGGACAAGGACATTTTCATCCTGAACAAACCGGCCGGGCTTGCCGTGCAGGGTGGCACCA